>JAGCNM010000025.1 GCA_017645955.1 Candidatus Saccharimonadota bacterium
GTGTGCAAAATTGCGAGCTGGGCTCGCAAGGGCTACATCTATGAAAAGAAGAAGGAGGTTCTCCGCAACCGGAGAAACGAACGAATCGACCACTACATGAATAGCACAGGTGTCCACAATTTCAACTTTAGCTAAATTTGGGCACATCCCTCGGGAGCAATCCCGGGGGATTTTTCTTGCTTTTTAATTCTTATGGTATAATGGGGTCATGAGGTTAAGAAAAATAAAAATAATAGCCTTTCTAGGTTTAGGTTTTATGCTCAGTAAGGTTCTTATGCCTTCAGTTTCGGCTTTAACCTATCAACAAGACATCGGCGTGAACTTTACTTTTAACACATCCCTACAACTTACGGTTTCTTCGGATTTAGTCATTAGTAATCTCGCGCCTAATACGGCGAGCGATTCTAATATTGTTAACGTAAATGTGTCCACGAATGCAGTGAGCGGCTATAAGTTAACCGCTACGGTAGGTAATAATACGACTTATAATACGAGGAATCTTGTCCACACAAATAGTAGTTTATCTAATACCTTTTCTAGTGTAGCTTACGCCGCTACGCCTACTATTACTGCTAATACTAACCTGACCGATAATACTTGGGCTTATTCTTATTCTACGGATAACGGTTCAACTTGGGCTAACTATAATGGTTTGCCATTATATAGTGATACGGAAAACTTCGCTACCTTAAAAGAGACAACCGGCCCAGTATCTACCGCGTCTGGAGATGATATTAAATTTAAAATCGCCGCTAAAGCTTCAGAAACTCAGGCTTCGGGCGAATATAATAACGTAATTAATTTTAATTTGGTGGCTAATCCGGTGCCGGTAACCCTGTCTATGGCGTTTGAGAATGCTGAGGTTACTAAACTGAATGGTTACTATAAGATGCAAGACATGACACAGGAAATATGTGATGCCGTAGAAGAATATGGTGACCAACTACAATTAATTGATATTAGAGATAACAAAGTTTACTGGGTCTCTAAACTAGCAGATGATAAATGTTGGATGACGCAGAATCTAGATTTAGACCTAGATTCCAATGTAACACTAACCCATGCCGATACTGACTTGGGATGGGGTAGTGTGATTGATACTACAGCGACTTGGACACCGAGATACTCAACAACAATGCCAAATGGCACCATTCATTCATGGAGCGATTTCTATAACGCTGGTTGGGGCTATTTGCCGGTGTATGGTGATAATTTGGAGGTAGCCTCCTTTAATCCAGACGATCTTTACTGGTCTGGCTCTTTAGTACCAAATGAGGTGATAGCCGATTTTGAAGAGACAGTTGATATTTTCTCATGCGACGTAGAGGATTGGGCAGAATGTGCACCATATAACCCTTGGGCTTATTACAATGCTGGTGTCAATTCTGGAAATTCGCATTATAGTTTGGGGAACTACTATAACCACCTTGCGGCATACGCTAAAAACGATAAAAACGATTTTGATCTAAATAACCTATTGGACGAGAGTGATGGACCGTATGTCATGGAAAACTCTATTTGTCCAGCTGGTTGGAGACTTCCAGATGAATCTAATAGTAATAATGGTGACTTTGAAAACTTGCTTGATAGTTATAATATAGGATATGATCATAGTGGGTCGTGGGATAATTGGATAGTTTCGGATGGCAATTCTAGCGTGTTGGCATTAACTACTAGCCCGTTTTATTTGTCTCTTTCTGGGAGTATTGATAGGGAAGGACAAACTCTTGCTACGGGTGTAGCACAATATGCTTTTCTGATTAGCAATACTCTTCATTCTCCAGACTTCTACAATAATATCGCGAGTCAAGGTTTATCTTTCGATATAGAATACAGCTATAATGGTCACTCTTCGCTTTTTATCGGCATTGCGGCTTCTATTCGTTGCATAGCACGATAAATCATAGACATTTTTAGGTAAGTATGCTATAATTGTTGCAAGAGTTTCGGCTTGTTTGTGATTGCTGTAAAACAAACGAGCACCATATATTAAATAAGTTAAAAGGATGGATTTTAATGCCAACTATTAATCAGTTGATTCGCAAGCCGCGCAAAAAGGCTGCGAAAAAATCGAAATCGCCAGCTCTTGGGTCAATCGTTAATACCCTTAAGACTAGGCGATATGAAACCGCTGCGCCTTTAAAGCGTGGGGTTTGTATTAAAGTTACGACAAAAACGCCGAAGAAACCGAACTCAGCTATGCGTAAAGTTGCGCGTGTGCGTCTTACTAATGGTCAGGAAGTTTGGGCTTATATCGGTGGCGAAGGCCATAACCTTCAGGAGCACGCAGTCGTTTTAGTACGTGGTGGACGTGTCCCAGATCTTCCTGGTGTACGTTATCATGTTGTCCGCGGAACACTCGATTTACAAGGTGTTCAAGGTCGTAAGCAAGGTCGTTCGAAATACGGTGCGAAGAAGGAGGGTAATTAATTATGCCTCGTAAAACTACTAAGTCTTTAGTTCGAAAAGTTAATCCGGATCGCCGATACCAATCTATCATGGTCCAAAGATTAATTAACAAATCAATGCTCGATGGCAAAAAACAAGTTGCCGAGCGAGCAGTTTATGCCGCTATTGAAGGTGCTGCGAAGAAACTTAAATCTGAAAATCCAGTTGAAGTGCTTGAAAAAGCAATTGCAAACATTTCGCCAGATTTCGAAGTTAAGTCTCGACGTGTTGGTGGCGCTAACTACCAAATTCCGTTCCCAATTGCCGGACATCGCCAAATGCACTTTGCATTTTCATGGCTCGTCCAAGCTGCAAGAGCGAGAAGCGGTATGCCTTACGCAAAGCGTCTTGAAGCGGAAATTGTAGACGCCTACAACGAAACTGGTGCTGCCTTTAAGAAGAAGGAGGACACTCATCGTATGGCTGAAGCGAACCGTGCTTTCGCACATTTTGCTAGATAAAAATAAGCTACAAAAACTAATCTACTTATGCTATAATTATCATAAGTAGATTTTTTAGGAGGTAAAAATGGTAAAGGTAGCGATTAACGGCTTCGGCAGGATTGGCCGTAACGCGTTAAAAATTTTATTAGACAGGCGAGATGTTCAGGTCGTCGCGATTAACGATATTACAGACGCGAAGACTTTGGCGCATCTTTTAAAACATGATTCCTCCTATGGGACTTATGATAAGAAGGTCTCAGCGACCGAAAATGCATTAGTTGTCAATACGCGCGAAATTCCAGTTTTTGCTGAAAAAGATCCGGCGCTTTTGCCGTGGAAGAAATTAGGCGTCGATGTCGTGATTGAATCGACTGGCTTCTTTACAAAACCAGAAGACGCAAAGGCGCATCTTACCGCGGGCGCAAAGAAAGTGGTGATTTCCGCGCCAGCGAAGGGCGAAGGTGCAAAAACCGTTGTAATTGGTGTCAATGAAGAAGTAATCGATGCGGATGACAAAATTATTTCAAACGCTTCATGTACGACAAACTGTATCGCGCCAATTATGAAAGTTCTTGAAGACGAATTTGGTATTGATAAGGCGATGATGACAACCGTGCACTCATACACCGGCTCACAAAAGATTCTTGATGCCCCAGCAAAAGACCTGCGCGAAGCGAGAAGCGCAGCTGAAAATATCGTACCGACAACAACCGGCGCTGCGAAGGCGACTGGGCTTACTATCCCGAGTATTAACGGTAGGTTCAATGGTCTTTCGGTGCGCGTACCGACGCCAGTAGTTTCGCTTTCTGATATTACGGCTATACTAAAACGCGATACTACTAAAGAAGAGCTCACGGAACTCTTCAAGCGAGTATCAAAAGAGCCATATTATGAGGGGATTATCGGCGTAACTGAAGAAGAATTGGTCTCTTCTGACTTTATCGGCGACCCACATTCATGTATTGTTGATTTGCCTTTGATTGATGTCGTTGCGGGTAACATGGTGAAAGTGGTCGCTTGGTACGATAACGAATGGGGTTATTCGAACCGATTGGTTGAAATTGCGGTTGATTTTGGGAAGGAGAGTTAATGGAGATATACATTGGCGCAGATTATCGTGGGTTTGAACGTAAAAATCAATTGTTAAAATACCTTTCGACTACGGAAAACGAAGTAGTTGATGTTGGTGCATATTCATATCATGAGGGTGATGATTTTAACGACCCAGCGATTACAGTCGCGCGCAATGTACGCGAGAATCATGGTAGCCGTGGAATTCTGATTTGCGATTCAGCACATGGTGTAACCATGCAGGCAAATCGCTTTAAAGGTGTCCGAGCGGCGCATTGTAGCACAGAAGAATCGGCTAAGCTCGCGCGCGAACATGATGATGCAAATATTCTTTGTATGTCCGCTCATTTTCTTAGCGAAGAAGAGATGCAAAAAATCATTAAAGTATTTTTAGAAACAAACTTTACAAATTTAGAACGTAGAGTTCGACGCATTAATCGTTTAGACGAAAGGGAAGATTATGATTAGGACGGTGTCGATTGTACCAACAATTCTAACCGACAACAAACAAGATTTTCGAGAACAGGTCGAGAAAATTAATGTTTTTACAAGACGAGTGCAAATTGACGTGACGGATGGAATTTTTACGCCAACTGAAACCCTAGATATTACGAATATTTGGTGGCCAAAAAACTGGACCGCAGATTTGCATTTGATGGTAGCTAATCCTTCCGAGCATCTTGACACGGTTCTGAAACTTAACCCTGCGCTCTGTATTTTGCATGCAGAAGCGAGCGAAGATTTAATGCCGAGTTTTAGCGCCTTAAAAGAGGCTGGGATTAAAACTGGTGTTGCGATTCTTCCATCGACCTACCCGGGCTACATCAAACACTATATCGATATAGTTGATCATGTTTTGATTTTTGCCGGTCAAATCGGCGTTCAAGGAAGCCAAGCCGACCTCATGCAAATGGAAAAAATCGCTTTAGTGCGCAATATGAAACCGGAGGTAGAAATCGGTTGGGATGGCGGCGCTAATATGTCGAACATTCGCGCACTAGCGCATGCGGATTTGGACGTGATCAACGTTGGTTCAGCGATTGCAAAAGCGGAAAATCCCGCTCAAGCGTTCGATGAACTAGTGGCCGAAATTGATAAGAACGGAGTAGTACTATAATGGCGAGAATTGTTTCTTTAGGCTCAGCCCTTCAAGATATTTATTTAATCGACCACGACGATTTAGTCCCGACCGAAATTGGGCATGATGCGATTTTAGGCCGAGTTTTAATTGGTACAAAAGTTGATATTGACAAAATATCATACGAGGTTGGCGGAGCGGGGATTAACTCGGCGATTACTTTTGCGAGACATGGTCATGAAGTAGTGTTTATTGGTAATATCGCACACGACCCGGCTGGTGGCTTAATTGTTAAAACTCTGGATACGGAAGGTGTTGATACGAGTTACATTAACTTTATTAGCCGAAAATCAACCGGAACGTCAGTCGTTTTACTAGATCAAAAAAGTGGCGAAAGAACGATTCTAACGTATCGCGGAACTTCGCAACAATTCGGTAATCTATCCGAAAAAGATTTAGATTTAATCCAACCAGACTATATGTACACCTCAACTTTACGTGGCGATTTAGATACTTTAGAGAGATTCTTTAAAAAAGCACACGAAATCGGCACGAAAGTGATGTTTAACCCAGGCGTAAAAGAGCTTGCCCAAAAAGATGATTTGATGAAGCTATTTAAATACGTTGATACTTTGATTGTAAATAAATCTGAGGCAGCACAACTGGTGCCTGGCGTGACTTTAATGGAGTTGCTATATCATTTGAAGAACTATTCAAATACTGCGATTATTACCGACGGGTCAATGGGTGGAATCGCGACAAATGGCGAAGAAACCTATCGGTTTGGTCTTTACGAGAGCAATGGTATAATAAAAGATACAACTGGCGCCGGTGATGCGTTTGGGTCTGGATTCCTAGCACACATGGCAGATGGTAATAGTTTTAAGAATTCATTAGTTTTCGCTTCCGCAAATGCTGCTTCTGTTGTAGCAAAATTCGGCGCGAATAAAGGAATAATTGACGGGAACACCAAACTCCATCCGATGCCAATTCAAAAGATATAAAAGGAGAGTAAAATGTTAGCAACCGATGCAGAACTATTAAAAAAGTTGTCGATTGAAGATCTTGAGCGCGCAAATGCCTATGCGAAAGATTTAACGATGGGTCTTCAAATAATTCGTTCTTTCCCGCAGGGCGTCACGATTTTTGGTTCAGCAAGATTACCGCAAGATAGTAAATATTGCCAGATGGCATATAAGCTTGGTGGGCTTTTAGCGGAAAATGGACACGCGGTGATTACGGGTGGCGGTCCTGGGATTATGGAAGCGGCAAACCACGGAGCTTATGAAATTGGCGGACGCTCGATTGGCTTAAACATTACTCTTCGACATGAACAACATCCAAATCCATACCTCACGGATAGTATTACTTTTGAATACTTCTTTGCGCGTAAGGTTTCACTCGCGATGGCGGCGAAAGTTTTCGTGTTTTTCCCGGGCGGCTTCGGGACGATGGATGAGGTTTCGGAAATCCTTTGTTTAATGCAGGAAAACAAGATGCCGAAGATGCCGGTCTTTATGATTGGAAAAGATTATTGGAAAAACTTTGAACGAATTACTAAGAAGATGATTGAACTAGGTTTAATCTCAGCAGACGATACAGGTATCTTCAAAGTAACTGACAATGTTACAGAAGTCGTCAAAGCGGCTAATAAAATTGGTCATCCAAAAATTTCCGAAAACTTCTATGATGGGTTTAAGGAAGCTTCCGCTTTAGGAATTGAATTAAAATAGGCCGAGCCTAGAATTACTTTCGGCAATTCGCATTAATTCATTGTATTTTGCGATACGTTCTGAACGGGAAAGGGAACCGGTTTTGATTTGGCCAGTACCAAGGCCAACGGCGAGATGCGCGATAGTGACATCCTCAGTTTCACCGGAACGATGCGACATAACGGTTTTATAGCCGGCGCCTTTAGCCATTAAAACAGCATCAATAGTTTCAGAAAGCGTCCCGATTTGGTTCGGTTTAATTAGAATCGCATTTGCGACGCCTTCTCTAATACCTTTTTCGAGAAGTTCAACATTAGTGACAAACAGGTCGTCTCCGACGAGTTGTGTCTGACCGCCTAATCTCTCGGTTAGCTTCTTCCAGTTTTCCCAGTCGTTTTCGGCGAGACCATCTTCGATAGAAATGACAGGATAATTATTAATAATCCAATCATACCAGTTAATTAAATCGTCGGCGGATTTCCAGTCGCCATTAGTTTTTAATTCATAGTGGTCTTCTTTGAAGAATTCGCTTGCAGCAATGTCCATTGCGATAGCAATGTCGTCGCCTAGTTTTAAGCCCGCTTTTTCGACAGCAAGTTTAATACATTCGAGCGGCTCATTATTGCCGTCTTTAACTTTCGGGGCATAACCGCCTTCATCGCCTACAGTGGTCGGATAACCGCGTTCTTTTAGAACATCTTTTAAAGCGTGGAACACTTCCGCACCATAGCGCACGGCTTCGGCAATATTGCCAGCACCCTTCGGGATAATCATGTATTCTTGAAAGTCAGTCGCCCAGGAAGCATGCTCGCCGCCGTTCATGACGTTCATCATCGGCATCGGAATTGACATTTCGTCGGTTGTTCCGGCGAGTTCAGCAATGTATTCATAAAATGGCATTTTCAAGGCTTTTGCGTTTGCTTTTGCGTTTGCAAGTGAAACCGCAAGAATCGCATTGGCGCCGAGTGATGATTTATTATTTGTTCCATCTAGTTCAAGCATCATTTGGTCGACTTGCTTCTGGTCGGAAGAGTTGCCGACTAAAACGTCTTTGATTTTTGAGTTTACATTCCAAACAGCTTTTAAGACACCTTTGCCACCATACTTAGTTTTATCTCCATCGCGAAGTTCCAAGGCTTCGCCCGAGCCGGTTGAGGCACCTGAAGGGACAATGGCGCGTCCAAATCCACCATTTTCGAGATAAACTTCGGCCTCGACGGTTGGGTTTCCGCGCGAATCTAATACTTGTCTTGCTTTAATATTTGAAATAATAAAATCATCCATGAAATAATTATATACCATTTTAATAAACTTATGGTAAAATAAGCATAAGTATTATTAAAATTAAGGAGTTTTTTTATGAATGAGAACCCGGGTGGGACGCCGAATCCACTCAATCCATCTCCACTAGACGCTAACCCGTCGGAACCAATGGAAGAGGTTAAAGCGCCACAGAAAATCGAAGTTCAAAGCGAGCCAGTTCAAAGTGAACCTATCCAAAATGAGCCAATTAATCCAGTCCCAGGCCAACTAACCGAAGAATTGGTCGAAGAAAGCGTAATGGTTGATTCACTCGATCCAGAAGGAAGGCAAATGGAGAAGATCGTTGAAGTTCCTGCTCCAGCGCCAGAAAAGAAACCAAAGAAAACTGGATTAATAGTTGGATTAATTATTTGCTTGTTCGTGGCCGTGTGTTGTGGCGTTGTAGCTATCTTACTGTTCATGAGTGGCGATAAGGACCCATTTGCGGCAGCGGCAAAGAAAATAATTAACGGTAATATTCCTGACAATGTTGCAATATCTGGCACTATCGAGATTGAATCAAACGATTCTAGCTCGCCAGTTACAAACGCCAAGATTGTAATTGATTCAAAATCAAAGACAACTTCTCTAATTAATAACACCACGGCGGATATCACTTTAACTTTAACTGACGAAAAAGAGCTTGTTTATAAGTTAAGTGAAATCTATGCCGAAAACGATGATCTTTATATTAAGGTTGAAGACAAAACGGTTGTAGAAGATGATCTTGTGATTGTTACTGATTGCGTAGACGGCGAAGCGGAAGGGACTGATTGTGTCAAGGCTGAGACTACTAATTGCGAAGGAGTTGAAGGAACAAACTGTACAGAACCGACGACTGTTGAATGTGAAGGTGACGAATGTCCTGAAGCTACACTCGATATCGACTTAGCTGAGATTTTTTCTGGCGTCGTAGAAATGATCGATGGTGAATGGATTAGAATCCCAATCGAAGAAATGAGCTCGTTTAACGACGAGAGTGCAATGTTCGAGAACGATATGATGTGCTTAGTTGACGTTGCTAACGAAATAGAAGCTAATATCAACAGCATTGCTGAGCTCTACAACAAGAACCCGTTCTTTAGTTCAGTCGCAGAAAACATTCCTATTAACAGCAAATTAAACACTATCCGTCAGGTCACGGTTGACGACGAGAAGCTAGCTAACTTCATTAATTCTGTCGGCAGTGTGTCAGCAATTAATGATATGTATGATTGTTTGGGTGTAGAAGGCAGGACGGACGTTACGGCGAGCGAAATCACGACGGCGATTAGCAAGTTACCAGCAGTTTACGTTGAAGTTGATTCGGATACTAATATCTCAAGAGTTTACACAAGAATCTTAAGCGAAGACGAAAGCGCTACGATGACTATCGACCTTTCATTAACATATCCGTCTACCATTAACGTATCGGCTCCGGTTGAATATAAAAGCCTCGATGAGATTTTAGAAGAGGTAATGCCGCAGTTATTCAATGTTGAAACTATTGACGATACTGAGGTGGAAACCAATTCTTAGCTTGACTTTTTCGGCGAAGTGTGCTATAATTAAAAGATGAATGAGGTTTTAAAACAAAAACTGAGTAAACTCCCGGCGAGTCCGGGGGTTTATTTTCATAAAAATAAAGATGGCGAAATAATATACGTCGGGAAAGCGGCTGTCTTAAAAAACCGCGTGCGCCAGTATTTTCAGAACACAAAAAAGGATGTCAAAACCGAGGCTTTAGTAAAGGAAATCTTTGACACCGATTGGATCGTTGTTGATACAGAAATGGACGCTTTATTCTTAGAATCCGAGATGATAAAAAGATACATGCCAAAATGGAACATACTTTTGCGTGATGATAAGACTGTCAGCTATGTCAGAATCAATATGAAGGATGAGGTGCCGTATATTTCATTCACGAGAAATCCGGTTGATGATAAGGCAACTTACATTGGACCATTTTACGGTAAATCGTCGGTCGAGAGGGCGGTTAGAATTTTGCGGCGCGTTTTCCCGTATTATACAAAACCCTATACTGGGAGGAAGTCTTTAGATACCGATTTAGGATTAACACCTGGAATTGAAATTAATAGGTGTTCGGCAAGTGATTATAAAAGGAATTTAAAGAAGTTAATTCGTTATCTTGAGGGAGACCGTGAAAAGCTTCTAAAAGAGCTCGAAAAAACCATGAAGGAAGAGGCTAAAGCGGGGAACTACGAACTTGCAGCCGAAGCGAGAGATCAGTTATTTGGGCTGCGCGAACTAAAGAAAAGGATTGTTTTTTCGGACAAAGAGTTTCTAGATATTTCTTCCGACCGAGCCTTAAAACAACTCCAAGAACTATTAAATCTAGCTGAACCGCCGAGACGAATCGAGGGTTACGATATCTCCCATCAATCAGGGAAAGATACGGTCGGAAGTATGGTGGTGTTTTTGAATGGGACATCGGCGCGTAGCGAATATCGTAAGTTTAAGGTAAGAACTTCAACAAATGATGATTTGAAGAGCTTAAAAGAGGTTATTACAAGACGGTTGAAACATTCGGAATGGGATTTACCGGATGTAATTGTTGTTGATGGCGGAAAGACTCAAGTTAACGCAATTTTACCTTTAGTTGAACCATTCGGAATTCCAGTAATTGGACGCGATAAATCAGGCGACCATAGTAAATCAGCAAAAGTGAGAGTTGTGACTGTTTTAGGTGAATTTGAATTATCTAATAATTCACATCTTGCGCGGCTGATTGCGCGGATTGACGAAGAGTCACACCGGTTTGCAATTACTTATCATTCTTTACTGAAAAGAAAAAGTATGTTAAAGTAGAATTAGGAGTTATTTTATGACATTAGGCAGTTTTTTAGAAACATTGGTTTTTATCTCAGCGATTCTTTCAGTTGTTTTGATTCTTTTACAGCAACGTGGAGCTTCGCTTGGTGCGGGCTCGGGAAGCTCTGGTGAACTTTATACGACGCGTCGCGGGCTTGAAAAGTCATTATTTGTTACTACGATTTTCTTCGTAGTTGTTTTTATTTTATCGATTTTAGGATTATTAATTTTACCAGTATAATATGGCAAATTTTTTCAAAAAGAGTGGGCAAAAGATTTTTAACAAGTTTTCTCGTGCTTCGCTGAAGGCTGGGGAAGAAAGTAAGGAGCACATTAAGGAAAACTTAATTGATCGTTTTTCGCATATCGAAAATGTGAGGCTCTTGATTCTAGAGTGGGGGCTTTTAGTGCTTGCCTTAATGATGCTCGCAGCTACGCAGTCGTTTTGGTTTGGTGATTCCTACGCCGGAAACGCATTTACGACAGGCGGAATTTACACGGAAGCGACAATTGGCGATGTAAATTCGATGAATCCTCTATTCGCGACAACAAACAGCGAAAAGGTCTTAAGCCGTCTGATGTTCGCGACCGTTGCGACAAATGATTATTCGGGGCATGCCGGGATTGGGCTCGCAAAAACTATCACTCCGAGCGAGGATGGGAAGGTTTGGAAGGTTAGACTGCGTGACGATTTAAAATGGTCTGACGGCGAAGCTATTACAAACGAAGATTTATTATTTACGACTGAGCTGATCCAAAATCCCGTGATTAACTCGGTCTATGATAGCAATTTAAGGGGTGTTACAGTTTCCGAGAGCGAAGAAGGGGAAATAATCTTTACTTTGCCTTCGGCATACGCCGATTTTATTACGGCATTAAACTTTCCGGTTTTACCTGAACACGTTTTGAAAGATGCAGATCCGAAAACTTTAGTTGAACACAGTTTTTCGAAATCGCCGGTCACATCAGGTGCTTTTTCGTTTAATGCTATGCAATCCGGGGCGTCGTCGGAAGAACGAGTTTATTATCTTGCTTCAAACCCATATTATTATAAAGGAAAGACTCTATTAAATAGCTTTGCTGTACATACTTATAAGACAAGGGAGAAGGTAATTAACGCGTTAAATTCCGGCTCTGTAACAGCTACGGCCGAGCTGACTGAGGTTGATAATGATAAGGTTAGCGCAACTTTTTTGAGGAAGAACTCGAGCCTTAATTCAGGCGCGTTTATCTTTTTCAACACAACGAATGGCGCAACTAAAAATGCTACTCTTCGGGCTGCGATTCGGGAGGGAATTAGCCTTGAGAAATTGAGGGGAGAAGCGGCGGAAACGGTGGCACTAGATTATCCTCTACTTGATTCGCAAATTAAACTAACTAGTTTCCCGGCTTTACCGGGCGAAAACTTTGAAGCAGCAAAGGAGAAGATTGCTGGGCTAAGTGGCGAAGAGCCGATTAGTTTAAATATTGTTACGGTTAATGTTGGGTTCTTACCGAAAGTAACAGAAGAATTAGGAAGAGAACTGACTGAACTCGGAATTAATGCACATACTACAGTTTATGAGGAAGGTCAGGAGTTTGTTTCGAATATTATTGCGAAACGCAATTATGATATTTTAGTATACGAGATTGAACTTGGCGCAGACCCAGATTTATTACCTTATTACCATTCTTCTCAAGCCTCAACAACAGGCTTAAACCTTTCGAACTATCGTAACGCTCTTGTAGATGACTTATTGCTCGGGGCGCGCGATACAACCGACGAAAACTTGAGAGTAAAGAAATATGAATCTTTCTTGGCGCATTGGGTGAGCGACGTTCCAGCGATTGGTTTATATCGTCCGAACCTAACGTATTATTACAATAAAAATGTCCGCACGTTTAACGATGGCGTACGAATTGTGACGGCACTCGACCGATTCTGTGACCTTAATTCTTGGGCAGTCACAAAAACAACAAAGAATAAAACGCCATAAAAAGCCCTCGTATTGATAGCTGGTTAGTTAAAAGGGTCAGTTTTATTAATCTGTAAAAATATGTTATAATAATAGATGATGTCCTATTTATATAGGGTGTAGTTATTTAAAGTCTTGATTATATATTTAGGGGGAGTGGTTAGATTGAAAGTAAGGGACATTGAAGTGGGCCGCCGGATTGGCGAATCCTCGAAATTTCGCATCTACCTCGGGAAAACACCCAGCGAACAATCCGTAATTTTGAAAGTGGCAAAAACCTTTGAAGATGGCGACGTTTTAGCCTTAGAGGCCGGCGAATTCAACATTTTGTATGTCTTTAGTGAACAAATTGCAAAGTTTGAACGAAAGGCGGGGCTAGAAAGTGCCCGCTATGATTTGCTTTTCGCGAACCTAATCGCCTCTTTTTTAGAGCCTACCCAAGACGACCGGCGCATCAACGTCTTTGCGATGCCGGAAATTGATGTCAGCGAATTAATTCCGCTGACTAAACTTTCTAGCACCGTCGAGATTGATGCGCGCACGAGTGTTTGGATTTTAGGGCGTCTTTTTAAGTTCTACAGCTTTTTTGAGCTGATAGCAGCTGACGGAGACAACCCTATTTCTAGGTACCCGTTCTTTTCTCCGGACGACTACATGATTGGTCCAGAAAAGCATCGTATAATCTACTACAATTTTACCGGTGATCTTGCCGATGTGGTAGCTTATAACTATGTTCGGGCGGTTGCGAGTTTTGTGTTTAATTGGACCGTTTTTAACAATGACCCGATTGAACAGGAATATCGTAATCTTTTGAAAGATTTTGTGGAAGTTGGCCGCGATTCGTTCGAACAGGCGCATAAGGAACTCTACGATTTAGTTAAAAAAATCTGGGGAATTTCTTATTATCCTTTCACTTATCGCGACTGTGGCAGTATGGTTTGGAACAAGAAAGGGGAGTAAAAATGGGACGTTCGACTTTTTCCGTAGAAAGTTACCGAAAGGCTCGCGAAGACTACGGCGTGACGCACGACACTGGCGTTACCGAAGTCGCCGAAAAGCACGCCCAGGAAACTGGGCGCCTCAGCGAAATCGTTGACCCCGCCATTAATCCGATTAGGAGATCCCTAATTCGGCTTGACCCCCACCAGAAAAAGTGGATTGCAACTATCGGCTGTCCGATGGACATCGAAGTTAGTTGCGATACCACTGGCTCGATGGGTAGCGAGGTTGACACGGAAATGAAAGTCCTGCCGGATCTCTATAAAGCGGTAGCTAAGGTATTGCCGGGCTACGACCCGCAGCTTTGCCTCGGTATCTTTGGCGATGTTTGTGACGATTTCGTCATGTGTCGCCCACAATTTGAGATGGAAGCACCCAAAATCGTAAACTATCTTAAGGAGATGGCGCCTCAGCGTGATGGTGGTGATACACCCGAAGATCCGCAATATGCAATGTTTGCGCG
The DNA here is from genome assembly GCA_017645955.1 of Candidatus Saccharimonadota bacterium. Taxonomy (GTDB): domain Bacteria; phylum Patescibacteriota; class Saccharimonadia; order Saccharimonadales; family Saccharimonadaceae; genus Nanosyncoccus. Next base: position 14,283 of record JAGCNM010000025.1, read on the forward strand.
CGCTTATCTGACCGATGCTTACACTAACCGCATTGGTCTTAAAGGGTATCACTTCATCGTGACAGATGCACCCTGCCATCATCGCCTCAACCGTAGTGAAATCGAGCGTATTTTTGGCAAAGATATCTTTGATAATGAGCTGAAAAATATGACTGAGATTCCCACGATGGAAGAGATGATTAAGGACCTTAAAGATAAGGCCCATCAGTTTATTCTGGTGATTAGTGCCAATACCAGAACCGTCAGAGACTGGTGCGATCTCTGTGGTTCGAGTTCGGTAATTAAAATTGATTCTACTCGGCAACTGCCGGCGGTCATTTCCGCCATCATCGGTCTGACCGAGGGAACAATGGATATTGCTGACCTCGAGCGACGTATTGACTATTTTGGCCTGGCTTCACAGCTTTACAGAATCGACATCGGCGCGCAGGCGAAGCTTCGGCACGCTCTGCCGCATCCGGTTCCGAAAGCTGGCGACATCTTTAGAAATAAGGGTGACCTCTGGCCGATTCAGCCGGGCGACGAAGACGCCGAAGAAAAGCCGCTCGAAACTCCTGACCATATCGAATACCTATAATCAAGATAATTAACAATTTGGTTTACAAGATGATTCGAGGTGAAATATGTTCGAAAAAATTTACGTTGTTACCGACCTTGGTCCTGGTGACGGCGGAAAAGGCAGCATCGTACACGCACTTTCGTGTAAAACCGACGCAAATATCATTATTAAGCGCGGCGGCGCACAAGGTTCTCATGGTGTGCATGCTTCACTAGGGGAGAGTTTCAACTTTTCCCAGTGGGGATGCGGAACGCTTGAGGGCGTGCCGACTTTTCTGTCCGAACAAATGGTGATTTCGCCTGTCGGACTCGAAAACGAGTCGGAAGCCCTCAAAAAACTGGGAATATTCGACCCATTTAAACTTCTTTCCTGCGACCAGTCCTGTATCGTCGCTACGCCTTATCATAGGATTGCTTCCCAGTTTGAGGAGCTACTCTTAAAAGATAAACCGCGTGGCACCGTCGGAACGGGTATTGGACAAGCCTATCGTATGACAAGTAACTTTGGCGGAGAGATGACAATCCGAGCCCACGATTTAACAGACCGTCGAGTTATCCGCTCGAAGCTTCAAAGACAATACGATTATTACTTTGAGCAGTACGGGAAAATCACTCGAGATGCTTTTTTGCTTGAAGATTTCCATAACTACGCCGTAAATCTCATCCGATTCCTTCACGACGAAGATTTTTTTAACTACGTTATCGACTTGTTCGACGAAATAGGCAAAAAACTGCGTCTCACGAGTTTTGATGAGGTATTAAAAGGCGACGGAACGGCAATCGTCGAGTGTTCGCACGGAGTTTTGACCGACGCCGAAATGGGCTTAAAACCCCACGTCAGCGCCATCCGAACTCTGCCGATCTTCGCAAACAAAATGCTAAGAAACGCTGGTTATGACGGCGAAATTATCAACTACGCCGTCCACCGCGCCTACGAAATCCGTCATGGCGCCGGCCCTATGCCGACCTATGACCCCGAGTTCACGGCACGCATGCTTCCAGGTAGTCACAAGGACAAAAACCGTTGGCAAGGCGCCGTTCGCGCTGGTCCGCTTGACCTAAATCTCATGCGATACGCACTAGATGTAAGCAAGGAAATTCAGTTTGACGGACTGGCTCTGACCTGGTTTGACCAGATTTTAGCCAATGACCGTACCTGGCCGGTCTGTTTTCATTATAAAAACAGACGAAAAGGCGACGAGTCGATTACTGAATACCTAAAACACGCCGAGCCTTTAGTGTGTAATTTCGGCATCAGAAACCCCATCCCCGTACGAGAATTATTCAACTTTGTGGATAAAGTGCTCGAAAGTTTCCTTAAAATCCCGCTAAAAATCCTTTCAGCCGGACCTACAGAAAAGAATAAAATCTATTCAGAATGAGGAGGATAAATCCATGAGTGAGAAGAAAACCATCACTACCATCGACAACGACGTAGCGACAAAAGTCGACGTCGACGAGGCGGTCCTGGCCAAGCTCAAAGAATTTGATACCGGCACGGACACGATTACGAAAATCGTAGACGAGCTCGGCGTCGAAAGCCTCGAAGATTTGGCTTCGCTTGAAGTCTCCGATCTTACCGGTGCTGGTATGAAGCTGGCCAAAGCCCGCAAGCTCGTGAATGAGCTGAAAGCAAAGGCCGCAGCTCCTGCTGTAGCCGCTGCGGAAACCCGCGCCATCCAAACCCAGTTTGAGGCGCTTCTGCCTCCTGTGCCGACGGATGATTCTTGGCTCAACGCCTTGAAGACTGGCGGCATCCTGAAGGTGGACGAGTCGTCCTACATCGCTGCTATTCGTGCAGCACTGGCCTTCCAGGCTGGACTTTATTCCATCCCGGATGCCCTGGCAAAAGCCATGGAAAAATACGCCGATGAGACCGAAGAACAAGTCGATCCGACCTTCTACGCTCTGCGTAAGTCTCTGACTCGCCGCACCTATGGCGACATCTTCGCTGCCATCGACGGCCTGGACGGCACTTTCATTACTGAAGGCCGTCGTAAGGAATTTCTCGGTCGCATCCGCGACACTCTGTGGCCGGCCATTGCCGAAAGCTATCAGACGCTGGACGGCTGGTACCAGACTTGGCGCGCCAGTTTTTCTGACCCTTCGATGCTGATTGCCGCCATCGGTGGCGGATTTGGCGGTGGTGCTCCGGGAATGAGTATGATTACTCCGCCCGACACCGCACCCCTGCACGACGCCGGCGATACGTTGGTCGATTCCATCAACCGCGTCTTCCGCGGGACTGGCGTTCAGGTCGCCGCTGCCATGGCGTACGACGCCAATGTCATCCGCAATACGCTGGAAGACCCGCGCCTACCTTCTATGGTCGGCGTGAAAAACCGCGAGATGATGCTGAAGAAGATCGGCGCCGCCGTTTCTAGCAACTACGTTCGCCTGGAACAGAACCTGGTCAAATACGTCCTCGGCTTCGCCAAACACGATACTGTGACTTCCGACGTGGAAGTCAACTACTTCGTGGCGCTCTGGCAGCTCGGCACTCAAATCAACTGGAACGAGCTCGGCGTAAGTGGCGCTGGCGGCGTGACCGGACTGACCGGGAAACGTGTCCTGTAAACCCCGCACATTAAAATAGGCCCCCTTATAAGGGGGGCCTTTTTCATGGCTTAAAGCCACACGTATTTTACATAGAGCATCGTGGCGATTGTACGATATTCGTCGTCGTAAAACGGACAATCGCCGTCCATTTCCTTCGGGGCATCGTAATCCATCCTGCCGGTAAACCTCGCGAAGCCTTTGTGAAGCAGCCGGTACTGCAATAAATCGCTTTCTAGCTTTTCAATTGCCCGCCTTTTTACGAAAGTTGACGGATTATTGAAATACAAATCTATGATTTTTTGCCTCATCTGTTCAAGATTCGATTTACTTCCGCCCAGCCAGACGGTATTGAGGTAAATATGAGCGCCTTCTGCGCTACCAGGATAAAGATCTTCGCTCGCGCAGAGTTCACTTAAACGCCAGACGTCCAAATCGCTATCTTTCGTTCCATAGCCCTTCAGCTTAGAACCGCCAACCATAACAATTTCTGACGGCTCAAGCTTTGAAGCAATTTCTTTAAGCTCCGTTTTAAAAGCCGGGATATTATCCGAAAACGGTCCTTCAAGCTTCGCGGATGGCGTCAGAAGTTCCGCCGGCTCGCCGAGCGAATCTAGCCACTCTTTCCGTTTTTCTGAATTATACAGCGGTTCAGATGGTTTTCTTTTAGGTAAAAACATCGTCTCGCTAGACAATTCCTCTAACTTCAGTTCACTCAGAATTCTTTTTTCCTTAATATAGCCCCAAGTGTCTTTGAAACTCTGGCGTAAAGTATAATCTAAACCGTTGTTCCAGAGTATGTCGAGAATCTCTTTTTGGCTGAGGTAGCCATACTTTAAGAGCCAAGGTGTCAAGTGCGCGCATTTTACTACGCGCTCTAATCCTTCCTTGGGTCTTGCGTCGAGCTCAAAACAGTCGCCAAAATGGAAATTCTCACGTACATCCTTCACGTTTAGTAATCTATACCACGCTTTCTTGTACGTTTCACGGAACCATCCTGGCGCGCCCCAAAGGACCCAGAATGGTAAATAGAGTAATAACCTCTCGGAATTCGTCGCTTCAAGCAGCGCTCCACAGTTTTTATAGAACGCATCGCGCGTATGGATTGTAGAATGGCTCCAGGCGCCTCTTTTTCCTCCTCTTAAAAATCCGCAAATATTGTCTGCAATTAAGCGTCGCGCATTATCATCATAGAACCTTCGCTCAACCGCCGGCTTCATTAAAACAGCCACAATTATCCCCCTCTCTATGCTTTTAATGTGCAATTAAATATATTATACCATAATTCTATTGTTCTGTCTAAAGCAGGGAAGACTCTCTAAGACATAAAAAATGCGCTTGAGCGCGACATTCTAAAATGAAATGGTGCGCCTGACTAGACTCGATTCGAAGAACGAGTCGGCGCGGTGTTATACAATCTTAATGGTGCCCGAAATCCAAATAATTACGAACCACTCTATGAAGTGGTCGAGTATGTAATTTTGAACCCAACTTGGTGGCCAAGCTATATTTTAGTTAATAGTGATATTAACCCTGATTTACAAGATTTCGTATACTGAAACTACATCAAGGAAACTAGTTACGAACTATTAATACAATACTAGAAAGAGAGATGAATATGTTAAATAATACCACCAATACTCAGGTGAAGCAGCAAACATTAAAAAATGGCAACCCAATCAATAGAGAGCGCCAGTTTGGGCAACCTAACGGCAACAAACAGGGTAAGGGGTTCTGGAAAAAAGAAAATACCCCAAGATTTAAGCTAGAACAAATGCTAATGATGGACGAAAATGAAATTGTAGGAATAATAAACGACAAAACTAGATCATTATTTGAAAGGAAAGTTACAAAATCCTTATTTAATGAAGAGAGCTTCAAGGGGTTAGAATTAATGATAAATCAGGTATATGGACCACCAAAGCAAAAAATCGACTTAGACTACGATAATGATGAACATTACAATATTTCTTTTGTCGTAAAGGATTTCAGAAAAGAATAGAACAATAATTATAGAATTCAATTCAGTAGTATTACTTTGCGTCTTTAAACTGCCAATACAAAAGTGTACTATATTGACAAATGAGAAGTTTTATGAAAAAATTATGCCAGATGGTAAAAAAACAAAAAAGAATAAAACGTCATAAAAACAACTCTGCAAAGCGGAAGGTTCATAAAAAACAGAGTAAGAATAACCTCTGGAATAATTGTTTTAAAACGAAAAAGAGCTTATTCATCTGTACGATTGTATTTCTTGTTTTAGTAGTAATTCTCACAATAATAATCGTAAATAGCGTTAATAACTCTAAATTAATTGAGCCAGATATAGGATATATCGATTATAATCAAAAAGTTACCTCAGAGAATGATGAAGAATTCGATTCAAATTATAAAACGGGCTCAAACAAGGATTTTTCTGTTCGTTTCCCAGAATTACAATGCGAAGAAGAATGCGACAATATTGGTACAGTCAGACTAGGTAATGATATTTTACAAAAAGACAAAGATTATATAGTGAAAAAGGGGAGCGTTATAATAGTATTACTAGCTAAAGCTATGAATCGCTTTGACACAGGAAACTATAGTCTGACTTTTGAATATACAATAAACAATATAAAAACAATAATAGGTGTCAAGATCTCTATAGTGTCAACCAGTGCGAATGACACTTCATCAAATGAAGAGGATAAAAATGAAGACAATGCTACGGCCACAACAGATACGACTACGGCACAAGAAACGAAGCCAAATGAGACGAATGGATCTTCTAGCGGCAACAATAATAGCAGCGAAGCGCCAACACCAGAACCGCAACAGGTTATTCCCGAGAAATATAGCGATGAATGGTTCAATGCTTGTCCCAAAGATGAGTGGTGGGAAGGTAACCAAATACAATATCGTGTTTGCGCTAGGGTACCAGACCCTCATCGGCTAGGATGGACGAGAAGCGAATCAAATGATAACGTAGTAAAAGGAACGTTTGTAAATAGATGGGGTTATGCTAAAGAACATAACATGACTCAAATACTCTTGCCAGAATTCTTCTTATTCGATGTTGGCGATTCCTATGGACAAATCCACGTTCCTGATGGATTATTCCCGCAATCAATAGAGGGCCAATACCTCGTACAATATTGGGGTTCATATCAAAACGGACGATGGTCTGTGACGGGGGAAATAAAATATCAAAGTTGTTTAGGCGAAAAATGCTACGAGCCTATCATCCTTAACGCCGAACAAACAGCATTCGTAGACAATCTCACGCAAATTGGAGAAAACTATCTGAACGAGCTTGAAGCTTCTTTCAATTATTATAGTGCGTTTCCTTATAACCATTAATCGATAGTGATCTAACGCCAAATCTGCTTAAAACTAGTTCACTTTGCAATCTTTTTTCTTGTGCAATATGGACATCTAACACTGCTATGGTGGAGATCGTGCGGAGCTGATTGCCATTTATGCCCGCTTGGGCAATTCCACCAAACTTTTTTACCCGAATTGGCGGTAATATCCGTAGGTTTTAGGCTGCCATTTTTTTCATAGTCCCACTGTTTTAATAGGCTTTTTTTGATTGTAGCTAAATCATTAACTCCCGCAATAGCGTTTCTACCGGAACAAAACGGGCAACCAACGCCTTTATTTCTACTAACGATTGTAGCTTCCCATTCGTGACCTTTCGAACATCTCCACCAAACTTTTTTGCCATTGTTTGACGTAAAGTCTCGTGGTTTTAGATCCCCATTTTTTTCATAATTCCATTCTTTTGCCAATGTGGGATTAGTCGAGGATAGATCGTTGAGGCCAGGAACGGTTATTCTGTTGGAGCAAATAGGACAACCTCTGCCCTGATTTCTGTTGCCGATCGTAGCTTCCCATTCGTGACCTTTCGAACATCTCCACCAAACTTTTTTGCTGCTGTTTGATGTAAAGTCTTGTGGTTTTAGATTCCCATTTTTTTCATAATTCCATTCTTTTGCTAGTTGAGGGTTTATAGATGCTAGGTCATTAAAATTGACGAGTACTTTGTGCCCAGAACAAAACGGGCAACCAACGCCTTTATTTCTACTAACAATCGTAGCTTCCCATTCGTGACCTTTCGAACATCTCCACCAAACTTTTTTGCCGCTGTTTGATGTAAAGTCTTGTGGTTTTAGATTCCCATTTTTTTCATAATTCCATTCTTTTGCTAGTTGAGGGTTTATAGTTATTAGATCGTTATATCCTATTAATATTTTATTACCACTACAGTAATTGCATTTACATCCACTGAGTTTACTTGGTATAGTAGTCTCATAACTATGCCCGTTCTCGCATTTTAGCCATACTTTTTTTCTAGAACCTTTACTAATATCTGTGGGCTTAATTATATTCTTTTTATAGTCCCATATAGCTAGTAATTCTGGGTTTGTGGTGGCGATATCATTAAAACCAGCTAATACCCTTTGGCCAGAACAATATGGACATTTAAGCTTTTTTGACGTTCTGCCGTTTGGCGTAGAAGCATAGCTATGACCTTTAGGACAAATCCACCAAATTTTTTTAATATGTCCTTTTCCGACTTCTGTTGGTTTAGCCTTATTCTTTTTATAGTCCCATTCTTTTGCTAGTTCTGGATGAGTGGTAGCTAGATCATTAAATCCGGCGAGCACTTTATGGCCAGAGCAGTAAGGGCACCCACTTCTTCTATGATTAAGTAATAGAACTGAATAGCTGTGGCCTTTATCACAAATGAGCCAAACTTTCTTGTTTGCACCGCTACTTACTTCCGTAGGTTTAATTGTGTTCTTTTTATAATCCCACTTTTCTAAGAGTTCAGGCTCCGTAGTGGCTAGGTCATTGAAACCAATGAGCACTCTTTTTCCGGTGCAGTATGGACAACTGGTGCCACCGTTTATTTTATTTGAGGGAGCTGCTTGATAACTATGACCTTTTGGGCATTTCCAGTATACGTTAAAACTAACGCCAGCAGATGTATTATTCGGTGTTATGCCGTATTCATTATTTTTTTCATAATCCCATTCAGCTAAGCACTCAGGATTTGTTTTTGCTATACAATTTTCTTTATCAAAATCAATAACTAGTTTTTTAATTTCGTTATAGTCTCTAGTTATATTAATATTTAGATTAACATCCAAAATGCCTTCTAGATATATTAACCCAGGTATAATATGAGAACAGTCTGGCTTATTTTTTTGTGGTAAAGTAAAGACTAGCGAAGAAGATGTTTTTAATTCTTGAAGACAATTCTCTCTAATACGAACAAGCTTTACGCCGTTCGCTTCGCATAAAGAGTCTTTGTCTAAATCTTTGTTTAATAAACGGTGCCAATAACCATCATATTCAATGCCTATTCTCTTACTTGGCAGGAAAATGTCTAGTTCTTTACCATTTAACCATGCTGGCCTATAGTTTTCCTCGGCATCTGGAAAAACTTTTTTTAAATAGAAGAAAATGGCTTTTTCTGGAAACGATATCCTTAACCTTTTTTTACATATTGGACAAGATGATACGTGTCCATCAGCCGTTCGTGTATATACTGTAGCTTCCCATTTATGCCCCTTTTCACACTGCCACCAAAACTTTTGCTTACCACCTAAGGATAAACTAGTTGGATCTACAGTGTTTTTTTCATAATCCCATTCCTTCGCTAATTCTGGATATTTTGTCAAAAGGTTGTTTTCTGATGTGGCTCTACGTCCCGAACAATATGGGCATCCGCAACCCTCTTTACTATTATTGATGATTGTGGCTTGGTAACTATGTCCTTTTGGACACTTCCACCAAATGTTTCCAGAGTACCCTCTACTGATTTCTGTAGGTTTTACTACGTTTTTTTCATAATCCCAGTATTTAATAAGTTCTGGGTTGGTTGTGGCTACATCGTTTAAACCAGCTAAAACTCTTCTATTTGAGCAATATGGACAACCAACCCCATGAGTTCTAGGAAAAATTACTGAATCATAGCTATGACCTTTTGGGCATTTCCACCATACTTTATCTTTAAAACCGACGCCTATTTTATTAGGGAATATTCCAAGTTTATTATTCTTATCATAATCCCATTCTTTTAATAACTGTGGGCACTTTGTGGCGAAATCGTTAAAGCCTTCCAGGAGTCTATGTCCTGAACAATATGGACAACCTAGATGGCGTCTGGTTCTATCACAGATTTTAAGTTGGTAGTGATGCCCTTTATCACATATCCACCAAGCTTCCTTTCCAGATCCAAAAGTAATATCCTCGAAAAAGATTCCATTCTCACCATTTTTTTTATAATCCCATTCTTTTGCTAGGTTGGGGTAGTCTTTTTTTAACATATCTTGCGCTAATTATACCTGACGTAATTATAGCATATTTGCATTATCGAAATAAGATGATATAATATTATTTAGTAAAAGTAATAGAGTAAATGCGAGAAGAAACTACTAGAATTTGTAGGGTGTGCAGTAAAGAAAAACCTCTAGACGAGTTTCGTATCAGGGGGGATTCTGGCAAGCGTAGAACGGAGTGTAAAAGTTGTCTAAGTGAGTATTTAAAAGAATATAGGAAAGCAAACAGACAGCATATTTCTGAACTCAATAAAAATTGGAGAGAAGAACACAAAAAAGAATTGTTAGAGTATCAGCTTAATTGGCAGCGAAATAATAGAGAAAAATGCCATTCTTATAATAAGAAATCTAGCCAGAATATGGCAGAGGAAAGAAGAGCAAAAGCAAATTTACGTTATAAAAGGTATAGAGATGCTAGAAAGAATAATCCAGAGTTCAGGGAGTATATTAGAGTAAAGAATCGTGAATCGAGTAAGCGTCGTCGTAAAAAAATAACAGCTTATGAAGAAAATCGTAAGAAAGTTGACCCCATTTTTAAATTAAAAAAACAAATTAGAAATGAGATTAGGGAATCATTTAATCGTAGAGGTTTTAGAAAATCTAAACGTACTGAAGAAATAGTGGGTTGTACCTTGCAAGAGCTATACCATTATCTATGTAAGACATATTTAACTAGATATGGGGAAATATATGACGGTAATAAGGTCGTACATATAGATCATATAATCCCGCTCGCTTCGGCAAAAAGCAAGAAAGACGTTGTAAGACTATGCCATTACACAAATCTTCAGTTATTAAAACCTGAAGATAATTTGGAGAAAAATGATAGCTTAGATTGGTGTTTATAGCGAAACAAATTCAAGATTTATTGTTTAATAGCAATTAGTATATGTATAATTACCGACTGAATTAGTAGTACAGTATAAGTAATTACTACCACCATTATTAATTGTTGAATTCTTAGCCGATTCAATATAAGAATCTGTTTCGCTCTTTTTTATCCTAAGTTCACTAATATTGGATTCGTATTGTCCGCTCCCATATTTTTCATAACAATTTATTTCTTCTTGATATCCATTACTTAAACGTGTTAGTAAGGCAATAGTTGTCGTCATATCATTTTCTGCTCTCTGGAGCTCTTCGTCAGAAATAGTACTATTGTTCTGCGCATTTCTAACACAAGTCGACAAATCGGATTCCTGCTTATAAGTCTCGGCTTCTTTTTTATAAGATTCTAATTCATCAACTTTTTCTTGATAGTCCTTTACTTGATACCTATTGTAGCAAGATAACGCCATATCATATTCTTCAATCCTTAGTTCAACTTGAGGACGATTACCAATTGTTATATCAAGTGTCGTGATAGGAGGTTTAAAAATTGAACGTTTAATTGAGTCGATCTCCCCTAATTGAAATCCACTATTAGAATATATCTTTTTGTATCCATCGTATAGGCAACTATTAAGTTTATTATCTAGCTCCGCCATATGTTTTGCTTCAATTATTTTAGGGACAATAATAATAGCAGCAATAATTAAGCCTATTACAGCCAAAACTACAGCGCCAATAATTATGTATGCTTTTGTCTTGAAAGGTTTTTTGTTTTCAGTTTTTATCTTGCCATTAACTAAATAGTAATTCTTTTCTCCCTTTTCTTCTTCAATAAGTATAATATCGCCAACTTTACATTTGAAATCAATTTTGTCCGCTGATATAGTGATGACCTTGTCATCTTTAGTTATTGTTTTAACAGTATCGCCGTCTGTCTTAATCACTTCAACGCGCATCATATTCTCCTTAATACCATTATAAATCATTTATGGCTTTTTTTATAAATAATACACTTATGCTTGAACCTCATGTGTCATATGAGATAATACGATTGGCGGTGCGCAGGTTTAGAAAATGCAGAGTCATAAAAGAGACCTTGCCACATATAAACAAATACTCTATAAAGACAAAAATGAGGTTTCTTTCAGATGGAAGAAACCCCTCGAATACATTCTTGATAGCACTAAAACCAACAAAACTAGCTTTGGTGCGCCTGACTAGACTCGAACTAGCACAGCCGTGAATCTGGCCACTACCACCTCAAGGTAGCGTGTCTACCAATTCCACCACAGGCGCATGTTGATATTATACCATAATTTTTTGTTTTAATACAATTAAAACTTTTTTTAGAATTAACGGTTATCCTATGTTATAATTGAGTAAATAAAGGAGAGGTAAATGAAGAATAGGATTTCCAAACTATTATGTATTGTGGCTCTACTAGTAGCAGTCTTTGGATTAGGTATTAATATAGCGAATACTTACGCGGAGGGAGAAGAGGAAAAAGCTGAAACGACTGGGGGAACCAGTATCAGTTTAACGCCGGTGAGTAAGATTCTCCAAATCGCTTCAGATAAAGTATATGATGAATCATTTGAGGTTACTAATGACGGAGATGCGGCGATTAAAGTAGAAGTGTATGCAGCGCCATATTCATATGTTTATTCCGACGAGGAAGATTTATATAAATTAGGCTTTACAAATGAAAATAATTATACCCAGATTACGCGTTGGATTAGTTTTAAAGATAGTAATGGAAATTATGTAGAAAGACCGACTTTTTCGATTGAGCCACATAAATCCTTAAAAATCGATTTTAAGATTTCTACTCCTAGCAATATCCCGAACGGTGGACAATACGCAGTCATCTTTGCTCATACCCTAAGCTCCACGGTTTCTGGAAGCGGAATTCGAACTGAAGCTAGCCCAGGCATGGTTGTTTATGGACGTTCGTCTGAAGGGGAATCCATTGTTAGCTCTGAAATTTCCGATTTAAAGATTAATCAAGTTGATGGAAATATTGTCGCGAGTGCGAAAGTAAAAAACACGGGCAATGTCGACTTTAACGCTCGCGGGGTTCTAAAAGTTGAGCCTATAATTGGCTTTAGTTCTTACGAGACTCCGGAGAACGGAGGACGACTTTCGGTTATTCCGGACGCGGAGTTGGTTTTAAGTAATGCTTGGGAAGAAACGCCTGGATTCGGTTTATTTAAAGCGAGTTTCGAGGTAAAAGTTGGAGAAAAAACTGAGAAAATTGAGAAGATAATCATCCGAATGCCATTATTTGTGATGGTAATAATCATAATCCTATTGACAATTTTAATCATATGGATTATAATAACTGTCAGGAAGCGTAAAGAACGTCGTTCTAGATTGGCTGTCTAGTCCGACTACCCATTGCGAGTGGGTCTTTACAAAACCAAAATAAAAATTTTAATACAAAAAGAGAGTGTAGAGTATGAAAAAAACACAGAAAAAAGTGCTCGGCTTTCTCGGGTTGGCTCTAGTTGCAACGATGACGATTTTTGCAGCTGTTTTGCCGAATCCGGAGGCTTTAGCAGCATCAAGCGTAACAGACACCATCGTGGTGCGGGTCTTGGCTGGCTCGCCAGATGTTAATATTGACAAACCATCGAGCGGTTCGGCTTTTGTTACCCCGACACAGACGATTAATTTTGATTATTCAAAAGCAGATGACGTTCTTGTCACAATGGAAAAAGAAATGCCTTCCGGTAGTCCACAAGTATATACCTTATATGAGGGACATCCAAGTCAGGCGCCAGGTAGCGATTCGGTAGCACTTGATCTTTCGAACCCGTTATACGGATATGGCGACTATACAGTTCATATTAGAGGAACGTCAAATGGAGGTTTAGTTGATGAAGATACAGTGAGGTTTTCGTATTTGCCGGTTACTGCAACGGTTGAGGAAGATGACACGGGCAAAGTTGAAGCAGTCTTAAGTTATGACGATAACAATGAGGATTTGGATCATTTTGTAATTAACGTTTACGATCAGGATGGAAATTTAGTCACAGCTTTGTCACCAATTGTAGTTGATAGGCCAACAAAGAGAGTTGAAATACCTTTCGCTGATAAGAAAATACCAGCAGGGAAATACACGGTTTCGGTTGCAGCATATAACACGAGTGATGAACTAATTTATAAGTCATATGATTTTGTCTTTGTTTACGACCCAGTTGGAGTACCTAATACTGGTAGTCTCTTTAGGTCATTAAACATTTCTCAAGCGGATTACTTAATAACAGGGTTAATTGTCTTCTTTACGGTTGGGATCGCAGGTCTAATTGTATTAACTAAGGAAAAGAGAACTGGAAGAAAGTAAATAGAATTCATACTCTACAAAAATGAGCGCTTCAATAGCGCTCATTTTGAATAGACTATAACTATTTTTTCGCTTCTTCGCGTTTTTTAGCTTCTTTGGCAGCTTTTTTCGCTTTATTCTCAAGAGCAACTTTAAGCTTCTTGGCTTTTTCGGCGCGAGCCTTAAAGCGATCAACGCGACCTTCGGTATCGATAATCTTTTCTTCGCCAGTGAAGAATGGGTGACTCTTAGAGGAAATTTGGACCTTTACTAAAGGATATTCATTTCCGTCTTCCCATTTGATAGTTTCTTCACTTTTAGCAGTTGACTTCGTTAAGAACGAAAAACCAGCAGCTTCGTCAGAAAAAACGATATAGCGATAATCTTTAGGATGTAATTCTTTTTTACTCATAATTAGCGCTATTATATCAGAGATTAATAAAAAAGTAAAGAAAAAGACGGGAGCAAGTCCCGTCTTTAGGGTTATAAGATGGCATCAATGTCGGTTACAATTTCGTCAATAAATCCACGGTCGAGCGCGTCTTCGGGAAGAAGATAGTATTCCACCCTCGCTAGGGCATCATATTCAGGGCCTTTCATGTTGCTATGCGCGAGAACATGGGCTTTAACGACTTCGTTCTCGAAGCGTTCCTCGAACTTGACACGGTCCTGAACCTTGTTGGTTGAGCCGAAAGCGCCAGAAGAGCCGTCGTGAAGAAGAAACGTTGCATGCGGGAAGGAAAACCTTTTGTGCCCGGCTATGCCGATGAGAAACGACATTGAGCTCCACTGACCGACGTTAATGGTGTAGACCGGAGTTTTCGAAAGAATAATAGCGTCCACAAGTGCAAAGCCCTCGTTCTGGTCTCCGCCGGGAGAATTGATATAGAGCCTAATCGGCTCACGCGATTCGATATCCTTGCCTTGGTCAGCGCGGTTGTAATCGAAAATACATTCGACAAGTTCTCCGGTTTTCGATGAGCAGGCGATAAAGCCTTCTTCAGCGTCAACGTCGGTGATTTCCCCGTAAAGATATAGTCTTCTTTTTCCAATGTCGTGTACCCTTCGCTTCTCCGAGATTGTGCAGGTTACCTTCACTTCGTTTTCTTTAATTTCGAACGGCATCCTTGCCACCTCCTTATTAAGTTACTGTATCTATGTTAAGCATATAGAGATACGCAGTTAGTATTTTACCAAATATCTTGATTTTTTCAAGCATGTGTGGTATAATTAGGATGTATACTAATTTTAATGAAACAGTTCTTGGGAGATTTCCTTGTTGAAGGTCCAAGAACAAAGGGAAAGGAAATCATATATGGCAGTGAATGTCGATATGAAGGCTTTACTAGAAGCTGGGGCTCATTTTGGGCACAAAACTAGTAGATGGCACCCAAAGATGGCGCCTTATATTCATAGCAAACGTCAAGAGACGCATATTATCAACCTCGAGAAGACCGTTGACGGTTTAGAGAAGGCTTTGCCAAAACTAACAGAGGTTGCAAAAAGCGGGAAGAAAATCCTCTTTGTCGGAACTAAAAAACAAATGAAAGAAACCGTCAAAGAAGCAGCTGAATCAGTCAACATGCCTTATGTCACAGTACGTTGGGTTGGTGGCACTTTGACAAATGTTGAAACGGTTAACCGTCAGATTAAGAAACTTAAGGACTTAGAGCGCCGAATGGCGTCTGGCGAACTCGAGAACCGCTATTCTAAGCTTGAGGTTCAGAGATTCCAAGAGGAAATTGATCTTTTGAACGAACGCTATGGCGGCATTAAGGAAATGAGCGAACAGCCAGCAATGATTATTGTGGTTGACGCAAATGAAGATAAGAATGCAATCAAGGAAGCTAATACTTTAAAGATTCCAGTCGTAGCATTGACCGATACAAATGTCGATCCAACAAATATTGATTATGTAATTCCATGTAACGATGATTCAATCAAGGCAACCAAGCTTGTTTTGGATTACTTTGTCGAAGCAATCAAAGAAGGTAAAAAATAATTAGGAGGCATTATGGCAGATAAGAAAATTTCAATCGAAGATATTAAGAAATTAAAAGAGCTCTCTGGCGCTGGTTTAACCGATGCTAAACAAGCTTTAGTTGAAGCGAAAGGCGATTTCGATAAAGCTCTTGAGGCGATGCGAAAGAAAGGCTTAACTAAGGCCGAGAAGCGCGGAGACCGCGAAACTCGCGAAGGTTTGGTTGAGGCTTATATTCATGACGGCCGACTCGGCGCTATCGTCGAAGTTAACTGTGAAACTTCGTTCGTCGCGAAGACTGACGAGTTTAAAACTTTGGCCCACCAAATTGCTATGCAAGTTGCTTCGATGAACCCGCTTTATGTTTCCGAAGACGATATTCCAGAAGATGTACGAAAAGCTAAGATTAAAGAATTAGAAGCGAATTTCAAGGGCCCAGAAAACATGAAAGAGAAGATTCTTGAAGGCCAAATGAAGAAATCGTTCTCCGACAAGGTTCTTATGAACCAACCTTACATTCTAGATGACACTAAAACAGTTGAACAATTCGTCAAAGAGGCGATTGCAAAAACTGGTGAAAACATTACCATTCGTCAGTTTAAGCGCATTGAACTTGGTGTAACAGAATAAAATAACAAAAAAATACCTTTGTTCTCAAGGGTATTTTTTTGTTGTTTGCATGTTATAATAAGATTATAAACAAGGAGTTAGAATGTTCGATACAAAAGATGACAAGAAAAAGATGGAGAGTGTGGTTGAACGATTTAATAGCGAGATGAAGAAGGTAAGAACCGGGCGAGCACATCCAGATATGTTAGCGGGAATTAAGGTTGAGGCTTACGGTCAGTTCATGCCACTTAATCAAGTCGCAAACGTGACCGCGTCTGATGCAACTTTGCTCGTCGTAACACCATTCGATCCGACAAATATTAAATCAATTTCCGAGGCAATTCGAGGCGATCAATCTCTAGGTCTTAACCCGGCGGATGATGGGCGGATTATTCGAGTTCCGATTCCGGCTCTAACCGAAGAACGACGAAAAGAAATCGTTAAAACTGCATCAGCAAAAGTCGAGGAGGCCAAAGTTGCGCTAAGAAACATTCGTGAAGATGCTAGAAAAGCTGTGAAAATTGCGACTGAAATGAGCGAAGACGTGAAGAAGCGTGCCGAAAAAGAAATCGACGAGCTGACGAAAGAGTTTAGCGATAAAATTGATGCTGAGTTTAAAAACAAATCCGACGAGATAATGAAGATATGAGTTTAGTGCACTTAGGAATCATCGCGGACGGAAACCGACGATGGGCAAAAGAACATGGTTTGCCGAAAATCGAAGGACATAAAAGAGGCTTAAAAACGATTGAAACGTTGGTTGCGGCCGCCGCAAGGGCAAAAATTCCGTTTATTACTTTTTACGTTTTTAGTACTGAAAATTGGGGAAGAGAAGAGTCAGAAGTTTCATATATCATGAAACTTGCTGAAACGAAGATTATGAAGATGGCGGAGAAATGGCCGAAAATAATGTTCGGCTTTTAATCCTCGGAACGCGCGGAAAAGTTAACCCAACTCTCACTTCGCTCGGCGAAAAAGCGGAAAAAATCACGGAAAAATGTACTGGAACGACCGTGTGCTTTTGTTTTAATTACGGCGGAGAACAGGAAATCGCCGATGCGGCAAATATTGCTCTAGAGGCTGATGGCGAAATCACTCCGGAAACGATTAGAAAACATCTTTATCATCCGGATGTCCCTAATCTTGATATGGTGGTTAGGACTTCGGGGGAAGAACGTATTTCGGGATTCATGCTTTGGCGAGCGGCTTATGCCGAATTTTTATTCATGAAAAAGTATTTTCCAGATATGGAAGCTGAGGATATTAAATATATTCTGGATGAATACGAAAAACGTAACCGCCGTTTTGGAAAATAATGGTATAATTTAGCTTATGGATATATTTATTGGTATAGTTGTTGGGCTCATCGTTCTAATGTTCCTCGTAACAGCGCATGAGTTCGGGCATTTTTTAGCATCAAGACGAAATGGTGTAAATGTTTTAGAATTCGGGATTGGATTCCCGCCGCGAGCGGCAGCCTGGATTAAGGATGAAAAAACTGGAAAGTGGCGAAAACTGAATAAAAAAGAGTGGAAAAAAGAGAAAGTTTCGAAAGTAGTTTATTCGGAATCGAAGGGACTAGCTCAAAAGGGAATGATTTTTAGTTTGAACTGGCTACCAATTGGCGGTTTTTGTCAGATGGATGGCGAATCGGCGGAGGATTCTCGTAAAGGAACTTTCGGAGCAGCAAGTTTTTGGGCAAAAACAAAGATTCTATTCGCCGGCGTCGCAATGAACTGGTTAGTGGCGATTATAATTTTCACTATGCTAGCTTGGACTGGAATGCCGGAATTCATTGATAACCAATTTACTATCCCGAGTGACACGATATCGAATTTAACAATGGTTGAAATACTTGAAGTTGCAGAAGATTCTCCGGCCGAAAAAGCGGGTATGCAATCTGGCGATGCGATTATTGTAGTGGGTGGAAACGAGGTTTATCGTGCAAGTGAAATTACCGATTATAACGAAGCGCATGCAGGAGAAGAAGTGAATTATATTATTATGCGTGATGGAACGAGGATTGCTGTTGACGCAACACTAAATCCTGCTGGTTCGGAGTATCTCTTAGGCGTATCAATGTCCACGTCGCAAGCTTTATCCTTTTCGTCCTGGTCAGCGCCAATCGTAGGAGTCGGACTAACTGCGCAATTAACTGGCGAAACTTTCAAGGGTGTCGGTATGATGCTTTGGAATTTAGCGTCTGGAGCTGTGAGATTATTTAGCCCTGACGCAGGAGTACGCGAAAGCGGGCAAGAAGCGCTTTCTTCGGTAGGTGATTCAGTCTCGGGTCCGGTCGGGATTATCGGTGTTTTGTTCCCGGCGTTTACCGCCGCAGGGCCGACTAATCTCGCCTTTCTAGCAGCTTTAATTTCAGTTTCACTCGCTTGTATGAACGTTTTGCCGATTCCAGCGCTTGATGGTGGGAGATGGCTCCTCATTGCAATTTATAAAGCACGCGGAAAGAAATTGACGAAAGAAGCGGAAGAAAAAATTGTTTCGCGTGCATTTATGGTTTTGCTTGCAATTATCTTTATCGTAACAGTACTAGATATCATAAGGATTGCTAGATGAAAAAAATAGCATTGAGTGTTTTTCTAATGCTAATCTGGGTCGGGGCTTCAGTGATAGTATCACAACTGATTATCGGATATACAATGGTCGCTATTTTAGGACCGGAAACTTTTAGTCAGGCAGTTTGGACGGCGTTATATTCAGCTTTATCATATCTTCTAGCGCTAGTTTTAATCATTTTTGTCCCGAAGCTAATTAAAAAACAAAAGGAAACGAAAAAGAAAAAGGGAGTTAGCGAGAGAGTTGAGCTCGGGCTAAGGGGTTTACCGACTTGGACGGATATTGGACTGGCGCCGGTTGGTTTTATTGTTTATTTAATTGCGGCGGCGGCGTTATCGGCAATATTTATGCTCTTCCCGTGGTTTAATGCGGAAGAAGTACAGGAAGTCGGATTTAGCGTTTACGCAGTCGGAACTAGCCGATTAATTGCTTTTTTAACACTTGTTGTGGTTGCTCCAATTGCGGAAGAAATTATTTTCCGAGGTTGGCTCTACGGTAGGATGCGAAAAAAATTGGGCGAAAAGGTTTCCGATCGAACCTCGATGATTGTTTCGATGCTACTGGTTTCATTACTTTTCGGGATTGTCCATCTCCAATGGAATGTTGGAGTAAACGTTTTTGCGATGTCAGTCGTACTTTGCGGTCTACGCGAAATAACAGGTACGATTTATTCTGGCATACTAATGCACATGCTAAAGAATGGCGTAGCGTTTTATCTGTTGTTTATCTTAGGTTTGTGATATAATAAGCGGCATGAGATTTTCGAAAACTTTCATCAAGACTTTAAGAGAAGCGCCGAAAGATGAAACGGCGAAAAATGGGGCTCTTTTAACGAGAGCGGGTTATATCCATAAAGAAATGGCAGGGGTTTATGATTATTTGCCGTTTGGGATTCGAGTGATTGAGAATATTAAAGCCATTATTCGTGACGAGCTAAATAAAATTGGTTGCGAGGAAGTATTATTATCCGCACTCCAGAATCCGGAACTATGGGAAAAGACTGGAAGGTTTTCTGATACTGAAGTTGATGTCTGGTTTAAGACTGAGCTTTCGGCTGGAGGAGTTTTAGGGCTTGCGCCGACACATGAAGAGCCTTTAACTAATATGTTAAAGACCTATGTTTCAAGCTATAAGGATTTACCGTTATACATATACCAGTTCCAAACTAAGTTTAGAAATGAACTCCGGGCTAAATCAGGGATTCTACGCGGACGCGAGTTTTTAATGAAAGATTTATATAGTTTCCATACGTCGGAAGAAGATTTAGATAAGTTCTATAATGAAGTCGAAAAAGCTTACGGGCGAATCTTCGAACGCTTGGGAATCGGCGATTCGACATTTGAAACATTCGCTTCGGGTGGCATTTTCTCGAAATACTCGCATGAGTTTCAGACCTTCTTACCGGTAGGTGAAGATACGGTTTATTATAATAAGGATAAGTCGATTGTCCTGAACGAAGAAGTCTTAAATGATGAGGTTTTGGCTGATCTCGGGGTTTCGCGTGATGAATTAACCGAAACTACCGCGGCCGAAGTTGGGAATATCTTTAAGTTAAAGTATAAATACTCGGAGCCTCTAGGGTTAAAATTTGCTGACGAGAAAAACGAACAGAAAAACGTTTATATGGGTTGTTATGGGATTGGCGTTTCGAGATTAATGGGCGTAATTGCAGAGAAGTTTTCGGATGAGAAGGGCTTAGTTTGGCCGGAAGCTATTGCGCCGTTTAAATATCACTTAATCGGGATTGGCGCTGAGGGAACGAAAGCCGCGGAAGAGTTTTATAATAAGCATGAGGAAATGACCTTATTTGATGATAGAGACTTAAGACCGGGCGAGAAATTTGCGGATGCGGAGTTGATTGGTATTCCATTTAGGGTAGTGATTTCAGATAAGACATTAAAAGACGGAATGGCGGAAGTAACTCTTCGAAAGTCCGGCGAGACGAAACTGGTTAAAATTGAAGAGCTAGAAGAGCTTTAAAGACACTTGACTAGAAATCTGTTTTCGTGTAAACTCTATTAAGATTATTTAAAGTGGGATTTCTATGATAAAGAAAAGTATTAGTTTAACTGCTGAGGGGAAAAAAGAATTAGAAAAAGAGCTAGACGAGCTCATAAAGGGTCGTCCGGCGATTGCGGAGAAAATCGCGACGGCAAGGGCTTTTGGTGATTTGTCGGAAAATGAGGAGTACAGCTCAGCGCGAGCGGAACAGAAAATGGCGGAAGGCCGTATTTTAGAAATACAAGAAATTTTGAAAAACGCGAAAATTATCCGCGCCGGAAAAAAGGATAAAGCCATCCTTGGCGCGACAGTTTCTTTAGATATGGGTGGTAGAAAAGTTGACTATACTTTAGTTGGCCCGACCGAGGCTAATCCTTTAGAGGGAAAGATTTCGAACGAATCGCCAATCGGAAAGGCGATTTTAGGGCGAAAAGCGGGCGAAGAGTTTGAATTTAACGGGAAAAAGGTTAAGATTGTCGAAATCAAGTAACATGGTATAATAATGTCATGTTACTTGAAGATTATCGAAACGAAAGACTGAAAAAATTAGAGGAGATTCGCGCGCGCGGAATTGATCCGTTTCCGGCGAAGTCGAATCGTAATACAAAAATCGTAGACGTCATTAATCATTTTGACGAGAAAAAAGGTCAAGAAGTTGTCATTGTGGGGCGAATTGTCGCGATTAGATCTTTCGGGAAGTTAGTCTTTATTAAGCTTCGTGATTATACGGGCGAGGTCCAGATTTTCATGAAGGCTTCGGACGAAGCGCATGAAGGGTTATTCGGCGCGAAAGATGTTAAATTGCTCGATTTAGGTGATTTTATTGAAGCGAAAGGCATAGTCGATAAGAGCCAGACCGGCGAGATTTCAGTTTTTGCGGACTTCGTGAGACTTTTAACTAAGTCCTTAAGGCCTCTGCCGGAGAAGTTTGAGAATAAGGAAGAGAGATACCGCCGACGCTATGTTGATATGAACGTCAATCCGGAAGTACGCGAGAGGCTAGTTAGGCGTTCGAAATTCTGGCAAGCAACACGCGATTTTATGGTTAAACACGGATTTATTGAAATCAATATCCCGGTTTTAGAACATACAACTGGCGGAGCGGATGCGCAACCTTTCGTAACACACATGAACGCATTAGACGAAGATTTTTATCTTCGCATTTCGCATGAATTGCCACTAAAGAGACTCCTCGGGGGCGGGTTTGAAAAGGTGTTTGATATTGGTCCGAGGTTTAGAAACGAGGGAGTAGACGATGAGCATCTACCGGAACATATCGCGTTTGAGGCTTATTCGGCTTACGAAGATTATGAAGACGGGATGAAGCTCTACGAAGAGATGATTAAATATGTCGCGAAAGAAACTTGGGGAACTTTACAATTTAAGGTAAATGGGTTTGAAGTTAATTTAGACCAAGAATGGCCGAGAATTAAATATGCGGATCTACTTAAAGAGAAGTATAATGTTGACGTCTTTAATCCGGACCGGGAACAGCTAGTTTCGATTCTACTTGAGAATTGGGACGCGAAAGATATGGGGCGCGAGGAATTAAAGCGTAAACTAGAGAATACCTCTACGCCGCATCTAATCGACGACGTTTGGAAGTTAATTAGGAAGACTTCGGCGGGGCCGTACTGGTTAATCGAAGAGCCGTTAAGCTTATCGCCACTCGCGAAAAAATCGCCGGAAAACCCGTTAGTAACCGAAAGGTTCCATCCAGTAATTGGCGGGACAGAAATGGGGAATGGTTTTTCAGAATTAAACGATCCATTAGATCAGTTAGAGAGATTCGAAGAACAACAAGCGGCGCGCGACGCTGGCGATGAAGAGGCGCAGATGTTAGACCGCGACTTTGTTGAGATGCTTGAATATGGAATGCCGCCGGCCTGCGGATGGGGAAATTCCGAACGAAATTTCTGGCTACTTGAAGGAGTTCCGGGAAGAGAAGCTGTTCCATTCCCGACGATGAAGAGTAAGGAAGATTAAAATAATACATTCACGGTTTTTTGATGCGGGGCAGGGGTTGAAGTTGGAGCGATTTAACGTTTTTAGAGTCCTTTAGAGGAACCCCTTGAACGTTCCTAGGGTTCATAAACGGCACGAGCCAATTTAAACACTAGGAACTATGCAACGAATAGCGTTCCCCTTAACCTTATTGTTGTAGTAGGTTGGGTTGACGTACGTGCTGGAGAAGTATAGGTAGTAGACGATGCTACTATTGTTAGCAGTAGAGGACCAGTAACTAACGCTGGAGCCACGACTGAATACTGAACCGTATTCGATATAGCCGGAATAGACGAAATTATTAGGATAAGCGCGAAGAGCATTGGAAACTGGAGTTCCTTCAGTAGAGCCAGTGTAATATGGAGCTGCTGAGCTATCGTAGTTAGCCGGTTTAGTTCCGTTATTTAGTCCGGTTACGATGAGACTCCAGAAGTCATTAGTAGCTTCTCTAGACTTATTACCGCCTCTCGGTAGACTCCAGCCTTTAGGACAGATAGATTTAGTATTATAGTCTCCGGTTGAGGTTTCTGTGGTATTTGCCGCAGCGGCAGCCCAAGTGTAGTAATTACCGTAGCTATACATACTGGCCTTAGAAGTAGAATTAATAGCACTATTAGTGGTTGGGTTACTCGGGCGGTCTGATACACTAGTTGGAGTATTAAGGTTATTGTAACGCGGAAAGAGATAAGTAGGGTTACTTCCAGTAATAGTATTGGCAGTACTACCGTCTGTACTATAAAGACTGTTTGCATCAGTGTAGCTACCCGAATCAGACCATGGCGCTTCGGGGTCAGCGAGGCCCGTAAAGCCAGTCTCGTAACCTTGGGCGAGGGCGATATTAGTCGCGCCGGTAGTAGCAGTGTTTTCTATTCTCATGTTTTCAATCATCCAGCAGTTACCGTCCGCGAGTTTAGCGACCGCGTAGGTTTCGTTATCGCGTTGGTCAGTTAAAGCGGTAACAGCGCCTTCTGGAAGAAATGGGCAACCGGTCCAATCTTGGAGATTACCAGTGGATCTAATCCAATGAGCGGAAAGGGAAAGGCCATTGTTTTGTCCAGTGTAGGTTCCAGCGGGGAATTCAATGTATTCTTGCGGACCGTAAAAGCCTTCCGAATCAGAATAATCATAAGTCGTAGACCAACCAGCGAAGCCGTAGCCATCGCGGCTGAAGTTAGAAGCGAGAAGCGTAGCATTGGTAGTAGATGCCGTAATCGTCTGGCACCCCATAGACCCTAAAACATTGGAACCATTAGGATAGTAGCAGATCTTACCAGCCTCAGTAGTCTCTTCGTGAAGCGGGATTTCAGTAGCTGGATGAACTAATATGTAGATGACTTTACCATTATAAGTTCCAGCAGGTTGTTCTGGAGAAGCATAGGCTCTATAAGTAGTAGTGAGTGTAGCACCAATAGCATTAAGGCCCATGTCTGTGATACCATTTCTTGAAGCTACTTTAGTGTAAGCTGAGGGAACTACGTGATAAGAACCGAATGAACCATTAGTATCGGAAGCTAGAGTGATTGGATAAGTAGCATTAGTGTTAGTAGTTAGTTTCATAGCCCATTGAGAACTATTACCGTTTAGTAGTAAACCAGTATCAATAGTGTCTGTACCGGATGAGGCTACTAGTTTAGTACTATTAGTACCTCCTACTTCATTACCAGTATATCCTGCGGCATAGATAGCGAAGCCTTCATTATCGTTACATGTTACGTTAAGAGTTGTAGAACCAATGTCTTCTTTATATGTACCGTTACTTACTATATCCGTATGAGCGGAGTTTAGTGTACTAGATAGTGTACAAGAGACTTGGATGGAGAGAGAAACATTATCTATGACGGAGTCGGTGGCGGAGACATTATATGAAGTTAGGAGAAGAAATGAGAGAAGAGTAGAAGAGAGAAGAATAGAAGATAATGCTATAAGAGCTGAAGATTTTGTATGGTTAACCATAATGGTTTTATTATATCATGGGTTGTTTTATGAGGGAAGATTATGGTTTAGCTAATTTAAAATTCAATGGTTTTAATGCGAGAATGGGCGCCGCGAGAAATGGAAATAGAAGTTTTCGGAACATTAAAATGTTTCGCGAGAAGCTTAATTAAAGCTTCGTTGGCCTCGCCGTCGTGAGGTTTCGCACGAAGATAAACCGTCAGCTCGTCTTCGGAAGTTTTCACAATCTTTTCCTGCGAACTGCCAGGTTTAACCGTAACTTTATATTTCATGTATATATTATATAATAATTTCCCATGGTATAATAATAGATATGGCTAAATTTGAATTAGTATCAAAGTATCAGCCGACGGGCGACCAGCCTTCCGCGATTAAAAAGCTCACGGACGGGCTTAATAAGGGCGTCCATGAACAGACTTTACTCGGCGTGACGGGTTCCGGGAAGACTTTTACGATGGCGAACATTATCCAAAATGTTCAAAGGCCGACTTTAGTCCTCGCGCATAATAAAACTCTAGCCGCACAGCTATATTCCGAATTTCGCGATTTTTTCCCGAAAAATGAGGTCCATTATTTCGTTTCGTATTTTGATTACTATCAACCGGAAGCCTATATTGCTTCGACGGATACGTATATCGAAAAAGACTCGGCGATTAATGACGAGATAGATAGGTTACGTCACGGCGCGACGGAAGCGTTATTGTCGCGACGAGACGTCATCGTCGTCGCGTCGGTTTCATGTATTTACGGGATTGGTTCGCCAGAACATTACTCCGAAATGTCGTTCTGGGCTGAACGTGGGGAAGAATTGCCTCAACTTGAATTCATCCGAAAACTAGTAAACATTCAGTATCACCGAAATGATTTAGCGTTTGAACGCGGGAATTTCCGGGTGATGGGGGATACGATTGACCTTTATCCGGCGAATGGGGAATTCGCGTATCGGTTCGAGTTTGGGTTTGATACTTTGGAGGATGTAAAAATTGTCGATCCGCTGACTTTTGAGGTGCGCGAAAAGCCGGACCGAGTACATATTTTTCCGAACACTCATTATGCGACACCTACGGACCAGCTCGAAAAAGCGCTCGTGACGATTCGAGCGGAGTTTGACGAGAGAATGGCATATTTTGAAAAGCATCAGAAGTATTTAGAGGCGCAAAGGTTGTCGCAAAGAACGAAATACGATCTCGAGATGTTAAAAGAAACTGGATTTGTAAAGGGAATTGAGAACTATTCGCGACATCTAGACGGGCGAAAGCCGGGTGAGCCTCCTTCGACCTTGCTCGATTTCTTCCCGAAGGATTTTCTTTTGATTGTCGACGAGTCGCACATGACGCTCCCGCAGGTTCGCGGAATGTATAACGGCGACCATGCGAGAAAGGAAACGCTGGTTGAGTTCGGATTTAGGCTCCCGTCGGCGCTAGATAATCGGCCGCTAACGTTCGGGGAGTTTGAGAAACATATTAACCAGGCGATTTATGTTTCAGCAACGCCGGGCGAATATGAATTGGAACATTCGCCGGAGCCGGCGGAACAAGTAATTCGCCCGACGGGACTTTTAGACCCGGAAATCGAGGTCCGCGGGTCGGAGGGTCAGATTGACGACTTAATGGAAGAGATTGATAAACGTATCGCGAAGGGGCAAAGGACATTAATCACGACTTTAACGAAGCGGATGGCGGAAGATTTAACCGACCACTTAAAGGAACGTGGCGTAAAAACCGCATACATCCATTCTGATGTCGATACGTTAGAAAGAGGAGATATTCTTCGAGATTTACGGTCCGGAGTTTATGATGTTCTAGTCGGGATTAATTTACTAAGGGAAGGGCTAGATCTTCCGGAAGTTTCTTTGGTTGCGATTTTAGACGCAGATAAAGAAGGGTTCTTAAGAAGCGAGTCGGCGCTAATCCAGACGATTGGGCGAGCGGCGAGACACGTCGAGGGGAAGGTGATTATGTATGCGGACTTTATTACAGAAAGTATGGAAAAGGCAATTAGCGAGACGAACCGACGACGCGAAATCCAGAAAGCTTACAATGAGGAACATGGAATTACGCCGCAGTCAATCAAAAAGGAGGTTTCGGAAGGGCTTCGCGCGATTATCCCGGAGAAGGAAAAAGCCGATAAGCTAGATATTAAGCGAATTCCGAAAGATGAATTGCCGGCACTGATTAAACAGCTGTCGTCCGAGATGCAGCTCGCCGCGGCGAATTTAGAGTTCGAACGTGCCGCCGGGATTAGAGATGAGATCGAGAGAATTAAAGGATTTATGGAGGGGAAGAAGTAATATTACTATATGGTGAAGTGGATTTTTGGAGCTTAAAATGGCTACCTCTATAAAATCCTAAAATATTGCCATTTTTTGGGATTGTATTCCTAAAATATTGCCATTTTTTGGGATTTTAGTGTTGAAAAAGTGCGCTGATAATGCTATAATAGGGGTAAAATAAGCATAGGAATTGTTATGATAAAACGTGAAATAGAGAAGAAAATCAGAGAGAAGCTGGGGAAAGGGAAAACTATTATTCTTTTTGGGGCGCGCCAGGTTGGAAAAACGACCTTGCTTCAAGAAATTTTTGATAAAGATGCTCCGCACGATGAGATTTTATGGCTAAATGGCGACAACGATAGCACGAAAGATTTTTTCAGCGTTTCTTCTCCCGAGGCCTATAAGTCGTTGCTACTCCCATACAAAACCGTCATTATTGACGAAGCGCAACGAATTCCGGATATCGGCTTAAAACTAAAGATTTTACAAGACAACTACGGCGATAAAATCCAGTTTGTTGCGACCGGTAGTTCTTCCTTTGATTTAGCGAACAAGATAAGCGAACCTTTGACGGGCCGAAAATGGACTTTTTGGCTACCCGCTTTTAGCCTTAAAGAGCTAGTAGATAATAATGGATTAGTTGATGAGAAAGCGAATTTAGAAAACCGACTAGTGTTCGGCTCGTATCCGGCAGTCGTAACAAATCCGGAAAGCGCCCACGACATCATCACAGAGCTCGCGAGCGATAGTCTATACAGGGACGTTTTATCACTGGGCGAGATTATTAAAACTGATAAATTGCGACTTATATTAAAAGCACTTGCGATGCAAATTGGCAGTCAGGTTAGTATGAATGAGTTGGCTGGATTAGTGGGGATAGATCGTAAAACGGTAGATAAATATATCTCGCTACTCGAGCAGTCATTTATTATTTTTCGTCTACCTTCATTTAGCCGGAACTTAAGAAACGAATTGAAATTTTCACAAAAGGTTTATTTTTATGATATAGGAATTCGGAATGCTATAATTAATGATTTTCGCCCAATAGAGCTAAGGCCCGATGCCGGCGCTGTGTTCGAGAATTACATCATCGCGGAGCTGAAGAAAAAGTATTATAACGATAATATTTATTTTTGGCGCAATACGGAGCAACAGGAAATTGATTTTGTTTTGGAGCGCGACGGAAAAATAGATGTTTATGAAGTAAAATACAATGAGAAGAAGAACCCGAAATTACCTAACACTTTTGAGCAGGCTTACCATCCAGCCAGCTTTAAGACGATTAACCGAGAGAATTATTTAGAGATTGTTTAGGTGGTAGTTAGGGATATGGTTTAGGGGTTAGGGGGTGATACAACGCACCGATCTCCCGTTGTACTTATTGTAGTTGCGGGTGCCTGGGTAAACGCCCGAGCTGTTGAGATTCAAGTAGTAACCATCGTAGCTACCGCTAGCTGTAGAGGACCAATAATAGCCGCTGGAGCCACAAGTGCCGACTGAACCACTGCTGATATAGCCAGAATAAACGAAATTATTCGGGTAGGCTCGTAGGGCATTAGCAACAGGACCAGCCTCAGCGGAGCCAGTGTAGTATGGTTGAGTTGAACTGTCGTAATTAGCTGGGTTTGTACCGTTATTAAGATGTGTAACGATTAGGTTCCAAAAATCATTGGTAGCTTCTCTAGGCTTATTACCACCTCTAGGAAGAGACCAACCTTTCGGACAGATAGATTTAGTATTATAGTCTCCGGCTGATGTTTCCGTAGTATTAGCATTGGCAGCAGCCCAAGTGTAGTAGTTACCATAGCTATACATACTAGCGTTTGAAGTAGAATTAGTAGCATAGTTAGAAGTTGGATTACTTGGTCGGTCTGATACGTTAGTTGGGTTAGCTGGAGTGTTAACGTTATTGTAGCGCGGGAAACGAAGGGCTGGATAACTACCAGAAATAGTATTAGCCGTACTTCCGTCTGTACTATATAAACTATTTGCGGTAGTATAAGAGCTATCCGTGGTCCATGGCGCTTCTGGGTTAGCAAGTCCTGTAAAGCCAGTTTCGTAGCCTTGGGCGAGAGCGATATTAGTCGCACCAGTAGTAGCGGTATTTTCTAGTCTTAGGTTTTCAATCATCCAGCAGTTACCGTCTTCTAGTTTCGCGACGGCATAGGTTTCATCATCACGTTCGTCGGTTAGAGCCGTAACGGCGCCGGCTTGGAGACTAGAACAACCGCCCCAATTTTGAAGAGAGCCGGCGGATTTAATCCAACGAGCGTAAAGGCTTAAACCATTATTTTGTCCAGTGTAGGTTCCAGCGGGGAATTCAATGTATTCCTGCGGACCATAGAAACCTCCTGAATCGGAATAGTCATAGGTTGTAGACCAACCTGCGAAGCCGTAACCATCGCGGCTAAAGTTAGAGGCGAGAAGCACAGCTGAAGTAGGAGAAACGTCGTTACTCGTTCCAGAAGACGGAATAGTTTGGCACCCCATAGACCCTAAAACATTGGAACCATTCGCATAGTAGCAGATTTTACCAGCTTCAGTAGTCTCTTCGCGAAGTGGGATTTCAGTGGCGGGATGAACTAACGTATAGATAACTTTACCATTATAAGTTCCAGCAGGTTGTTCTGGAGAAGCATAGGCTCTATAGGTAGTAGTAAGTGTAGCACCAATAGCGTTAAGGCCCATGTCTGTAATACCATTTCTTGAAGCTACTTTAGTGTAAGCTGAGGGAACTACGTGATAAGAACCGAATGAACCATTAGTATCGGAAGCTAGAGTGATTGGATA
>JAGCNM010000026.1 GCA_017645955.1 Candidatus Saccharimonadota bacterium
CTAACCAGCTGAGCTACCGACCCAAATTTTTAATGGTGGACGCTAGAGGAGTTGAACCTCTGACCTTGTCTACGTCAAAGACACGCTCTAGCCAACTGAGCTAAGCGTCCAAAAACAAATACAACTCCTATTATATCACAAATCTTCGAAAATCGATAAAAATCTCTGGATTCTTACTTATGAGCGATACAGTAAAAAACCATCTAAATCAGTAACCGGGATATAAAGACCACTTTCTTTTACGGCCTTTTTAACCTTATCAATGCTATTATTGTCCGTCACGATATAATCAATTTCAGAAGCCGGGATCCCAGTACGAATTCCACGATCATCCATATACCAGTATTCGTCATAATAATCCATATCATCCACTTCTCCATTTTTTATCACATTACCACCGCCAAATCCGCATATCTCATACTTATCCTCGTCAAAAACAAGAGAGTCTTTATCATATTTCACAAATCTATCATCATTATGAAAAACTAGGAAAACATTCTCCTCGGAGTTGTAAAGAGACCGCTCAGTAGTCCTGCCACCCATAGCGGAAAAAGCAGCCGCACTACTATCAAATATAGCACGCCGTAACCCCATAGGTTCTTCTAAAACCATTGATACATCTGTATCTAGTGGCGTACAATCACTTTTTTCCCCAACCCCCAAATACTCTTTTGATAGAACGCCATTCTCTAGAACAAACGGCAAATAATCTGCTGAAACAACCGATTTTATTATGTCCCCCTTTTCGATTTGTCCAATTTTGCCATTCTTTAACAAATCTCGATGTCTAAAGAAAGAATTCATCCGACTATTCTCAATATAATCATACGCATCCGCTATGTTATTGATATTAAGTGGATAGCAAAAACTTCGAATAACTATATCGCTTAAACTGTTCGCTTCGTCAACATTGTAATCATCATAAATAGTCCGAATCTCTTTTTTTACCTCAGATATTGACCTTCGCCCATAATCCTCGTATTTATTATGAAGTGAAGAGTCATAACTTTCTTTTTCACCACTCCTAGTCTGATAATGCATTGAATGTAGTTGCCTTACAAGAGTTTGAAAATCATTCAAATCTTTACCAGAATAAAACTTTCGAATCGGGTCATCGCTATCTGGCCAACACATAATCGCGCGCATCATGTAATCACCTCCAGACAACTTATCTAGAAAACGCTCAATATTTTTCCCACCTGATTCAAAAGCACATTTCAATAAATCCCTATAAATAATCTCCTCAGTATCATACTTAGCGCCATTCTTGCCTTCAACTTTTTCATCCTTAAAAATAGTTCTTCTTAAAAGCGGGCTCTGTATCCTTCGAGAATCAGTTCCAAACCCAGTCGACAAACTACGTCTGTCACCACTTTCGTCATGATTGAATTCAAGCGACAATTGATCAATTGGGTGTTGAATCTTAAAAACCGCCATTTGTTTTGCAAAATTAGGAGTATCATTCTCGCCCATCATTAGGATAATTTTACGAACTTTATTCTCTGAAATATCGAGATTTAGTATAGCGTCCGTTAAAGCCATGCTTAACTGTTGCGTGTATTGTTCATCCGGACTAATAATTGAATCAGATAATGCATTATATAAATCCATAAAGGCATTTATATAAAACCTTTGTTTATCATTAGAATCCTCTCTATTAAACCGATAGATTAAATAGCTACTAACTATTTCGCTTCTTTCTTCGTTGCTTAAACTTAAAAACTGTTGTTCTTCTTTTGATAATTCCGAGTATTCTTGACTTCCCAGTAAACCTAATTGGCCAAATCTTTTATTTCTTTCTTCAGCATTATTAAGCCAATCTAGATTTCCACCTTTTTCTGGATTATTCATAAGTACATTATATATCATTAAGAATATTATGCTATAATGATATAAGATTGGAAGGTAAATACTATGAACGAAATAATAGGAGGGGGCAACGGAAACAAAGAGACATTTTTTGATTCTCTTTCCTCCGTTGAATTTGCTGGCAATAATATTTCAGTAGAAACTTATTTACAAGATGCTAACAGAAATCTATTAGCTATGTCTAGGACAGCGCGGGGTGTAGTGGATACTTCTGCTAGTGCGGAAAAAGCAAAGTCTATGACTGACATATCCGGAGAAACAGCAGCCGACTTGGCAAAACAGAATTTTGAAACCGCTATTCGGGAAGCTTATGATAAAAAAGAGAAAAATTTTGAATCCCCAGAAGACCTGAGGAGTTTTATTGAAGGCTTAGCAACGACCGTCAATTCTGGAATCGTAAAAGAAGGAAATCTAATTCGAACATCTGATTCAGAAAAATATCCATACGCCAGAATTGCCAATCTAGAAAACTATATGAACAAGTTCTACCAAGAGCTTTATGACCGTATTCAAAATCCCGAAGCAGACCCAATCGAAGCAGCTGCCTTTGCAGAATTTGGAATAGACTTTGGTGGACATTTTTTTGCCGATGGTTGCGGAAAAACTGCAAAAATTGTTTCCAGTTATATATTAATGCGACATAACCACAAGCTACCAGAATATAAAGGCGGAAGAGACGCTTATTACGCCAATCAGCTTCAGCAGATTGCTGGAGAAAACGAAGCCGCCGACGAAGCCGGATATCAGAAATTCCTAAAGTATTACAGAGGACTGTTTTAAGGAGTAAATTATGGAAAATTTAGTAAAAGAATATCACAAAACACAATATAGAAATAAGAATAAAGTCCCCTACATCGAACATCTTATCGGTGTAAAATCCATTTTATCTTCGGTTTTAGAAATTACTGGCGAATGTACAGATGAGGTACTATTGAAAGACATGCTAGATGCTGCACTCGGACATGACCTAATTGAAGACACCAACATCTCTAAGGAAGAAATCATAGAAACGAGTAGTGAGCGAGCTCTCCATTTGATAGAAGAATTATCCAATCCAGTAGACGATGCTCATACTGATGAATACATGAAACAACTTGTTAACGCCTCCGAAGAAGCTAGAATCATTAAGTATTGTGATTTGTTAGAAAACACCACTAGTGTCAGTTATGGTTTACAAGATTTAGGAATTGACTGGTTTTATAATTTTTATGAACCAATCCTTAAAAGAACTACTGATAATCTCGCAAATACTAACTTTGTCAAATATCCCAAAACTGCAAACTTATTAATTACTACACTCAAGATATCAACAGATTTATTATATGAGAAATTAAAACTATACGGAGAAGAAAATAGTGGAAAGACTAAATAATAGCGGCGAATCAAGCTCACCCGAATTAGCGAACAAATACAATACATTGAAGGAAGAAGTTCCTTTTATTGGTTTAATTCCGGAAGATTTAAAAGATATTCCGGAAAGCATTGCGAGAATATGCCTAAGACAACGTGAAACTATGAATTCCCCAATTAACAAATATACGAATTCATACAATTTATATGCTATAGATGAAAAATTTCAAAATCCAGACGATTTCCCTCCAAAAGTCGAAGCAGGTAAAGCTATTCTCAAAAAGACTATTGATTCTCAAAGTTATTGGCAACCAGAAAGAGCTGAATTACAGAATTATGGAATTCAATGCCAATTTGAACACACCAAAGCTCTGTCAGAGAGTATGCGCGCCGCCGAACGCGAGCTTGGAATACCGGCTACTATTTACATATTATGTGGTGTTTCCGCAGCCGGAAAAACGACTGCCTGTAAAAAAGCAGATTATCCAGGCATGATTTACAAAACAAAGCCAGACGGCAGCAGAGGAAACCCAATAGGACCATTAGCGACAGATAATTCGAAAGATTATTTATGGATGGCTGGCGGTAGCTGCGACCAAATACATGCGGAAAGCTCCATGATGATGAGAAAAATAGATACACTTTGGGCCGAGTATGTATCACAAAGAAACGGGGATTGTTCCGAGGTCCGAGACAAAACCTTCAGCGAAATAAAAGATATAGAAGAAATAATTCAAAATGCGCAAGAAACCGGACGCAGAATCTCCGACCTCGACATTGATGTCCCATTTATTGTTTCAGCTGTCGGAGTAATGATGCGACAAAAAGGAAGCCACGAACCACATCCGGCATTCGATTATCTAAAAAGTAATTATGTGTCAATGAAAGAAACTAGGTATACAAAATTGAAAAAAACCTATCCAGATTCTGGAATAGATATTTCCTATACTTTGAAGTGTTACGACTACATCAATGATCCAAAGGAAAGACAAAAGGAAGTCGCTCGCTACAAAAGAGACGAGAGTGGTAACCTCGTCCTAGAAATCATTGACACTGAGTTGTACGAACAGGCCATATTGGAGAATAAAGAATCTGAAACGAGATTCCTAGAGGAAGCCGATTCCGTCGGGAGTCAACTTGTAACTAGAGAGTTTATAGAGGATTACTGCAATAAATATCTTGACCCTAAAGATGAGGCTACAATAAAAGCAATAAAGAGTGGACTAGAAGCATACATAGATGATGATAATCTAAAAACGGTTGCTGAAATCCTTGATGAAAACGCCAAAGCATAAACATATTGACATTTTAGAACAAATATGATACAATTAAAGAAGCCCAGCTTGGGCCAAAGGAGGTAGAAAAAATGGTTGAGGGTTTGGAAAAAGAGCCGTTTGACTATGAAAAGTTCGTAAAATACTATCTTCATGATAGGGGCGACGGTAAAATGCTTACCGGCGAAGAATCCGAGAGCGTAAAAGCTCAATATGAAAAAATGTATTACAGAACTAACGTCAAAACAATCGCCGAGTTCGGCGACTATTTGGACAAAATGGATGCTTCTTGCTAATCTCTTCTGAGACCAGGCTAATAAGCCAATCACCACTTACCGCCGGCATTGCCGGCGGCTTTTTTATTTAATAAACTTCCCCTGTTATACTGTTAGAAAAAAGCATAACAGTATTGACAAAAATAAGCATATGTGCTATAATACAGACATAAATTGTCGAACGGGCAAAGAACATTCAAAAAGAGTGAATTGACATTTTCGCATTTCTATCTCGCAAAAAGTAAGTAATTCTAGTGGCAAAAAGCCTTAAATTACCAAAAGCTAGAACGCTTACTACTCTATTAAAGAGTACTATGGAGGTAAAGCAATGAGCAATCAGTACAATACGGCATGGCAAAAAACTGAGAGAGACAAAAGGTACAAAAGAACGCTTAACAACGCAGGTCGAACCACGTGGGTAAGAGAAGTGTCAAGATTAGAATGGGGCAAATCCTCGTGTACGGTATTTTACCGTGTAGGAAATTACGAATGCAAAAAGAACATTATTAAGGAGATTCGCAAATATGCTGGAAGACTGAACCAAGAGAAGAGAGATAAGATTTCGAAAGCAACCCCCGAATGCATCACGGTTATAAGAGATAATGAATTATGCTATATGCAAGGTTGTCCCTATAACATGGGTATTCGCAGTTACTATTCACTCGATGAAAGAGAAATAAGAGAATGGGTAGCAGACGCTTTGTCATGATTTACCCTTACATTATCCTCCCCGGCCATGGGGGTACGCCGGAGAGGATTTTTAATTAATAGTCTACGAAGGATGTCGTATCGATAATTCTTTCACAATTTGCCTAAACGGCTCAATTAAATCTTCTGGCTTATCATAAAGAATAACTTTTGTTGCAAGATCCGCTATCGTGGTTGAAATATCGCTACCAGTTTTAGCGATTACAAAAATAGGCTTACCAATTGCGTAGCAATACCCAGCGTTAATTCCGAGTCCAACACCTTTTTCACTAAATTCAATAATATTGCAGTCACACTGTTTCATTGCAGGAAAAGCATAATCCGTCATTAAAGTCTTACCCTCTGGAATTTTTGCCTTTCCCCACTTTTCAACATCACGAACCATAACCGTAATACTAATCCCAGCTTTGTTCAAAGCTTTTTCTATCGCTTCGACTTTAACTCGGTCTTGATCCCCCTCGTGAAACTTTAATGCGAAAAAAGAATTAATCATAAAAGCATTATAGCATAAATAATCAATACCGATTGACACTAGGTTTCCGTGTATTTTTGAACAAAAAACCGCCCAGATGGCGGATTCTAACATGAATGGTGGCGCCGACTGGACTTGAACCAGTGACACAAGGCTCTTCAGGCCTCTGCTCTACCAACTGAGCTACAGCGCCATGATTTCTACATTATATCATATCTATGCTATAATTAAAACTATGAAAAAGATTAATACATCGCCAATTTCTGGAACCCAGGAACTGCTACCTGAAATCCAGAAATCTTTTGACAATTTAAAGACAAAAATCAATGATACCTATAATAGTCATGGCTTTTTCAATATCGAGACTCCGTCGATTGAACGAACTGAAATTCTTCTTGCTAAAGCTGGCGGTGATACCGAAAAACAAATCTACAAAGTCGTTAAAACTACCGAAGCCGAATCGGAAGCCGATCAGGCGCTTCGCTTCGACCATACCGTCCCGCTAGCCCGATACGTCATTGAACATGAAAGTAATCTTACCTTCCCTTTTAAAGTCTCACAAATCGGTCTCAACTTCCGTGGCGAACGTGCCCAAAAAGGACGTTTCCGCGAGTTCTATCAATGCGATATCGACATTATCGGGCGCGACAACCTTCCCGTTGCTTACGACGCCGACGTCATCTCAACCTTACTTGACACTTTCTCGACTTTCGAACTAGAAACCCCCGTCCTTGCGCGCATTAGCAACCGAAAAATCCTTTCTGGCCTTTTAGAAGCCTTAAAACTTGAAGACCTATCTAAAGATATCTTCAGCATCATCGACCACTCCGAAAAAGTCACTCCCGAAAAAACTAAACTCGACTTCGAAGAATTAAAGATTAAAAAAGAAGATATTAAAAAACTATTAAATTTTATCGAACTGAATGGCGAACGTTCTGAAGTTATTACGGCTCTTAATAATTTAGAAATCGAAAACGAAACCTTTAATGCTGGCGTCATGGAACTAGACCAAGTCCTCTATCTTCTCGAATCGTTAGGCTTAAAAGAAAACGCCATTGCTGACATGAAAATCGTTCGTGGCCTCGATT
Source organism: Candidatus Saccharimonadota bacterium (assembly GCA_017645955.1). Classification (GTDB taxonomy): domain Bacteria; phylum Patescibacteriota; class Saccharimonadia; order Saccharimonadales; family Saccharimonadaceae; genus Nanosyncoccus. The sequence goes on from JAGCNM010000026.1 coordinate 7,037, forward strand.
ATTATACCGGAACCGTCTTCGAATTTATCCTACCTGAATACAAAAACATCGGCTCAGTTTGTGGCGGTGGACGCTACGAAAATTTAACTGGTTATTTCTCCGAGAAAGCTTTTCCTGGCGTTGGTGGCTCAATCGGCCTAACGCGACTCTTTTACGTTCTAAATGAAAAAGGTCTTCTAAAAGAAGCTGATGAAAACAAAATCGACTACGCTGTAATCCCGGTTTCCGAACATGAATTTGATGAAGCTTTAAATGTTGCTAAAAAACTCCGTGAAAAAAAATATAGTACGACAACAGTCTTAACCGAGAAAAAACTTGGCGATAAAATGTCCTATGCCGCTAAAATCGCTAAACATGGTATCGTCATCGGCGAAGAAGAAATTGGCGGCAAAATCTTAAACGCGAAAAACTTTGAGACTGGCGAAATCAGCGAGATAAACATCGAAGTAATTTCTAACCCAGAAGACTTCTGGGCTAACTAACATGCGCGACCCTCTCCTCTCCCAACACTTTTTAAAATCACCTAGGCTTGCTCTCATTTTAATCGGTCATTCTAATTTAAAAAAACGCGATACCGTAGTTGAGATTGGCGCCGGCTCCGGCGTAATCACGAGCGCCCTCGCTTATCGCGTAAAGAATGTCATCGCGATCGAGCCAGATAAAGCTACCGCAAAAAAACTTGAAGAGAACTTAAAGAAACGTAAAATCGAAAATGTCACTATAATTAAAAAAGATTTCCTAGATTACGAACTACCTAAAACTCCTTATAAAGTTTTCAGTAATCCTCCGTTCCACATCAGCTCAAAAATCATCCATAAATTAATCGAAGCCGACAACCCGCCAGAATCATTTTATTTGATCCTCCAAAAACAATTCGCTTTAAAACTGTTAAACACTGAGCGCCATTACACTTCGCAACTAGGACTACAACTTATCCAACAATATCAAACTAGAATCCGTCTCCCATTAAAACCAACCGACTTCACTCCGCCGCCAGCCGTCCCTACCGTTTTCTTTGAAGCAAAGAAAATCTAACCTTTTAAAAACGCCCCACTCTGTCGAGACCAAAGCTTCTTATACTCGCCATTTTGCGACAAAAGTTCCTTATGTGTCCCTTCTTGTACAATCTCACCATGATCTAAGACCACAATTTTATCAAGTCCAGCAATCGTTGAAAGACGGTGTGCAACGACAATCGAAGTTCTTCCCTTCATCAAATTCTTCAACGCACCCTGAATTAGCGCTTCCGATTCCGAATCTAAGGCCGAAGTTGCTTCGTCTAAAACTAATATCGGCGCATCTTTTAAAATTGCTCTCGCAATCGCAATCCTTTGTCTTTGCCCACCAGAAAGCTTAATTCCCCTTTCACCAACCAAAGTATCATATCCATTCGGCAAACCCTTAATAAACTCATCAGCATTAGCTAACTTAGCCGCCCTTAAAACCTCCTCACGCGTTGCGCCGACCTTCCCATAGGCAATGTTTTCATAAATCGAACGATGGAAAAGCGAAGATTCTTGCGGCACATAAGCAATCGATTCCCTTAAACTTCTTTGTGTCACATCTCGTATATCTTGACCATCAATCACAATCGCTCCGCCCGAAACATCATCAAATCGAAGCAACAATTTCGTTAATGTTGATTTCCCAGCCCCACTTACCCCGACCAGTCCAACACTTTGGCCCGCCGAAACATCTAAAGAAAAATCCTCAAACAAAGCTCGCTTTTGTTCATTATGTTTAAATGAAACATGTTTAAAACTTATCTCTGCATGTTTTATTTTTAATGGTTTATCCGTTTTATCATCAACGATAAACGGCAAATCAAGTATCTTAACCATTTCTTTCGCATTCCCGAAAGAATGATTCACTTTTCTTAGAATATGATTAATTGTCCAAACATTTGAGAGCAGCGAATTTGATAAAGAATACAAAAAGACTGTACTCGCAACTGTTAGCCCAAACAAATTATGACTTAAAACAATTAATATTAAAACGCATGTAAACGTCACCATATTTACAGCATTCATCGCAAGATTACGCCAAAAAGAAACTTTTGCCATATTAAACGTTGCTCTTTTTGTTCTTTCAGTCGCATTACTAAATCTCACACCCTCAAACCCTTCACGCGCATACGACTTCACTGAAACTTCATTTGTAATCGCATCCGCCAGTTGTCCAGTTTGTTTATTTTCCGCATCCGCTAAAGCTTCATCAACATTTCGTGTTTTATAATATGTTACAATTGCGACAAACATATAAACTATAATATATACAGTTAAAATCAACGCAAATGGCGCACAAACAAGAAACGTTACCACAACGGAATAAAGTACCGTCAAAACAAGTGGAAATAAATCCCAAATAAAATTAGATTTTAAATCGATAAAGGCATTTGGTAATTTATTCGCCGCACTAGTCAGCGACCCAGAAAAACGGTTACTATGAAAAGTCATTGACTGCCTTATTACCGCATCAAATGCTAATTTAGATAGGTATTCACCACATTTCGCATCGAGCGACCAATCTAGCCAATCGATTATCCGAATCACGAAAAGATTATTTACCGCCGCCGGAACAATTGTTAATAATAAAATCCCAATATAACTTTCAATCTCATATTCGCCATTTGAAATTTTCCCAAGTATTTCTGAAGTGCCATATGGCACAACCACATTCGAAATCAAAATCCAAATCGGCACAAATAATAATACTAGTCCCGTTCGTAATTTATACTGCATCAAGGCTTTCCAGAAATAATGCAAAGTCCTTGAAGCTCCTCCTTCATTTTTCTTACGCATATCTAAAAAACATTATAGCATTAAAGTAAACTATAATACAATAATTAAAAATAATTCTCTAAAAGTGGTATAATACTACTCATGAGTAAATTAGAAGATATTGTTAGTTTATGTAAACGCCGCGGATTTATTTTCCCTGGCTCGGATGTTTATGGCGGCATGGCCGGAACCTGGGACTTTGGTCCGCTCGGCGTCATGCTTAAAAAAAATATAATGGATGCTTGGTGGCATTATTTCGTAGAAAAACGCGATGATATGTACGGTATCGACGCCGCAATTATCATGAACCCAAAAACCTGGGTCGCTTCCGGCCACGCCGCAACCTTTGCCGACCCGTTGGTAGAATGTAAAGAATGTAAATCTCGTTTCCGCGCCGACAAAATCGCCGACGGCATTACCGAATCAGTTACAACCGAAGAGTTTTTAGCTCTTCACGTTAAATGCCCAACTTGCGGAAAAGAAAACTGGGGACCTATCCGAAAATTCAATATGATGTTCACTACTCATGTTGGCGCCGTCTTACCAGAAGACACAAAGGAAAATCCCGAATTAGCTGAAAAAAATATCGCCTATTTACGTCCTGAAACCGCCCAAGGTATCTTCACGAATTATAAAAACGTCATAGATACTTTCTATCCTAGTCTTCCTTTCGGTTTAGCCCAACAAGGTAAAGCCTTCAGAAACGAAATAAGCCCGCGTGATTTTATTCTTCGTGACCGCGAATGTTCCCAAATGGAAATAGAATACTTTGTTGCTCCGAATACTTGGGAAGAAAATTTCGAAAAAATGCGCAAGGCTCAACATGATTTTCTCGAAAACGTAATCGGATTACCAGCAAAAAACATTCACGAACTCGAAGTTCCTAAAGAAGACCGCGCTCATTATTCTAAACGCACTATTGATTTTATGTTTGATTATCCCAACGGCGAAGAAGAATTAATGGGGCTCGCTTATCGTACAGACTTTGATTTAAGTAACATTGAACGCGAATCTGGAAAATCAATGGAATACCGCGATAAAAATACGAAAGAAGTCTTTATCCCTCACGTCATTGAACCTTCAATCGGCGTCGAGCGCTTATTCCTCGCTGTCCTTTCCAATGCCTATACTGAAGATGAAATCAATGGCGAAAAACGCACAGTCCTCAAATTGCCTCAATCATTAGCGCCATATCAATTCTGTGTTTCCCCGCTTCTTAAAAATAAGCCCGAGCTAGTCGAAAAAGCCCAACAAGTTTATCAAGCCTTAAAAGAAAAATACGGCAACGTTACCTGGGATGACTCAGGCAACATCGGTAAGCGCTATCGCAAACAAGACGAAATCGGTACGCCAAAATGCGTTGTCATAGATTTCGAAACTCTAGAAAACGATACTGTCACCATTCGCGACCGCGATACAACTGACCAAATCCGCAAAAGCATTTCCGAATTATAATTCTTGTGCTATAATATCTTACATAAAAAGGAGAATATTATGACTGAAGAATCAAAAACCAACAAAAACCCAGTTATTGTCGCTTGTGCGTTAGTAGTCGCGGTAATACTAATTGTTGTTATAGCCATAGTAATGTTATCGAATAAAAAACTTGACGATTCTTTCTTTGTATCTGATGGAACGAAATATGTTCTAACCATGGAAGCCGACGATTTGCTCGGATTAGATACTGATCAATACGTCCCGGAAAAAACCCATCTTGTTTACTTCTATTCCGGAGAGAAAGTCACCGATGCAAAAGTTTACTACGCTTACGAAAATGAAAAAGTCGCTAAAGAAGCAGCCGACTATATCAAAAAACAGAACGAAGACGAAAGTATTCGTGAAATTACAATTAACGGAAAATATGTCGTCATTAGCCCAGACAAATCAGTCTATGAGGGTATGACAACCGAAGATGCTAAACAACAAGTCGAACTAATGGAATTACTCCAAAACATCGACCAACAAACTGGCGACGAAGATGAAGTAATGGAAGAAGAGGCTGAAGAAGAAACCGAAGAAGAAGTCGAAGAAGAAACCGTCGAAGAAGAAGAGTAAATAATAAAAAACTAGCCCCGTGGGGCTAGTTTTTTTATTGGCTTATTATTTCTTATATCTTTCTATTGCAGCTTTGATTACTTCTTTCGCAGTATCAATACCTTCAAAGCTCTTAACCACAGTTGAACCTGGCTTCTTTAAATCTTTATAATGATTGAAATGATGTTCGATTTGCTTCAAAGTTTGCGCCGGCAAATCTTCCAGCTTCTCATAAGCATCACCATTATTACGATCATCTGCCGGAACACAAATAATCTTATCATCAACTTCGCCATCATCAACAAACTTCATTACACCTAAAATCTTTGCCTTCATCCAAATACCAGTTGTTAGAGGCTGATCGGTAATCATTAAGACGTCTAGCTCATCGCCGTCTTCATCCAAGGTCTGCGGAATAAAACCATAATTGCATGGCTTTGCAAACGCCATCGGCTCAACACGATCTAACATAAAGCAAGCATGTTTCCTATCCCATTCAATCTTATGGTTTGAACCAGTCGGAATTTCAATCACAACATTTAGTTCACCATTTTCGTAATCCCCCGGCTCTAAGACTTTGTTAAAATCTGCCATTTTTACTCCTTTTATTTTGTATCCTAATTATATCACATCTTACTTGTAACGCGCGCCAACTCAAACACTCTACTAATTATCTCTTCATTCATTTTTATTTTCCTAATAATATTAAAACCATTTGTTATGATTAATCTTAAAACCTTAATTTCATCTTCACCAAACTCACCATTTTCATCCCTTTTAAAACATGCGCTCATCTGGTCCCAACTGTATCTCGTACCTATCTCCAATTTATTATCCTCAATATCTCTATATAAGTTTATCTCTTCACCCATCGCCCTATTAAGATTTAGTAAAAACCACGCTTCAACTAGTTTTGAATTATCTCCCGCATTTAGCGCAATTAAACTTTGTCCTAGTATATCAAAGTATTCTTCTGTCTCCGAACTCTCCGCCGCAATATTAATTTTCTTTAAAAACCCCGACGCGATTTCCATAGTATTCAAATCCTTTAAAATCTCTCCATAGAATCTAATCATTTTCGCGCTTGTTATAATCCCAAGTTCGCCTTTTCCTTTATGGATAGTAACATCAATTAATGAAAACACCTCAATTCCGCCAGCCAATTTCGATTTTTCTCGCCTTACACCTTTAGCGATTGCGGAAACCTTTCCAGATGGCGTAATAATATTTAAAATCCTATCAGATTCACCATAGTTCGTACGTTTAAGAACGTATCCAAACGTTCTTAAATAATTATTCGGCGTATTTCTCGACATATTCCCTTATCTCCTCCGGTTTCATCGTATCCTTATTTAAAACACCAACCACTCCGTAACTATCTAAACCCTTACCGTTAAAATCTAGTGCAGAAACAATTACTACGGGTATTTTCCTAGTATCATCATAAGAAACCAATTCATTTAAAAAAGTAAAACCATCCGGACCGTTTAAAAGAACGTCTAAGAAAATTAAATCCGGTAATTCACCATCCGATATTGCCGACATCGCTTCAATCGCGTCAGAAAAAATTTTAGCATCGCTTTTCGATGCCCTTTTTACACATTCTGCCATTATCTTGTCGTCATCAATTACAAAAATCATTTAAAACAAACTCATCTGTTTAGATATTGGTAAACTTACATAAAAACTCGTCCCGTCGCGATGTCTAATCGCACCGACCTCAGCGTTCATGTATTTCGAAAATTTGGAGGCAATATAAAGCCCAAGTCCCGACGAACCCGGGCGCATCGCAATTGATGTTGGTTTTTTTAACCAACCTCTTCTAATTTCTTTCCAAACATCAATCGGTAAAGCCGGACCATAATCTCGAATTAACACTTTAACTCTCCCGCCGCTCTCCCTTACAACCAATTCCGACTTTGTCTCCTCGCTCGAATAATGCATCGCATTCAATAAGAAGTTATAAATAACGCTATATAGTAATTCACGATTTGCTGAAACTAAACGCGATCGATTCGAATATTTAATATATAAATCCCGATTATTAAACCGAAACAGTAAACCAAGCTCCCTTGAAACTTCATCACAAACCTCACGAATCGCAACCGGCTCCATCTTAAATAGTCCATTCTCAAGCCGTCTTATTTTGGCCAAATCATTGACTTGCTTAATTGCTCTTTCAGAAACTTGTACCATCTCCGAGCGAATTTTTTCACCTTCAGGTTCCATCTCATCAAAAGACAATGCTAACTGTCTTAGAACTGCAAGCGGGGCCTTTAGTTCATGCGCCGCAACCAAAATACCATCTACCTCACTCTCCATGCTACAATTATAGCACTTATCTAGGCGTTAAAGACAACCGTTCCAAGTAATTTATCAAAATCAGCCGTAAATAGAACCGAATCGGTCTGCAAAATTACAGTTTTATCACGAATCTTAAATACTACAATATAGCCATTTAAATCTGTATTCGGAATAATACCGGTATAGCGATTCCCTATTATATTTTCATTTCTACCAAACGTCACAGATTGAACCGTCAACCCAGAGTTTTTTCTTTCCATAATTCTTGCGTAATCGGCCACCACGTCGTCAAAACTCGCATTTAGAATTGTCACCCTTAAAGCATTAATCGTATCAATTCCTACCGCATCGACTTGTTCCGGATTAAAGTACGCGTTGAAATCGCCACCCTTTTCCGCCGCCGCCGCTACATAAACACTCCAAGTACGCGGATATTCAAAAGATAGTTCACCATAATCGATCGGACCCGAGAAAGTCTTATAAGGATATTTCTCTCTTTCAAGAAACTCTGCTTCCATCTTTAGAGATTGTTCGTCTTTCGCTGCAGCTACCGCAACATCAATCTGACCTTGAACATCAGTTTGCACCTCATCGTATTGTAATCTCATCCAAATAAACAAGCCGATAAATGTTACCGCAACTAAAGAAACTACAATAATTGCAATCGTTTTTACTAAACCGGCAATATCCTTCTTTGGTTCAGGCGGAAGCTGAGCTTGTTGTACCATTGGCATTCCATTCGCCGTTGGTAATCCATCCGGCCCGATGCCTTGAAGAGAAGAAATTGATTGGACAGGCTGAGCAGGTTGAACTGGCTGAGCCGGTCCTGATGGTTGTACTTGAGGCATTTGTCCACTATCCATAAGAATATTATATCACATTATTTATCAAATTTTTCTTTTAAAACTTCGATTCGATTTTTGAGTTCTTTTAAATCTTTTTCAACATCCTTAGCAAGCTTCGTTGCCTCTTCGTATTTAGTTATTGCTTCCTCTAGTTTAAAATCATCCGAATAAAACCATTCTACTCGCTTATCTAATTCTTCAATTTTCTGATTTAAATTATTTTCGTTCATTAATTTCCTCAACTTTCGCTTTAATATCTTTATTAAATGTTGTAATTTTTACAACAGACCCTGGCGAAATCTTACCTGATATTATCGCATATCCTCGTTTCAATGTCGCTTCTGGGTTTAAAGCATCTAATATTTTTTGTTTCTGTATAATACTATCCAAGACCTCTTTTATCTTACCCTCAATTTCTTGCATCGCACGCGTCAAGTTCTCACTATTCTCTTTTATCTGCTCGTCGATTTTTCGCATTATAACTATTCCAGCTTTATCGACTTTTTCACAAACCATATCTAGCATTGCATTTTTATCCGGCGTGATTAGTTCAGCAAGATTTGAAGGCGTAGAAGCGCGAATATCTGCAGCAAGATCTGCCAATGACTCATCCACTTCATGCCCGATCCCAGTCGCAACTGGTATACGCGATGCCGCAATTGCCCTCACAAGCTCTTCGTCGTTAAAACAAGCTAAATCGTCTGCCGAGCCACCACCTCGAATCATTACGATCAGCTGCACCTCGCTCTTTTCATTAAAATACTTTAATGCTCTAATCATTTGATCTGGCGCATCTAGTCCCTGAACCTGCGTATGCGCCACTTGTACATCAAGCCCACCCCATCTTGCATTAATTATCTTAATAAAATCCGCATACCCAGCCGCCTGAGTTGAAGAAATAACTCCAATTTTAGCCAAATTTTTTGGCAACTCTCTTTTCTTTTCTAAAGCGAACAGGCCTTCATCAGTTAATTTCTTTTTTAGAAGCTCATAAGCCTTTTTTAGGCTTCCCTCACCAACTGGTGTTACTGCTTGAACAGTAAACGAAAACTTACCCCATTTTGTAATCTTCGGAACCCCCCTCACAACAACCTTCATCCCGTCTTCAAGTGGTAATCGCATTTGAAATAAAGACATAAAACATGATACCGAAGATTCTTCATCCTTTATATCGAAAAATACCCATTTGCCTTGATTAACTTTAAAACTTGCTATTTCGCCCTCAATTAAAACACTAGAATATGCATAATCTAAAGTTTGATTGACAACGCTTATGAATTCGGTTGGTGTAAATTTATTCTCCATGCTTCCCCTTAATTGCTTTATAATATGGTACCGATCCCGACACGATCGTGAAAACTAAAGTAATAACGCGCGTCATTACCGTCACGATTGTTGCCGTCGGGAAATCAACTCCAAGCGCAATCATGACGCCAGCCATCCCGAGCTCATAAAGCCCATATGGTACAATTCCGTCAAACACTGATCCAATCGCCTCACCTACCATAATATATGGTAATAATTCTGGTCTTCCTAAAGATATCGCTACTAGCCAATAAGTCCCCACTTCACAAAAACTATACACTAATCCCCAAAAAGCCGGTTTTTTTAAATTCTTTTTATTCTCTCGTGCAGTTTTTACATTCTCATGAATATCGAAAAAATAGTTACTAACCTTTTCATAATGCATAATTCGCTTTCTTTTCCCGAAAGTCACAATTCTAATCAAAATATTAGTAAACTTATCAAACAGCCTAGAAAAAAAGTCAATTCGTTTTTTATTACTCGCGATATACACAACAAACCATAAAAAGAAAAACACGCCAGTATTCATTAAAAGCGCTAATGGAATAATCCATTTTGCTTCCTCTGGTACTAAATTCAATAAGTATAAAATAATAATCGCAACTAAAGCCTGTAAATAGTTAATCACTGTCGTGATTGCATAACGGAAAATATAAAGAAAACTTGCTTGTCCTGCCGAGACATTAAACTCGGACAACCGATAAGTTAAAAAAGCAAGTCCCCCAATCCCTCCTGCCGGAACTGCATGATTAACAAAGTTAAGTTCTGTGGAAATACTTAATATATCTTTATTCGTAAATCCTCTAACATTTCTCTGGGCCTTTAAATACGAAAAAAATATTTGCCCACAAGCAAAATACATAAACAATTGTTCCGGTATCAATAGCAACAAAATAAGAACATTTGTATCTTTAAGATGATTAAGTGTTTCTAGTATATCCGGCCAATTATTATATATTACATACCCAACCAGTATAGCTGTCAAAACAATTAAAAACGTCTTAAAAGAAGCTCCAAAACGCTTTTTCTTAGCCATAAGAAAATTATAGCACAAAAAAATAACCCCGAAGGGTTATTCTTTAGCGTACTTCAACGCGAATTCTCGGTAAAGATTTTCCCGAGAAATGACTCTTTTTAGTCTTCACAAACGTTACGACACCATCTTTAGCAGCATGAATCGTAAAATTACGTGACATATAAGTACCAGGACCAGCAATCTTAGTAGCACCAGTCTGACGTACTAAAACTTCACCGTTCTTAACCTTTTGGCCGCCAAAACGCTTAACGCCAAGGCGCTGACCAGCATTATTATGTACATTTTTGGCGGTACCGCCAGCTTTTACGTGTGACATTATTTCTTCCTTAAAATTATTATATCTCTCGCAACGATCTGATCGGGCCGATGATAAAGTAACCCCTCGCGCGATTTATTATTAACATTATACCCCAAATCTTTAATCTCGTCAAGAATATCTAGTCGTTCATAGGAATTATCTGGACGTAACCACGCAGGAACCGCAATTACGACTGGAGTATCTTTTTTTATCTGCCCAGCCAAATTCCTTAAAAATCCTAAAACGATACTACCGCACTCTTGTTTTTGTTCCCTTAGCTCTATGTCGCTCGGAATCCTTGAAAACGGCTTCCCAAGATACCCTTCACACGCCACCGCGTCAATCTTTTTTATCCATTTATAATTCGTCGCATCACCAACATCTAAAACAAAGTTATTAAACTTGAAGTATTTTAAATTCTTCTCGCTGTATTCAACCATCCTTTCGCTTATATCCGTTCCATACGCTTTATACCCCATCAAAAGCGCTTCTTGTAAAACCACTCCCGTACCACAAAACGGATCTAAAACCATAGAACCTTCATTTAACGGCCCACAAAGATTAATTAAAACCTGCGCTAATTTCGGCGGTAACATTCCGACTTTCGCATCTCGTGCCGGTCTCGCCTGATCACGCTTCGCATAAGCGTCAATATCTTGCACCCCAATCACACGATACCACTCATCCTCAACTTTAATAAGTTCAACTTTCTTCTCGTTCTTTCCTGATAAACCATTATGTAAAGACGTCGCCGTTGATAAAACTGCATCCTTATTCTCGACTACCCGAACCGAACGCCCATGTCTCACTAAAATCTTTTTTAACTTCAAAGCCTCTATTGTTGCCGTTTTTTTGGATGCTCCTTTTGAATAATCACTCACCCCAATCGTAATCTTCCCTTCAGGTAGTTTCGCTAAGTAATCTAAAGGTTTTTCAATCAATTCGACAGCCAACTTAAGAATCCCACCAAAACGCGATATATGGACGGGTGACGGAGCTGGGGGGTCCCCCGCCGCACGAAGGCGAAAGCCGAGTATGGTGGGGGAAACTGCGACGGCAGGACCCGTCCAGAAATCAGCTTCCGGAAGCTGCGCGCTCAGTTCCGCTATTGATATTTCCGGCTGACGCCCTAAAACCGCTAAATATTTCATTTTACAATCAAAAACTTATTTTTACCTTTTTTAATAATCGCAGTTTGATTAAGCTCGATATCATCCGAAACTTTCACACCATTAATCGTTATCGCGCCTTGAGACATAAATTCACGCGCTTTCTTCTTTGACTCCGCTAAGCCATAATCCACTAATGCATCGACAAGCATAATACCTTTTTTAGCAACTGGTAAATATTTAGCAAATTCTAATATTTCATCTTCCGAAAACTCGCTAAAGTTAGTTTCCTTATTAAACAACATCGTAATCAAATTCTCGATTGCTTCCGCATTCTCGTGCCCATGCACTACTTCCGTCACTCCGCGCGCTAAAGCTCTCTGCGCAATTCGTTTTTCCGGATGTTCAGAATGTTGTTTCAAAATATCTTCAATCGCCTCTTTATCATAAAGCGTATAAATTTTAATTAAGTATTCTACCGCCTCATCAGGTTGATTTAGCCAGAACTGATAAAAGTCGAAAATCGAAGTATAATTCCCACTACCATTATCTGATGCGGCTAGCCAAATCGCATTTCCTTCTGACTTTCCAAACTTTCTTCCCGTCACTGGATCGATTACGAGTGGCGTAGACCAAACGTCCGCTTTTCCGTCCTCTAATCTCTTAATCAAATGAATCCCCGACGTACAGTTCCCATATTGATCTGCTCCGCAAAGCTGTAAATCAACTCCATAAGTGCGATATAGATGTAAGAAATCATAACCTTGAATTAACGTATAAGAAAACTCGGCATAAGAAATACCAGAACCGCCATCACCAATTCGATTTTGTACAAATTGACGATCGAGTAATTGCGTCATCGAAAATGCTTTTCCAACTTCGCGTAAGAAATCGAGATATTTCATATCACGGAACCAATTAAAATTATCCACCATCTTCACACTATCAGACTTCACAACTCGTTCAATCTGGGCTTTAATACAACTCTTATTGTGCTCAATCTCATCCAACGGTTTTAGCTCTCGTTCCCCATTTTCCTTCGGATCACCAATTTGCCCAGTTGCACCACCTACAAGAAGATAAGGCTCATAACCATGTCTTACAAAACATGCACACATCATAAGAGCCGCAAGATTCCCAATAGTTAATGAATCGGCGCTCGGATCCGCACCCCAATAAAACTTTTTCGATTCCCTAGTGTCTAAATCTGCTGGATTTTCAATCGTCGTCTCCGCAGCGAAACCACGATATATTAATTCTTCGGATAACTTCATAGATTAATTATAGCACATCATCGCACCACACAACGCACAGATAGACCTTCACTACGACTTCCACCACCAGGAATATAAGCAGGATCATCTACTGCATCTAAATTATATGCATATGAACCATAATCTGTTACAGATGTCCAAGCCGAAGACCATCTACCAACACGAGTATCACCACCCTCCCCCGTGTATTGTCCACTAAGCGAGAAGTAAAGCGGTGATTCCCAGATATAAGGGTCATTCATTATCTCACTATCAGGATTATAGTTATATGCTCTGGCTAAATATCCGAATGAAGCTGGCGAATTAGTATTCCCGTTGCCCTTTGGTAACATCCAGCCAGCCGGGCAAATAGATTGGTTAGCGTCAGTATTAGCCACAGTATAACTACTAGTGTCGTTCATTGCAACTGCAGCACTCCAACTGTAATAATTGCCTATACTATAATGAGTATTAGTACCTTGGTTCATAGTATCTAAAGTCGGTGAGTCATTCCAACTATATACAACTCCATCCCAAATCTTATCACCAGGGTCATAAGACTGCTGGATATAATTCCCCGTTGAAGTATTGTCCCAAGTATTGTCACCAGTCGCATATGTTGCTTTATCCGCAGTCCATTTAGCATCAGTATTAATTATCTCTCCATGCCCAATATCTGTATTATAATAAGTATAAAAATCAGTATCAGTTACTATATCGTGGTCTAAATTCTGCGTCATCCAAACATTACCATCAGCTAATTTAGCAACAGTATAAGTTTTACCATCACGATTATCCTTTAAAGTATATTGCTGTTCTAAAGCCATAGAAGTAACTATGGCATCACGATTTTGACTCGCAAAATCCTGCATACATTTCACTTCGGCAATCGTAGTAGCACTTGGGTTGCATGCCACCGGAGCAAAATGAGTTGCTGGATGCACCATCACATACTTCACTCGCCCATTATAATTTCCAGCTGGCTGGCTAGAAGTAATAAAAACTTGATAGGTCGAAGTAAAATTCGCGCCGACCGCATTCATACCAACATCAGTGTGAGCAGTTCTTTTAGCCACTAAAGTATAGTCGTCCGGGACCGTATGCCAACTACCGAAACCGTTCTGTAGAGTAATCGGATAAGTCGCATTTGCATCAGTAGCTAGCTTCATCGCCCATTGTGAATTTCCGCTCGTACCAGTCCCGGTCGCAATATCATAAGTACTACCCACTACAGCGCTTGTTAAAACATTCTTCCCGTCCGTGTCGTCCGTAAACCCAATTGTATAAATCGCAAATCCTTCATTATCATTACAAAAGACTCTAAATGTTGTCTCTCCAATGTTTGTTTCAAATGTACCCGGGTTCACTGTCGCATTATGCGTATTCATCCCGGACCCGCTCATCGTACAAGAAACGTTGACCCTAATGCTTACAACATCAACTACATCATCCGCCGAAACTGAACGCGCAGTCAAACTAAAAAAAGACGCCAAAGTTAAAGCAATTAAAACTAAAGGCGCGGCTACTAAAAACCTATTTTTAAACATAACCTTCATACATAACCATTATATCATGGTTTTAAAAAAGTACTATATTTCAGCGCCTTTTCGAGCTTTATTCGCCCATTCATCAGCTAGTTCATTAAACTCTATTCCATCATGCCCTTTTTCCCAAACTAACTTAACTGGATATTTTATATATAATTCATAGAGTTCTTTTACTAAATCTAAGTTTTTTATTTCACCATTTGCCTTTTTCCAGCCTCTAGCTTCCCATCCTGATGCCCATTTTGTTAAAACATTAATCCAGAATTCCGAATCACTATGTATTTCACAACCTTCTTCGCCAGCGTATTTAATAGCGGCAATCATCGCGTTTCCTTCCATCCGAATATTTGTCGAATTTTTTTCGCGCCCTAAACAAACAGGAACTGCCTGATTATCCTTTATTTCTAAAACCGCAAATCCCCCCGGACCCGGGTTAGGGCTTGCGCTTCCATCAGTCCATAATATTTTCATATCACCATTATATCATTATTCAAAAATCGGCAAATCTTCCGGAAATGGATCAAAATCCTCATCCGTAAAATCTGCGTCATCCGTAAACCCATCTCCATCTTCATCTCGATACCCCGAAGAACCATATGGATTATATCCGAGCTCAATTAAAAATCTCGACGGGCTATTATAACTTCGATTTCCAAACGAAAACCGACTCGCCGCATAAGTTAAAAACAGCTTTCTCATCGCTCTCGTCATCCCAACATATGCCAATCTTCGCTCCTCTTCTAAATCTGATTCCGATTCTACCGCTCTTGAACTCGGAAAAAGCCCATCTTCCATTCCAACGATAAACACCACTGGAAATTCTAGACCTTTCGCCGCATGCAAAGTCATTAAAGTTACCGAATTTTTTTTCGACACCTCATCAGCGCTAGACATTAAACTCGCATCGGCCAAAAAATCCTCCATATTATCGTAAACCGATGCATTCGAGACTAATACCTCAAGGTTATTCATTCTTTCTTCCGCACTTGGCGTTCCGTCATCCGTCAAAACCTTAAAATTAAAATATTCAACCACTCTTTTCACCGTTTCGCCCGAGTTTTCCCCTTCTGGAACGCTCTTCAAAAAATTCATCAATTTCTTTAACCCTTCCTTAGCCTTTCCTGCCTTCAAAACATCTACTAAATCCGAATTGAAAAAAGGTTTCTCGTCTTTCATAGAATCTATCGCTGATAATACCTTAGCTAGTGATGCCTCGCCAATCCCACTTAAAACATTCTTCACTACTCGCTCAAAGCTGACTTTATCTCGTTGATTTACTACTAGCTTTAAAATCGCCAAAACATCCTTTACTTCTTTTCGATCGTAAAATCTTACACCACCAATAATTTTATAAGGAATCGACATATTCATAAATGCTTTTTCAAAAGCATAAGACTGCGCATTAGTTCGATATAACACCGCAAAATTCGCATAATCCGGATAATTCTTACTTAGTTTTAAAATCGACAATGCAACAAAGTTTGCTTCTTCAGTTTCGTCGCGTAAACTCTCAATATCTACCGGTTCCCCATCCTCGCTTTCTGTAAACAAAGTCTTATCGGTTCGCGTTTTATTTTCATTAATTATTTTCTGAGATGCTTTCAAAATATTACCAGTCGAACGATAGTTCTGCTCAAGTTTTATTACTTTTGCTCCCGGAAAATCCTTCGAAAAATTCAAAATATTTGTAAAATCCGCGCCTCGCCAAGAATAAATCGACTGCCAATCATCACCAACTACACAAATGTTTCTTTCTTCATTTACTAATAGTTTCACAATATTATATTGAATTACGTTTGTATCCTGGTATTCATCAATTAAGATGTGTCGAAACTTCTTTTGCCATTTCTTCCGTATTTCTAAATGATCCCGAAATAGTTCTAATTCTTTCAATAATAAATCATCTAAATCAAGCGCTCCCGCTTTTATCTTTTCTACTTCATATCGAGCGAAAACTTGTGCAATTTTTTTCTGATTTGGATAATAAGCATTCGCCGCATATTCTTCTGGTCCGTTTCCCTGATTTTTTTCATTAGAAATAATTGACTGAATAGATTTCGGCTTTAAGTTTTTATTATCGGTCATTTTAAGCTCTCGCATAATCCGTCGAATTAAAGATATCTGATCATCTGTATCATAAATCACAAAATTCCGGTCTAGATTAATCGCTTCTGCTTCCTGACGTAATACTTTTACTGCAATCCCATGAAACGTCCCCATGTATGGCATGAATGAACGCGACGGAACTGTATTAAGTAATTTGGCCAGTCTTTCACGCATCTCGTTCGCCGCTTTATTAGTAAAAGTTACAGCTAGTATACTTGAAGGCTGAATACCATGCGCAATCAAATTAGCAATCCGATGTGTCAAAGTTTTTGTCTTTCCAGAACCCGCCCCCGCTAAAATCAACACTGGACCGCTTAAAGTCTCCACTGCTTCTTTTTGACGTTCGTTCAAACCATCAAATATTAAATCCATCACCCTATTATATCAAACTAAATACCAGTTAACGGCACAATATCCGCCCCAAGATGTCTCAGTCTTGCTGCGAAATCCTGATAGCCTCTATTAATCGGATAAACATTACGAAGAATTGATTTTCCAGGCGCTGCAAGCATGCCTATTAGAACTACAACCGCCGGACGAAGCGCCTGAGGCGCGACTAATTCTGCTGGGCGAAAATTCGCCGGTCCCTCAATATACACACGATGTGCATCCAGTAACTCAACTTTAACGTTCAAGTTCGATAATTCTGTGATATAAACTGCACGGTTTTCAAATACCCAGTCATGTATTAGAGTTCGTCCCTCCGCCACCGCCGCAATTACCGAAAAGAATGGCAAATTATCAATATTAAGCCCCGGAAATGGCATTGGATGAATCTTATCCTTTGGCGCAATTAATTTAGATTTTTTAATCGTAAGATCAGCCAGACGCGTTCTACCGTTAGTCGAAAGATACTCTGCTGATTTTTCAATCTTTGCATTCATACTCTTTAAAACTTCGAGTTCAATTTCCAAAAACTCAATCGGTGCTCGCGTTAAAGTAATTTCAGAATTAGTAACTAATCCCGCTGCTATAAAACTCATTGCTTCAATCGGATCTTCAGACAAATAATAATCCACGTCCATATCGAATTTTGACCTGCCCTCAACTACTAATCTAGTTGTACCAATCCCAGAAATCTTCACTCCTAGTCTTTCCAAAAAGAAACACAAATCCTGTACCATATAGTTAGGAGAAGCTCCAACAATCGTTGTTTTTCCTGGCGACATTGCCGCTGCCATTAAAACATTTTCCGTCACCGTATCGCCACGTTCTATTAAAACGATATACCTATCACGATACTTCTTTAAAGTATGTTGATCAATCTCAATTTCATAAAACCCGCTATTGCTCTCGGCATCAATCTTTAAACCAAACGATTCAAGCGCTTTAATATGTGGTTCAACCGTTCTTTTTCCTAACGAACAACCCCCGGCATACGGAATCCTAAATTTCTCATAACGGTGCAAAAGTGGACCTAAAAACATAATAATCGAACGCGTCCGCCTTGCTGCTTCAACATTCATCTCCTCTAATTTTAATTCGCGCGGTGATATAATTTCGAGGTCTCTATGACGATTTGTCCAGTGACATTTTACCCCAATCGACTCTAAAACTTCAATAATTCTAAATACTTCCTCGATTCTTGCAATTTTATGTAAAACCGTCTTTCCCGTATTAAGTAAAGCCGCACAAAGCAGCCCAACCGCTGCATTTTTTGAAGTATTAATCGTTATTTCGCCCGACAATTCCTTACCCCCATGAATCTTAAAACTCTGCGAAACCGAATCATTAATAGAGAGAATCTGGTTTCCAAGCGCCTCAGACAGCTTTTTCACCATTTCAAGCGATATATTTTGCCCGCCTTTTTCAATTCGATGAATCGCTGACTGCGATGTTCCTACTGCTTTTGCCAATTCTTCCTGCGTCCACCCCTTTTCTACCCGCATCTGCTCAATCGTTTCACCAATTATTTCTTGATAAGACTTTTGCTTTTTCATGCAAATAATTATATCACAAAATGAATAATTAATGTTATAATTGCATTATGAAAACTATTAAAGACATTGATGTTAAAAATAAAAACGTTTTAGTCCGAGTCGACTACAATGTGCCTTTAAAAAACGGAGAAGTTGAAAGCGATCTTCGTATACGCTCTAGTCTCCCTACTATAGAATACCTCCTTGAAAACGGCGCAAACAAAATCATCCTCATTTCTCATCTCGGCCGACCCGAAGGAAAAGAAAAACCCGAATTCTCACTTTCTCCTGTAGTTAAAGCTCTCGAAAAACTCACACGTCAAAAAGTCGGTTTCTATCCGCTCCCAAAATCAAATGAAAAAATCTCAATTGAAGACGATTTGAAAATCGCTCTTCTTGAAAATCTACGCTTTAATCCAAGCGAAGAAGAAAACTCCGAAGAATTCATTAAAAACATTATCGAAGCCACGAACGCAGACCTTTATGTTCAAGACGGTTTCGCCGTCATCCACCGTGCCCACGCTTCGACTGATGCCGTAAAAAAGTTTCTTCCTATCTATGCCGGATTGTTGCTCGAAAAAGAAATTGAAAATCTCGAAAAAGCTACGAAATCTCCCGAAAAGCCTATCTTAGTTATCATTGGCGGCTCAAAAATCGAAGACAAAAAACCTCTCATTGAAAAGTTTCTACCTATCGCCGATAAAATTATCGTCGGCGGAAAAATTGCTGCCGATGGCTATAAACCCGACAACAAGAAAATTTACGTTGCCGAAGATTTCGACGAAAACGCTGCCGGCGCTAAACTTGATATCGGCCCACTCTCTACTGCTAAAATCGCCGAAGATATTAATAATTCAAAAACAATCATCTGGAACGGACTCCTCGGTTACGCCGAAGATCCAGCTTTTGCGACCTCCTCGATTATTACCGCCGAAGTACTCGGCGATAAAGACGACGCAACAACTATCGTCTGTGGTGGCGATACAACCGGGTTTGTAGAGAACCTCGTTAAAACCCATCCAAAGCTACACTATTCCCTCATCTCAACCGGCGGTGGTGCTGCGCTTGAATTCTTACTCGGCAAAAAGCTCCCCGGTTTAGAAGCCATAGAAAGCTAAACCCATCTCACTTTTATCGTGTCAGTTCCGACCTTATCCTTATCACCAGAAACAATTACAGCGACCAAATCCTTCTTTCCTTCTTCAGTCTTCAGATACCCCGATTCCTTTAATTCTCTCGCTAAATCATATCCAAAATCCTCAGAATACGTCCTCACAAACGCCGAATTTGCATAAATCAAAGCTAGTTGATTTGCGACTCGCGGATTCCTTGTTACCGAGACAATTGGCACATTTGGTCTTTCTGCAGCCATTGACATCGCTGTTGCTCCCGATGCAGTTTGACAAACAATTACATCTGCCTCAATCTTCTCCGCCATTCTCGCCGCCGCATTCGATATTGCATCATAAATTTCCGACGTTTCCCCAACCGGCAACTTAGAAATCGGCGCAATTCGCGAATGATTCTGAGTGTACAATATAACTTTTTTCATTTCTTTCACGGTCTCAACCGGATATTTCCCATTCGCCGTCTCGTCTGAAAGCATCACCACATCCGCACCTTGAACAACCGCCGTCGCCACATCTGACACCTCTGCCCTCGTCGGCTCAAGATTATCTACCATCGAACTTAACATCTGTGTTGCAACAATACAAAGCTTCGCATGTTCACGACAAAGCGCGATTAGCCTTCTTTGAATAATCGGGACAACTTCCGCCCCAGCCTCAACCGCCATATCGCCACGCGCTACCATAATTCCATCAGAAGCTTTTACAATTTCCTCTAAATTCTCGTCACTCTCAATCGCCTTCTTAGTCTCAATCTTTGCAATTACTTTCGCAGTAGAACCATATGACAACAATAGCTGCTTTAACTTTAAAATATCACTTGCTCTTTGCACAAATGACAACGATACATAATCATAATCGCATCCTGCACCATATTCAATATCCGCCAAATCCTTCGGCGTCAAGATATCACCGCCAAAATCCGTGTCCGGAAGATTAAGACCTTTTCTCGACATAATAAAGCCATCATTTTCAACTCGAATCTTAATCGCAGTATCTGAAACAATTTCAATGATCTTGGCTTTAATTTTCCCATCAAACATTGAAATCGGCTCACCAACCTTCACCTTCTCAGCTAAGTTATATTGAACAGGAACAACTAAGCCTCCATCATGTTCAAATTCCATTGACTCTAATATCACCTCATCGCCAGCCTTTAAATCTAGATGATTATCTTTCAAGAAACCTAAACGAATCTTCGGTCCTTGCAAATCTTGCAAAATAGCAACCGAACGTCCTTTCTTTTCCGCCGCCTCTCGAATCCATTTTATCTGTTGGTCTCTTTCTTCATTTGAGCCATGTGAACAATTTAACCGGCAACCATTCGCACCAGCCATAATGATTTCTTCAATTTTTTCCGCCGTATTTGTTGCCGGCCCAATCGTTGCTAAAATTTTTGTTCGTTTAAAAAGCTTGCTCATATTATATATATTACCATAAGTTCTTTTCTATGGTAATATAAGAATATGAAAACTAATCGAAAAAAGAAAAAACCCTTATCATTAGTTCAAAAAGTAATTATTGGCATTATTATTGCTACATCACTCCTTGTAGTCTTTTATATAGTTTTCGCCTCGCTCAATTCATCCGAAAGAATTACTAAGTCAAAAATTTCCGAATTAGCTTCAAACTATTACGAAAACTATTTATACGAAGAAATGAATAATACCAGCAACAAAAAACCTTCCGAAACTTTAAAAGAATATGAAAAAATCGGTCTTTCGATTGTTTATCTCCGCCAGCTCCTTTACTATAAAGGTCAAACTGACACCGAAACAGTTAATTATCTTCTCGAACATTGCGACGAAAATAAAACAACTATTAAGTATTACCCCGAACCGCCTTTTACGAAAACTTCCTATCGCACCGAATACGTCTATTCTTGCGATTTTTAACTTTATTTGTTATAATAGTCCTACGATCAAAGATTTGGTCTCGTAGTATAGCGGTTAGTACATCGGGTTTTCATCCCGACAATGCGGGTTCGACTCCCGCCGAGATCACCAATAAAAAGAAGCCACTTGTGGCTTGTTTTTATTGGTGACGAGAAGGGAGTGACGAAGTCTCTCCCGCCGAGATCACCAGAAAAATAAAGAAGTCCCAAAGGGCCTTATTTGTTTTTCTGATACTTGGCGAGAATTGAACCCGCAGGGTTCGCTCGTGGTAGGAGCCGAGTAATAATCCAGAACTTGTTCTGGATTATTCGAGGCGACGCCCCACGAATTGATTTGTGCTTTAGCACAAATCAAACTCCCGCCGAGATCACCAGAATTAAAAAAGACTCCGAAAGAGTCTTATTTTATTATCTATTATGATCCACTTTTAATAGTTCACTAAGATTTGGGCAATCTTTCTCGCATAAATACTTTGTCCAATAACGATATAAGAACGTAATTACCATTTCTCTCGTACAAGAAGCATCCGGATTAAATTTATTATTCCCAACACCAGTCGTTAGAGGTATTTCTCCATTCAAATCATTCGCCGCCCAATAAACAGCATCGTAATACCAAACCGATTTATCTTTTACATCATCAAATTCATAAAAATCATTATTACTTACAATCTTATCAACCGAAGGACTACCATTTAAACGATACAGCATCGTAATAAAGTCAGCTCGCGTAATGTTCGTCTCCGGCGAGAAAACTCCATCCGGTGCAACATAATTATCTAAAGAAGAAGCATAAGCATAATCAACTGCTTCAGTAGAACAATCGCTCACCCCATTTGTTACGCCAGCTTTATAAGCCCATCTAACCGCCGATGCGTATGCTTTCTTCGGATTCACATCTTTAAAACAAGTTCTAATATTTAATGTTCTTGTAGCCTGACGAGAAGCATCTAATTCTAGGCTATTTGTACCGGCACCAACCGTATCCCCAGGACGCCCCATCATACGCCAAATTAAAGTCACAGCATCCGCTCTATCCGTTGGAGTTTTAACCCCAAACGTCTTCCCATAAGTATAATTATCACTTGCCGGCAAACTCTCAACATCAACTGCAACTTCAGCCAAACCATTTCCCTCCGCCCATAACAACGCATCGTAATAATATTCATTCGGCTCCGCATCAACGAATGCTGACTTCTTTACATCCGCACCCCATCCAGTAAAATCGATGTTCCTCGACTCATCCGAAAAATGAACATTTCGTTCCGTACAAACTTCATAACCAGTTGATTGTTTATAGCACCCAACTTCACTACTGATATTCGTAAAGACCGAATCATTTGACCTCATGCCACCATAATTCCAAGTGTTATTTCGAGATACGCTATTCACTACTTTAAAATTCCCACTAGTTGCAAGATAGCGATTAGGTAAAAATCTATTTTGATGCTCATAAAAGAACCCAAATAACCCATTTCCTTCTGCCACAGAATCAACAATCTCAAAGCTTTCACTATTTCTAAACCCAGTCCCAATGCCAAACCCAGATCCACCACCTTCATCTTGTTTCCCCTTCACTCCTTTTCCATTTCCAATCGCCCGCGAATGATATACCCCACTCTTTCCAATAGGCGCATCAACTCCTATTCCAGTCCCATCCGTATTTTTTACTGTAATATTATGCCATGTACATGAATCAAACAAATTATACATAAATCCCTTACCTCCAGTATCATAAACCCGTCCTTGCGTCTCCTTACTATCAATCACAAAATCATAATAATGATTATTACGAAGATAAGTCACATCCCCATAAGGAGATTGGCTAAAGGCTTCGTAATCATTAAAGAAAAACATATCTAAACCGCCAACTACATTCGTAAATTCCGACAATTCACTATAAGGTTTTAAAACTGTCTGATGCGAGTTTATTTCAGTCCCCGCTCCAACTAGCGTTACATTATCATAAGGTTTAATAACATGACGATCAACTTTTAAACTACCATCCGCCATATAATAATGCCCGCTCACAAAATAAAAAGTCCCTTCCGGTAAAACAATAGTCGCTTTACCATTTATTTGCGACGAGCACATAATAAGCTGTTGTAAAAACCAAGTATTATAAAGCATCGCATCTCGTTCTGATTCACTAGGCCCCCTCCCTCCATTATCAGGACTCACAACATCAAAACCATCTATTAAAGCATTCACCATCTCAGTCATCTGACTACAATCTTTTTCCTTATTGACATTATCTAATTCTGCAAACTGTTTTAATCGTATTCTCGCATCAGATGACGCAAATTCGTCAATATTCATCCTTTTTACAGAAATTACTCTACCGTCTACTTTCTTTCCATCAAAATCTCTTGCGCTAACATTATTAACACTAAAAAAAGAAACGAGCGCGAGCATTATTATAGAAGCTCGAACTAAACTTTTATGAATACTCATATAAATATATTATAACAAGCATAAAAAAACCACAAGTTCTATGATACAATTAAACCATGCAAGATAATGAATTATATCAACAAGTAACACCTCCATCATCAAAAAAGAGTCTATTTACTATCATCATCGGCATTACACTAGCAGTTATTCTGATAGCTGTTGGTCTTCTTTCATATTTTAACTATCATACTAAAACCGAATCTGGAAAAACCGTTTCAGAACTAGAATCAGAACTCGCTAGCCTTAACACGGATATTGAAGAATTATCTAAAACTGAATCTGAAACTTTCTATAAAAATGGCTTCTCGGAATCTTACTTTGAATCCGCCGATAAAGTTGGCCAACTTAAAATCAAAGCTCTAGACCTAGAAGACTCAATCGAAAGCTTAAAAGAACAAGATACTAAAAAAACAATCCTTAACACTAATGCTCTTTGGTCCTTTATTGCAAGTTTTATTGTAATTATTATTACTATTGTTCTTAGTATATTACTTCGCTCGCATCACGATTCCGCGAATCAGATGATTCAGTAGCCGGAGTTTCGCTAGAACTACTAGGCGTTGATGATGCCGGTGATGTTGACGAGCTCGAAGATGAAGAAGACGATGTTCCACCCGAACAGAAGGTTCCCCCTGGTGACAAAAAATTCGCTAAAGCCGCCATTACAGCATAAAGCGCTAATCCAATCACGATATGAAACATTCGCCTTTTAGCTTTTCTAACCTTTTCTTCATTCCCACCCGCAGTTAAATATTGAACCCCGACAATCGTAATACCAATCACCCCAAGAATTCCAACTCCAATTATCAGAATATCCCTAATTAAATCTAAAACATGACATATTCCGCCACCTTTATGGTCGTCCTCACATTGAAGAATCACGGTATCCACGCCACCACAACTATTTGTCGCAAAACATTCCCGCGCTAGGCTCAAACTTAAACCAAAAGCTAAAACCCCAATTACTAAAACTATAAAAAACTTGCGTTTATTCATCTGCCACTTCCAAACATGCAACGAACAGGCATAGATATATCTAAATTACTTTCAGAATTAGTTACACTAAGACGAGAACCAATACCAGCATAATATACTTTTCCAAATCCACCATACGTAGAAGTCCATAAATACATTATGTCTCCCCGATTCTGTGGAGGGTTCTGATAATCCGTATTATATATGCCAGACAAAACTAATGCAAACGGACTACTAATATTGCCTACAGAATTCGAATAAGCACTATAAAGACTCTTGAACTCACCAGAAGAAGAGCTTCCAGTAGGTATGTGCCAACCAGCTGGACAAATATCGCCCCCATAATCATACAACGTATCCGGAACATCAACTTCGCCACCATAACCAAAACAATATGTACCCGCACTCGCAGTACACGAATCATAATAAATACCTGTTTTTCCATTGTTCACACCATAATGAACAGTTGTTGTGTCTTTATAACTTTTTATAATATGGGCATTGTTGGGACTTGCACTGCCAACCGCCACCGCCGCAGTCGTATGTGGGCTAGTACAACCCGTCGTACGCCCAAGCAAACAATCTAGACTTTCATCATCCGCATTAGTATTTGTCGCATCTATATTTGCAGCAACGCTAGAATCGGTCGGGTCAAGCATTAAGTTGTCCAACATCCAACAATTCCCGTCTGCTAGTTTAGCTACCGAATATTCTGACCCGTCACGCGAATCTTTTACAGTATACGCCTGGCCAGTAGGAAGCGTCGAAGGACAAGAATCAATATCTTGTAAGTATTCAGTATTTGCAATAGTTTTCGGCGGTTGCCACCAAATTGCATAAAGTGTAATACTATTCCCCGGAGTAGTAAGATTAGTCACCGAATCTTCATCATTATAACTAGTTCCAGTGCCATCCTGCGCAGTATTCCATTCCTTAAACTCATAATTTGTTGGCGGAGTATAGCTCATTGTTGATAAACTAATCGGCGTATCCTTATAAGCCTCTTGCGGCGTCATCGTGCCAGTACCATTAAGTGACGAACCAGTCGAAGTGCTAGTTGGATTAAATACAATCGTATAAGGCATACAGTTTTCAGCCATAGTCAAATAATAAACAACCGCACCATCATTATGATTGCTATCTTCAATCATTTTATATGTACCTGGATCAATAGTTTCCGTAATGGTTGCACCATAATAAATCGAGAAAGAATCTGAAATATCTGTAGCACTTGGTGAAGCTAATTCAGTAACAATATTAGCCTTAGGACTACTAGACGTCGGGACCGGAGAAAAAACACTAGCAGTAGTCGGAGTAACAGAACGATTAAAATAGTATCCCCATATATTAGTTGCATTATTTAATACAGTTAAACCATCTGCTGGTGATAAAAACTTCCCAGAAGAATTATGGCTACTATCACCACTTAAGTATAAGTTATTGTCATTTACTGAAGCACCAATCGATAAATTGTAACCATAACGACAAGTTGTGCTAACGGTAATTTGATCTTCATTAATCGATACTCCCTTACCATTGTTGCCTAAAACAACATCAATCGTCTGGGGGCCGCCAGTAGTCATAGTTAAAGAATAGTTATCAGCAAAAACATCCTGCGCGTAAACGCTGGCTAATGCGATAATTAATAACGATACTAAAAAATATATTTGTTTTGACATTTTTGTATGACCTTATGTCACACATAATAATATCATAAGCAATATTATTTAGCAAGCATTATTAAACAATTTCTAAAAACTCTTTTTCATTTATCGTTTTAATACCGAGTTTCTCAGCCTTTTCTAATTTTGATTTTCCTGGTTTTTCACCAACTATTAACGCCGTCGTATTCTTTGTTACCGACGAAGTCACCGTCGCACCTAAAGCGCGCAGCTTATCTTCCGCTTCTTCACGCCCCATCGATTCTAAAGTCCCCGTTATGATATATGATTTTCCTACTAAAGGCAAATCTTCTGTGTTTTCTGTCAACGGCGAAACACCTAATCCTTTTAGTTCATCTAATAGTTTCAAATTATCTTCATCCGCAAACCATGCAAGAATCGACTCCGCAACAACATCACCAATGTCAGTTATTTTTAATAAATCGTCTTCTGTCGCATTTATTAACCCATCTATCGTTTTAAACTCACGCGCTAAACTCGTTGCAGTCTGCGCGCCAACATGTCGAATTCCAAGCGCCGTTATAAACTTCGCAAGCGCCGGAGTTCTCGACTGATTAATCGCTGAAATTAAATTATGCGCCGACAACTCACCAAATCTTTCTAGTTTCGCCACTCTCTCCTCATTCAAACGATACAAATCTGCAATCGATTTCACTAATCCCGAACTCACCAATGCTTCGACGTTTTTCTCACCTAAACCCTCAATATTTAACGCTGGTTTACTCGCATAGTATTCAATCGCCCGCTTTAATATAAAATCGCTCGACTCTCCTTTAACTCGGTAAACCACTTCCCCACTCGGTCGTTCAAACTCTAAATCTGGATATTGCTTCTTTAAAGCTTCCACATAATCAAATGACTTAGCCCCTTCCGGCCTTAAACTAGTTAAAACTTCTTTTACTTGCGGAATAATATCGCCAGCTTTATAAATAATCACCGTATCACCAATCCTAATATCTAGTCGCGCTATCTCATCTGCATTATGAAGCGACGCGTGTCTTACTGTCGTCCCAGCAACCGAAACTGGATCAAAAATCGCAACCGGCGTCGCCGCACCAGTTCGCCCAATCGAAATAACAATATCGCGCACTTTTGTTGTCGATTCTTCCGCCGGAAACTTAAACGCCACCGCACCCCTAGGCGTCTTCCCTACAATCCCTAAATCGTCATAAACCTTACGATCATTAATTTTAATCACCATGCCATCCGTATTAAACGGCAAACCTTTTCTATATTCATCTAATTTATCAATATAATTAAAAAGCTCTGATTTCTCGCTAGCCCTAAACACCTTATCCTCATTCGAAGTCTGAAAACCGAAAGCTCTTAATTTATCATATGCTTCATGCCAAGTTAAAGAATCCGGCGTCACTAAATCATACGCAATAAACTTTAATGGCCTCGAAGCCGCAATCTTCGGATCTAGTTGTCTTATCGACCCCGCCGCTAAATTTCTCGGATTCGCAAACTCCGCCTCCCCACGCTTTCTTTGCTCTTCATTTAACCGCTCAAAATCTTTCTTAAACAACACAATCTCCCCTCTGACTTCAATTTCTGAAGGAACACCCTCCTCCGAGGACCATAAGCTCGGCCGAACGGCCTTGAGTGTGTCCGAGGAGGATGGGTGTTCTTCAGAAATTGAAATCTTCAGCGGAATATTTTGTATTGTTTTAACATTTAACGTTACATCTTCACCAACAAGCCCGTCCCCTCTCGTCACCGCCTGATAAAAAATCCCATCGCGATATTTTAGCGAACAAGCCAGTCCATCCATTTTAATATCTGTGAAAAACTCTTCAATCTTCCCGCCCAGAATCAGTTTTTCATTACGGCTAATCCAATCTTCTATTTCCTCTCGCGAAAAAACATCAGCTAAACTAATCATACGTTTTTCATGTTTAACTTTTGTAAACTTATCCAAAGGTTTCCCAGCTACCCGTTGCGTTGGTGAATCTGGCGTAATAAGTTCTGGGAACTCATCCTCAAGTTTTGATAACTCATGTTTTAATGAATCAGCCGCCGCTTCGCTCATAATCGATTCATCTAAAACATGATAATGATATCGATAATCATTAATCAACTCACGAAGTTTTATTATTCGTTTTTCAGCATCACTTTTCTTCATAACCAAGCATCCATCGATAATATAAATACAAATATGTTGTAAGATATACTCCAGTAAAGCAAGTCATTATTGATAGACAAATCGGAATAAACGGAATACCGTGCGTCCATTCGAATGTCTTCATCCAAAGATCGAAGAGAATAAGCGGCACCATCACAATTACCCAAACAATTAATAATACGATGAGTAACGCAATCAAACGAATAATAAATCTAATCCTTCGTCCCATCATCAAATCCGATGCAGTATGCAAAGCTTTTACCGGATAAAGGCCCGGCGCCGAAACCGCTATCAATGCGATTAATGAACTCGACAACAAATAACCAGATATTAAAATCATTAAAACCGCAAAGATAAAGAACAAGAGCGCATAAAACGGCGTCGTAAGAAACTCCGTCTGAATTGCCGCCGAAAGAGTAATAATTAATATAAAAATTGGGATACATTGAACAATCGCAACCGCAAACACTACAAAAGTTGAAATAAGTGGTGTCATTGCATTGTAAAGACCATCACGTAGCTTAACTTTATGACCAGCCAATCGATGACGAAGTAAGAAAATCGTTACCAACCAAATAATTAGAAAAATAATTACACCAAAAACCGTCGCTACCTCACCAGACTCACCAGAAAGCCCACCTGTCGTAATTGTTGAAATTAAAAGTAAGCCTGCCTTTGCAACATTCCCAATATTCCCCTCCGCAAATTCTTCGCTTGTTTGATCTAAAATATCTTGGAACCTTACGTAGCTTGATTCGTCCATAATTCCAATAAAAAGTGCGCTTAAAAGTACCGATAAAATGATTAATGGCAAAAACAGTTTCCAATTTTTAAATATAACTTTAAAACTCGCGAAAGTATGATACATTATCCCAGGCACTTCAAGTTCCCGTTTATAATCTTCCCGATACGAACGCCTAAACGACTTATGCGGATTAATCTTCGTTGGACGATTTAAAAACCGAAACGGTGTCTTGAGGACATTACGGAGGTTACGACCGAGTATTAGGGCGCGAGCCCCGTGACGACGGGAGCGAGCGACCCGTGTCAGAGAGACACCTTTTCGGTTTTTACCTACCTTAGAAGCTTTTTTTGCCATTCTCTAATCTTTCTATTCTCTTCTCAATTGGCGGATGCGATGAAAATAAATTACTAATAAAACCTTTTCTTAGTGGATTATTAATATACATCGCTTCAGTTGCAACGTTTTGACTCTTCATTGGTTGCGAATGTGATTGTAATTTTTTTAGAGCGTCGATCATTCCTTCTGGGTATCTAGTAATATTTACCGCAGACGCATCGGCAAGATATTCTCGTTGCCTAGAAACTGCCATTTGTGCAATGCTAGCTAAAAGCGGAGATAATACAGCGACAATTAATAATAAAACATAACCTACTGGACTTCCTTCATCATTCCTTCTTCTATCACCATAAAACATCATCCGAAAAGCTAAATCAGATATTACGCCAACTACACAAACTAATCCAAAAACAATCATCGATACTCTAATATCATAGTTCTTAACATGCGACATCTCATGCGCCATCACTGCCGTTATTTCTTTATCATTCATGATATCCAGTAACCCAGTTGTAGCCGCAACCGATGCATGTTGCGGATCGCGTCCAGTCGCAAAAGCATTTGGCGCCTTATCCTCAATCATATAGACCTTCGGCATCGGCAAACCAGTTGTAATCGAAAGATTCTCCACTATATTATATAGTCTAGGATTCTCTTTCTTTGTTATTTCCTTTGCGCCAGTCATCGCCATCGCAAGCGAACTCGACGCATAATATTGAATAACAGCATAAATAATTGCGACAATAACCGTCCAGAATGCAATCCAAACGTCATTGTAAACCCATGCAAATATTGCCGCAATTATACCAACCATCAAAACAAATCCGAAAATAATAAACACTGTTCGACGTTTATTCTCCGCAATTTGTTTATACATTTTTCTAAATTAAAACTTTACGTCTGGCGCCTTTTCAATCGCCGCTTTCTCAGCTTCAGGAACTTCAAAGTAATCGCGCTTCTTAAAGTGACCAATTATATTGTTTACGAGATTTGTTGGGAAAGTTTTAATCTTTGTATTAAGATCTTTTGCCCCAGCATTATAAAATCTACGTGCAGCTTGAATCTTGTCTTCAACATCTTGAAGTTGTCCTTGTAACTTCAAAAAGTTTTCATTCGATTTAAGTTCTGGATAAGCTTCCGCAATTGCAAAAAGTTTACCTAAAGCACCTTGCATTTCTTTTTCAGCTTCTGCTGCCTGCTTTACAGTTTTCGCACCCATTGCAGCAGTTCGAGCTTCGGTTACCATCTGGAAAGTTTCTTTTTCATGCTTCGCATAACCCTTAACCGTTTCAACAACGTTCGGGATTAAATCTGCACGATACTTGAGCTGTACTGTAATATCAGACCAAGCCTCGTTCACCCTTTCGTCTAATTTTACTAAACTGTTATAAATACCAGCGATAAACGACACGATGAAAACAATCACCACGACTATCACTAGTAATATAATTCCCCATGTTGGCATTATATTCTCCTTTTAATTTATATAACCATTATAGCATGTTTTTTCCGCAAAAAACAAAAACTATGATATAATAATAGTAGTTGCGAGCGTAGCTCAGTTGTTTAGAGCGCTTCCTTGCCAAGGAAGAGGTCGAGAGTTAGAGTCTCTTCGCTCGCACCACTCATTTCGGCTCCAGATAGCCGATTTTTGTTGGCTAACTATTACGAAATACTTGACAATGCTATTGAAATGATATAACATAAGCATTATAAAAGGTCATTAAACAGGAAAAACAAAAACCATGAAATTCGGTGCGCAAAAAAGCCGCAATCATAAGAAAACTATTTTTGTTCCGGTTGTAGCGTCTATACTTGCGCTATCAATTTTCGGAATCATAAAATCCAACAATCAAATCTGGGCAGACCACACAAACATGACCAGACTTCAGTTTAGTGAAGCCCTCTTTTGCCAACGTGTTTCTCAAGCGGTTAACGATAGCCTAGGTAACGGCATGGCTGACGGTAGTGACTGTGTTAACCGTAATTTATATGTCTCAACGGCCAATATCGGCAATATCCAAACTCTAAATATCGTTCCCCCAGAAGGCGGATTCGGCAATTTCGATTGGGATTCACAAGACATCAGTATCAACGGCGAATGGGTCACCGTTTTTTCTAATCTCAAATCACTGTCTATCAATAATATGCCAGTAGAGGACATTTCCCCTCTTAGACGACTAACCGGAGACCTAACATATATAGATTTATCTAATAATCGCATTAACAACGCCGCACCACTAGAATCCGTAAAAGACACTCTAGTTTATCTAGACCTTTCTGGTAATCCAATCTACGAAGGATTTCACGAGTTGAGCGAATTCACTAAGCTAACTACTCTCAAATTAGCAAATACAGGATTGAGTGGTTTTGAAGAATTGTTCATCCCGGCCGAACCAATCTATGATGAAGAAACCGGAGAACCTATAGGCCCAATTGAGACAAGCTCAAATTTGGCTAAAGTTCTCACGACTTTCGATATTAGCGAGAACGAAAGTATGTCAAGCGACAAAGAAGAAAAAGACAAAGAGAATGTATGTACAGGAAGCCTAACCAGTCTTTCAAACTATGCAGACGAACTAGTAATTACAACACTTTACGCTAATAACGACAATCTCAACTCAGACGATTTAATATGTATATCCGATCTTAATAGTTTAACTACACTTGATATTAGTCATAATCATATCGATGATTTTAGTTCAATCAGGGATAAATCATTTACATCATTAACCGCCGATTCTCAAAGCTTCATTCGTACCACAGAAAGTCTTGATTACAATCCCATCCCGCAAATCTTCACACAAGCCGGAATAGCAAATTATTTCACCAGCACTCCAAGCGCATCGAACACGGCAGTATCCTTAAATGCGCTCGAAAAAAATAACGCACAATTCTATAATTCAAATGTCCGCTTCATTAATGCCGCAATCGCCGCAGAAAGCAATGAACACCCTCAACCGGCGACAATCACCATTCCAAGCGGCACAGGTGTCTTCGAAAATTCGAAATTAGAAGTCTTCTTTACTGGACAAGTAGTTACCTTCAATGATACAAATTTGTGTAATAGAATCTACAACCAAGGTTCAAGCGGATATGCCTTCATTGACGCCGACGGGAATAGTGTTTGGTCATTAGAAGACAACGATCCGGTCGTATTAACAAACGCCTGCAATACAACAAAACAGATCGCACTTGTTAATAACGGTTCAAGTATATTCGCTCGTTTATCACTAGATAGCATCAATAACGGCGCAGTCGTCGATTTGACTGGTCTTGAAGAATTCAATAATCTAGAAGTATTATCGTTACAAAATAATAATTTATCAAATATTAGGACGCTTGAAAGTATTAGTAATTTAAGACAACTCTGGTTAAATAACAACAATCTAGGCAACGATGACTGGCCAGTCCTAACAGATTTTCTTACAAACCTAGACATCCTTTATTTAAACAATAACCACATGAGCGAAATCTCAGATGAAATAGGCAACTTATATCGTTTAGCGAATCTCTACTTGGTAAACAACGGCATCAGCGATGTCACTCCATTAGCCCACGCTACCACTCTTTCGGTTCTAGATTTAAGCGAAAACAGCGGTATCAGCGACTTCTCTGGCATGGCCCAACAAGACATTGCTTGTAACCCGTCAATTCTAAAAATCGAAAACGCCGGAATTACTCAAATACCTAGCGCCAACACCATAGCAAACGGCTTCTCAAACTTAACCTCTCTAAACTTAAATGGCAACGAAATCACGAATGGTACTATCGCTAATTTAGCTAGCGCTCCGAGATTAGACGAATTATATCTAAGTAATAACCAAATTACTAATACTTCTGAATTTGGCCAAATCACAAACCTTAAAAAGCTGTTCCTAGACAACAACCAGATTACAAATACAAACGGCCTAACATCCTTAACTAAACTCGCCGAATTACACCTCGGCAATAATCAAATCGACAATATCACAGGAATCAATACTCTTCCTGCGCTAGCCACTTTAGATATAACAAACCAAACCCTAACCGGAACAATAGAAGATGCTGAAGAACCATACAATCTTCCAACCGTCTTCTCGCAAGCTAAAACGTTAAGTTTCCCGAAAGTTAGCGGATTCCAATCAATTAGTAATTATACCGTCACAAACGGAACCGTCGATTACGACGAAATGACCGCAACAATAACAGATACATCAGATCCAATGGTTATCACAATTCCAGACGGCGGACTCACAGGAACGAAAATTACTCTTACCTATGAAGAAGGAGAAATAACC
This sequence comes from Candidatus Saccharimonadota bacterium, assembly GCA_017645955.1. GTDB lineage: Bacteria > Patescibacteriota > Saccharimonadia > Saccharimonadales > Saccharimonadaceae > Nanosyncoccus. Next base: position 41,191 of record JAGCNM010000026.1, read on the forward strand.
TTTGCCGGAACCATAACCGACAATACATCGTCAAACACAGTTATCACAGCAACTTCATCAAATAGTTTCACGATTGAAAGCGACAAAGCCTGCATTGTATTATGGCGACAAAACAATAGTTCGACTTATAACCGACTAGCTTCAACCGTAGTCCCAGGAAACAATAATATGCGCGAATACACATTAGATAACGCTGCTGGAAAAGAAATCATCGTTTCATATGCTGGAGATATTAATGGAGACGGTAGTGTCAACGTTCGCGACGCAAGGAAAGTTGTTAACTCGATTATTGGAAGAGACTCTTTATCTAACCTTGAAGCAATCATTGCCGACGTAGACGGCAAAGGTAGCGTCAATATTAGAGACGCAAGAGCGATTATTAATAATATCATGGGTAAAGCCGAAATCAATTGGTAAAAGAAAGGACAAAAAATGAAATCAAACACCCATAAAACACAAATACTAAAAAGGACCTGCCTCGCTATGTCAGGAGCGCTATTCTTGGCTGGAAGCATTGGTACAACATACCAGTTCACGCAAGCAAGCGCAGCTCAATATAGCACAACTGGAGATAGCGTAACTCTCGACGGCGAAAATGATGGCTCCGCAACAGTCGTACTAAAAACTTCCGTAGCAAGAACCTATGTTGCAATCCAAGGTACCTGGTCATTACACGAAGAAGTCGAAACTAACGCAACCCAAACCAATTATCTAACCCTAACCGGAATGAAACGTGGCGGAACAACAGCGATGTCTTTCGGCGCAACTAACGGTACTGGCGCATGGACACCAGAAGATGGCAACGGCATGGCTGTCGCAGCTAACGGAGCGGTTATCTCGGCAACTTACACAGTCGATAAAGATACCCCAGCTGGTACTTATACAATTTCCTTCTCCGAAGGTCTCTTTACATACGACATAAACAATGAAGACGTAGACGAGGCTGACGAAATCGCATCAGACGCAACAATCACAGTCACAAGATCCGACAACAACGGCGGCAATAATGGCGACGACAATGGCGGCAACAACGGTAACACCGGTGGCGATAACGGCGAAACCGGCGACGATAACGGGGCAAATCCGACGACAACCGACGGTGATTCTGAAGATGACGACGATAGCGGTTTAGGTGTACCTAATACTGGTAAAATCACTGGCGAAAACAATGGCGCAAACGCAACTATTCTTTCTATTGCTTCATTTGCCGCCGCAGCTGTTCTACTCGTAATTGGGTTACAAACTAAAGGACATAAAAAAGTAAATTTCGATAAGCAATAAAAATGGATTTCATACTGCAAGCTATACTCCTAATCGTCGGATTCTTCATCCTTATTAAAGGTGCCGACTGGTTAGTAGATGGAGCCTCCTCGGCAGCCTCGAACTTTAAAGTCCCGAAACAATTAATTGGTTTAACCATCGTCGCTTTTGGGACTAGCGCTCCAGAGCTTGCAGTTTCTTTTGCCTCACTAATTTCTGGGAAAACTGACGTCTTAATCGCTACGGTAATCGGTAGTAACGTCTTAAACGCTCTTCTTCTTATCGGACTTGCGGCCCTCGTTAGCCCTCCAATTAAAATTAAACGCACAACAATCTCTAAAGAGTTACCGCTTCTCCTACTAATCTCCGCATCAATGATTACTCTTCTTTTAGATTCTGGTATTACGGCTTTCGAAGAGAATACCTTTTCGCGTAGCGACGCGATTATTTGTTTGTTATTATTCGCAGTCTTCTTATACTACATTATTAATATTATCCGTAAAAGCCGAAATTCTAAAAAAGAATTCGAAAAACCAAAATATAAACTTGGTAAGTCCTTATTATTTGTTTTCCTCGGCCTAGCTGGTGTTATTGCCGGCGGTGAATTAGTCGTTTATGCCGCTACCACAATCGCCACAGGCATTGGCGTATCTGATCGTATCATCGCCCTTACTATCATTAACTTCGGCACAGCTCTTCCCGAAATCGTCACCACCATTACAGCCGCAAAACGAAAAGAAAGTGAACTCCTCGTCGGTAGCCTCGTTGGTAGCAATATCTTTAATATTTGTATCGTCCTCGGCTTACCAGTCGCTATCTTCGGTACAATTCCGGTCGCTAACTTTAGTCTCGTCGATCTCATGATGCCAATCGTCTCCTCGGCGGTCCTTTGGTGGGTATCAAGACGCGGTAGTCATGGCCGCGATGGTAAAATATTGCGTTATGAAGGCTTAATCATGCTTCTCGTCTTCCTAGCTTACTACAGCTATATAATATATGGAGCATTCAATTGAATTGGTTAGCTTTCGTAGCAATTGCAGTCTTACTCGATTCAATTCGTATTTATATCGATAACTACGCTTCGGATGAATTCTTTAAAGGAAAGGGTGCTGTTTCTCAAAAGCTCTTTTATGGCTACGTCTTTATTGTAGTCGGACTAGTTTTATTAATTATTACAGGTTTTAATCCTTTCGCATCAGATCTCACAGCCATCGGTCTTCTATTGTTGTCTGGCTTCCTTGGCAGTATCTCCGGGATTCCCTACTACCGCGCTCTCGAAATCGAAAATTCGACTAATATTGGTATTTTTATCCAACTTGCCCCAGTTTTTTATTTAATACTCGGCTGGCTTTTTCTCGGCGAAACAATTTCTGGCCTTCAATTGATCGCCTTTTTCATCATCCTAGCCGCCCCCCTCTTAATTCTCTTTACAACCAAAAAGCGCAGTAGAAAAGTTAAAATTCGCGCCATCACCTTTGCTCTCATCTATGTCATAATCGCCGTCATTAGTAACCTTATCTTTGTCAGAGCGAATACTAAAGGACTTGGTTTTGTTAATGAGATAGCCATCATGTTTGTAGCAAAAGGTATTACTAACCTTCTAATCATCTATGTTCATCCAAAATGGCGAAAGAGATTCTACACTGTTCTAAATTCCAGTAAAAAGAAAGTCTTGAAGCCATTAATTGCAAACTCCATAGTTGGTTTAGCTAAAGATTTTGCTTATCGTAGCGCCCTTATTGCCGCTCCGGCAGTCGCGCTAGCCTCCGCCGCTTCCGATTCCGCCGAACCAATCGTCATTTTCTTCCTCGGTATCGTCTTGACATTAATCTGGCCGAAATTTGGCCGTGAAAAACTTAATCGAAAAACCGTCATTGTTCATCTCGCCGCAACGTTACTTATTGTTGTCGGTGTTATTCTGCTTCAATTCTAAAAACCATGTTATAATAAGAAAAGGTGGTGCTTTGGCGGAGTGGTTACGCAGCGGTCTGCAAAACCGCGTACACCGGTTCAATTCCGGTAGGCACCTCCATTTTTTATTAGAGAAGAGGTTTCTTGACTTTAGAAAGCTTATCCGCCTTTTTAATTAAAGCCTTTATTTTATAAGCCGCTTCTTCCTCATCCTTAATCGTATATTTTTCCTTTTCCCTCATCAAATCGCCATAAAAACCTGTTCCCTTTGCAGCTTTCCAAAACAGTTCGCCACAATTAACATCATCGTGATACCACGGTTTCTTCGACAAATTAAAATGAAGTAGTTTCGCTCCATCAGGATCTTCACCTTCAGGCTGTAAATTCCATTTTTTATCCAGTTTCATAATACGACCCTTTAATATCACATTAAGATAATCTTGATCTGGAGCTACTAAATCGGCGTCTTCCTTGATTAAATCTGTCATACGCGAAATGTAATGAAGCTTTCTTAACCTTTTTAAATCCATCAAGAGAACACCAGAATTAACGTAATCCGTATGCGATACCCCAAGCGCATTCTCAACATATCTTACAAACTCTGGCACCATCGCCACCTTAGGATCAACTCTCGCCGCCACAACATTATCACCAAGCTCAATATCATAAAGCTCGCCAATATCACCCATCAAAATAGTATCACTATCTACGTAAATCCCCTTATCATACGGTAAAAACAAACGCGCAATAAACGCCCGATAATAATATACCGCATTCGCAAAAAAATCACCCGAACCGCTTCGTTTTGCGCAGTATCTAACGATAATTTGCATATAAAGATTAAACTTCATCTTATGAAATTCAATCGCTACATTTTTTGTCACCATATTACGCAGTCGCCAACGATTGGCTAAGCTAAGCCTATCATACATTATGATGACCCTATAATACCTTTTTGGATTTGCATTCTTCATTAAAGAGTTAATTGAAGCGGCTGCGTACTTTGCATAATCGTTCGTAATTGTATAAAAAACCGGCACAACCTTTGTTCTAAATTTCTTCAGCGGGTTTACACCCGAATTAAATATACTCATTAATCGGCTTTCTTTATATACTTGAAATATTCGTAAGAATTCTTCTTACTATATTTTACCATGGATTCATAAGCCTTTTTAGCTAGCTCTGCTCGATTCTCCGCTTCAGTCTTATTTTCATCCGGGAAAAACGGACCATCAACATAAACATCCATCCTCGGCAAATCACCGTGCTTCTTATCTTTTCTTTTATGATATGTTGTTGTCATTGTAAAAATCGGCAAATTGTTACGCACTGCATACTTAAACGATTTGTCGCCAGCCGGAAACTTTCTAGCTTTTGTTGCATAAGGCCAAACATGCGCCTCCGGATATACCACTAAAACATTTTTTTGTTTTAATCTTTTATCGACCGCTTCATTAAAAGCCTGTTTCTCTTCTTTTGATTTCCCGAGCGGTAACGCCCCGATATACGGTAAGTATTTTCCAATTCCAGGAACCTTCAAATTAACCGGACTAATAATCGTAAAAATCCGCCTATCCGCCGCTAACGCCGGACCAAATACATCATGAAACGGATTTGTGTGATTTGCATAAATCACGTAGCCCTTTCTTTTAGCTTCTTTTAGTTTTTCTCGCCCATAAAACTTCGCTTGCCAAAAACCGCGCTCATAAAATTGCCCATATAACTTAAAACCCCGAAACAAAACCGCCGACCATAGTTTCTTAAACGGATTCTTAAAAATAAACTCATAACCTTCTGGCAGCCCAACTTCTACTTTCTTTTCCTGTTCATCAGTTTTTATCGGATCGTCTTCCTCTGACTCATAATAAAAAACCCGCTCTTCTTTCGGTATATCTTCTGGATAAATCGATGCTTTTGCCATTATAAATTCTCTTTCAATCTACTGTATTCATTAAGTATATCATCGTATTCAGTTATTTTTAATACATCATGTATCTTGTCAATTTCAAACGGTTTCACTTTCTGGACTCTAAAATACGGCCAAAACTTAAAATTGTTTGAAAAATGATGCAATACTGTATCTTCACGCGGTCGTTCCTCTTGTTCGTTAAACTTTCTCTCAACCAACTTTCGTTTCTCAATCGACTTATTAAGTGCCGCTTGGTCCGCAAGCATCATCCACCTTTTTTGACATAATAAAACTGCCCGCTCAAACATCTTACTCTTTAAACATTCCGCCATATTAAATAGCATCACACCCGAATTCATATAATCCTGTTTAAATAAACCATGGTAATGATACCATCTTCGCCCATAAATATCTAAAACTCCCGCTGCCTCGATTCCGTTTAATTCCATCTCATAAAAACCACTCAAATTCCCCCGACAAACTACATCATAATCAAGATAAAGCACTTTATCTAGCTTACTTATTTCAGGAATCTTATCAATGTATAACCGAAGCATTGAACAAGGTGTAAAATATGAACCCATGTTTTTCTTCGGCAAATTCGCCGTAAACACTTCCGTCGCATCAATCAGCTTCACGAAATTCTTGGCGTTAGTTTTTTTGACTAACTCATCTAAATATTTAGCAGATTCATTTTTAAAGGCTACAGTATCTTCGTAGTTAATTGTCAAAATATAGAAATGTAAAATGTTTTTATTGTGTTTCAAAATCGACAGAATCGAGACTAACACTCCTTTTTTTATTCCATCATCTCCACAATATAAAATATTCATATCTTATTCGTCATACGCCAACGGCACATTATCACTCCATACAGCATAAAGCTTTATTTCCATGCCGTGCTCAAGCAAACTATATGGTATGTGCTGATTATAATAATATGTCGGATTTGTCGCTAAAGGGTTTTCTGACCAGCCTAAAAAGGATAATTCGTCATTAGGATGCTCAAAACTATATTGAGTTATATCGTCCATCGGACTAAAATAATCTTCTTCAACTTCATCGAAGTAATACCTTATAGAAACCGATGTAGCCGTATCCCCACATTCACCACCTCTTGCGACAGAACAAATTTTTATAAAATATCCGCCATTAGCATCATAGGTTATCGTAAAGTAATCTACTACATATCCAACAATCGATACAATATCCCCAGACAATTCTTCACCAAGCCCGTCATTCAATAAATCAAGTAACTCTTCCTCTTCGTGTACCATCAATCCAGAATCCCCTATATACCACGCATCACTATATAATGACTGTCCAGCTGAGACAACCGGCTCTTTATACTTACCTGCTACTCTTCTCCATTCGCAGTCATTGCCGACCTTTCTTCCTCCCTTTTCTTGATCTATACTGTCCTCACAAACCGGCGCATAACCAACTGCATTGTATCGTATTGTTCTTTCTTCATCAAAGAAGATGTCATCACCGCTATAAACAAATGTTACTTCCGGCTCAACCAGATTAGCAACAGCTAAATAATTAACCGTCGAACCCTCGTAAGCACCATATGGCAAATCAGGAGTCACATATACACCATAATAGAAAGTCAGCTTATCGTTTTCCGGGGTCGGTTCTTGTCTTGATCGAAATTCTAAAGCATCATCAGAAGAAGTAGGAAGACCATACCAAACAGCAGATTTTTTATCCTGCGGTTTTTCTACCGCAAAACCCCAAGTATTTTCGTCCAATAAACGACCTTCTAGGTTTTCTTCCGAAAATGGTATACTTTTAATCATTCCATTAGCTTTCTGGTTAACTAAATTTGGTTCATCAGCATACACAAATAGGCTATATCCACCTGCAGTCGAAGATTTTATTGTCACGTCACTACTTACATAAGAAAACACATCCTTATCGTCAAGTTCAACCGCAATGTTAATATCGGTTGTTGAGATAGTTAACGTATTATCAAAAAAGTCTTCTATTCCCTCAGCGGAAACTTCATCTTTTTGTTCAATAGAATTATCAACAATTAATCCAGCAGCACCACACAGAATAAGTAAGGCAATAATTCCAAAAACCGTACGTTTTTTCATACCAATACGAAAAGTTTTATTCTTCTCAAAAATTCGGTGATCTTTCTTTTTCTTCATCGCCGCAATCACAATCCCAAGAATTATTATTAATAGTGCGGCGGCCCCTAATCCAATCGCCCCCATTTCATATAGTGAAAGCTCGCCCATTCTAGCGCCGCCCGTATTTGGCACTAAAATAGAAGAATCCGGCTCCACTATGTTCACGGTAACATGACTATCCATTTTTGTTTTACCTTTCTATTTTTGTGTATGACAATATACAATATATAATATATCACACATTTTTAAAAAGGTCAAGCTTATTGTTATACGCCTCATTGATTAATAACATTATTATACCCCCAAATAGCATAAAGCTTGATTTCTTCACCCTTCAATAGTTCACTAGTCGGGATGCTATCTCTCTCTTCATACATCGGATATTGCGCATTCGGTTCAGTCGACCAGCCTAAAAATCTCATACTATCATGGCTAAAATCATAATATTCTGACAAGCTAAGTTCAGCGGGGTTATATACATCATATTTTACCGACAAGGTCGAAAACGTTTCCTCTTCACACTCCATATCTATAATCTCTCTGGTTTTTAAGTTTTTCTCCTGACCATGGTCACACCTTCTAATAAATCTTCCACCATTCGCATCAAATGTAATTGTGAAATAGTCTACTACCTCACCAAAAACCCCATAAGATCCATCTAAAACATAGTCATCTTCTAAAGCGGCATTTAGAATGTTCAATAATTCTTCTTCGCCTCGACCAATCCAAAATTCGTTACCAATATTCCATCTGTCATTAAGGAGTGTTTGACCTTCACCCATAATTGGATCTTTATACTTCCCAGCTACCTTCATCCAGCTACAACCGCTATAGTCGTTCATAATCTCTGTCTCGTCGTCACATATCAAAGAAAAACCAACCGCGTTTTCTGTTTGAGTTCTACCTTCATCAAAGTAAACATTATCACCATAGTAATAGAACACTGCCTCTGGTTCAACAAAGTTAGCAATCGCCACATAAGTAATTGTCGACCCTTCATAAGTCCCATGCGGCAAATCTGGCGTCACATATGTACCAAAATATATCGTCGTAGTGTCATTTGCTTCAGTCGCTTCATCATAATGGATTTCATACGCGTTTTCCATAGAAGTTGGCAACCCAACCCAATAAGTCGAATCCTTTCCTTCGGCTGTCGGTTTTATATCCGTAATACCCCAAGTATTATCTGTCAACCTAAAGTTCTCAAAATCATCAGCTCCGCTCTCAGCCAATAACTCACCAGAATCCGTTACCGCTGGTAAACCTTTAATCTTATCGCCAGTTTTCTCATTAGTCAAATCGACTTCATCCGCATACATATATATAGTGTACCCGCCTAGTGTCGAAGAAGTCACCTTAATATCACTTTGAGCATAAGCAAACACAGCCTCATCTTCAAGTTCCACGTTTAGATTGACGTCAGACACAGAAATAGTTATTGTATTATCAAAAAGGGTTGAAGGACCAGGAGTGTCTCTATTATCCCCCTCGTCCGCAAATACTTCTCCTCTTTGTTCAGCCATTTTCGTCGCACTAAACCCAAATGCACCACAAAGAACAGCCAAGACAATTACCCCAAAAATCAAACGCCTCTTATTACTTACTTTAAAATTCTTATTAGTATCAAATACTCTATGATTATTCTTTTTTATAGCTACGGTTATCGCAGCAACCATTACTAGCGCCGCCACAATCAACCCCACGCCTAGAACACCAGTTTCATAGCTAGATAATCCGCCCACTTCAGCGCCGCCCGTATTTGGCACTAAAATAGAAGAATCCGGCTCCACTATATTCACGGTAACATGACTATCCATTTTTGTTTTACCTTTCTATTTTTGTGTATGACAATATACAATATATAATATATCACACATTTTTAAAAAGGTCAAGCTTATTTTATAGAACATCGATATCTGTTTTTATAATTCGTCTACTTCTCAGTTCTGCAAATTTCGCCGTTCGCCTTATCGCATCTCCATGTCCAGCTAGCGCCGCGTATGGCGCGAATTGCCCCGCTCTCATTTCTCGAGACATCCGCGGATGATTCTTTGGCTCATAATGCGGATGATTAATAATCTCTTCGTACTTTTTCATTTTCGGTGTCCTCCGATTTGCGCATTCCTTTCTCGCCCTGTTGCGCCCTCTTCAAAATTAATACCTTTCAAAATCGCGTTTCTACCATATCGCCTTTTAATTTTTAAAATCGCCTCGTTCGCCCGTTTCTCTTTTTTTAAATCTTTCGTTTCCTCATTAAACAACGAAAGCTGTCTTGAACTTTTTTCAAAATCTTTTTCTCTCACTACGTGATTTACGTCAATATTAATTCTTCGCACTAACAATTCCGGATTAACTTGTTTTTTAAAAATTTCTGTTACTGCTCTCACAATCTCGCTCGTAGACGCACTCGCAGTTTTTAAGTTATAAGTTCCATGCGCATGTTTCGGTACCAGTCGTCCATAAAAATCCAGCTTCACTTCACCATTATATCCAGCTAAACTTGATTTATCATAACCGACCGTTAATACCACTTGATCCGTCACTAAACCTTTTCTAAGCAAACTTAATCCAACTTCTTCCGCCATTTCTTTCGCTACCACTAAAGCCTTGTTAAAACTGTAGGGCTCTTTTAAAACTTGTCCCGACGAAAATGAATTAGTTTTTGGTTTATATTTCTGAATGTCCGATATTTCGCATGGTTCCCACCCCCACGCATGATCAATCAAAAGCTCCGCATTTACTCCAAACATCTTATACAAATAATCTTCATCTTTCTCTGAACAAAGCGCAATATCTCCCATCGTATAAAGCCCTGCACTTTCTAATCTCTTCGCGTATCCTTTTCCCACTCGCCAAAAATCAATTAGTGGTTTATGGTCCCAAAGCTCGCGTCGATAGCTCATTTCATCTAACTCAGCAATCCGAACCCCATCTTTGTCAGGCTTCGCCTTCTTCGCCACAATATCCATCGCCACCTTCGCAAGATACATATTCGTTCCAACTCCCACTGTCGCCGTCACGCCAGTTTCTTTTAATACTTCCTTCACAATCTTCGTTGCAAGTTCCCGCGCCGTACATTTATAGTTCTTTAAATACGGCGTTGCATCAATAAAAACTTCATCAATCGAATAAACATGCATATCTTCTTCAGCAATATAACGTAGATATATATTATATATACGTGTACTATAACTGATATAATATGCCATCCTCGGCATCGCAATAATAAAGTCTTTTGCTTTTTGTTTTACTTCATACAATCTCGCCCGTCCTGGAATCCCTAAAGCTTTCAGTGCCGGCGACACCGCAAGACAAATCGTCTTGTCTGTTCGCGTTTCATCCGCAACTACTAACCTTGCCGTCAGGGGGTCTAAGCCTCTTTCCACACATTCTACCGAGGCATAAAAAGACTTCAAATCAATTGCAATATAAACCTTCCCCATATACAAAAATGGTGCTCGGAGCGGGAATCGAACCCGCACGGATTTCTCCATTCGATTTTAAGTCGAACGCGTATACCAGTTCCGCCATCCGAGCACTCTATTATTATACCATAATTCTAGTATTTTATAACAAAGAAATACAAGACAGCATAAACGACAGTCGCAACCAAAGTAATAACTGCCATCATAATCGCACTCTTATTTTTCGATTCCTTTATCGCCCCATATTTATAACTAAACCACAAAGAAACAATAGCCATAACTGGCGCAATGCAAATCATCACTAAACCAATCATCGAAATAATCGTCATTAGTACCCCTAAAAGCGCTGCAGCCCCGCCGGACATAGGTAAAATATGTGACATACTCTTCAAAAGAATACCGAAAAAGATAAACCCAACACTAAAATCTGCTGCTCTTTCGGCGCTTCTTGAGATTTGGCCAAAATCCCGGCTAAATCCATGGATTTTTCTATTTTCCGGCTCTAAAAACGCCAAATTAACTCTAGATTCTTCATTATTTTCTAACGCCTTAACTGCCTTCATTCTCTCAGCTTCAATCCGCTTCGATTTTTCCCACTCTAATTCAGTCTCTTTATCTGCCATTTTTAATCCAAATATTTTATTGCCGCTTCCGCCGCTATCGCACCATCACTAGCTGCCGTAACTAGCTGACGAATCTCTTTCGTCCTGCAATCCCCTGCCACGAATACTCCCGAACAAGAAGTCTTACAATCTTCGTTCGCCACTACATAACCTTTGGAATCTAGTTCAACCAAATCTTTAAACAGCCCCGTACTCGGCACTCTCCCAATCGCGACGAAAACCGCCTCCGCTTCTTCCGGAATCGGCTCGTCATGATGTATATGATAAACCTTCGAACAAATCCCTTCCAAATACTTTATTTCATCCTTCGCTGTATTTCCACTCCCGACAACGACTACCGGTTTTCCTTTATAAAGCGCCCCGTCACACGTCGCACAATAAGAAATCGGCCTACTTCCAGCATATCCTGTCTGTAATTCGCTCAGCTTTCTCGGCTCCGCCCCAACCGCTATTATTACCGCTCGTGTTTCATACTCTTCCTCATCTGAAACTACCGTGAATAAATCGCTATTTTTGCTAACATTCACGACCTCCTCAAATCTAACTTCTGCACCTAAATCAACCGCTTGTTCATAAATCCCCTTCATCAAATCCGCGCCTGAAGTCTTATAGCTTCCCGGCCAGTTTTCAACACAAAGCGTGTTAATAATCTGCCCGCCCTTTGCCTTTCCTTCTAAAACTAAAACTTTTTTATTAGCTCGCGCAAGATAAATCCCAGCTGTTAGCCCAGCCATCCCTGCGCCGACAATAATCGTATCGTACATATTTTTATTATACCTTATTAATCACCGGAATTACAATCGGCGTATGTCCCGTCGCATCAAATAATATATGTGTAATATCTTCTTTTATTTCTTCTTTTAAGACTTTCATTTCCGGATCGGTCGAAATTGATTTGTCGGTTTTTTGGCGAAGATAATGGCGAATTTTTCCGATTAATTCTTCCGAATTATCTAGATAAATAAATGCTCTAAAAACAATATCCGGCGTTTTCATTAAGTGTCCAGTTTTCTTATTTAGAGTTAAAACAATAACGAAAATCCCTTCACGCGAAATATGAATACGGTCTTTAATAACTGCTTC
>JAGCNM010000027.1 GCA_017645955.1 Candidatus Saccharimonadota bacterium
ATTTAATCCAAAAGTAGATATCGAAAAAACAGAACGCCCCATGTCAGCTAAATATTCTAAAAAATCAACCGGCGGATCAGTAAAAGTATCTAATAAAGCCTTTGCGCTAGTATAAGTTTTGAGATTCGCTAATTTCCATAACGAATCGACAGAAGATACCGCTCCGCCAACTATTGATTCGTGCTTAACTGTGCCGACTAAAACAGATATGTTAGTGCATTCAAAATCAAATGGTTCCAAATGCCTTCTCCAGTTGTATTCAGAACCACGAGATAAAATTTGGAGGTTAACTTTAGATGTTTTTTTTAGCGTTGTAGTTACCGGAGCAAGATTTGCCACTTCGTTTGCCGTCGCCGATCCAAAAAAGGGGGGAGCGGCTAAAACAATATTGTCGATATTTTCCCTAAAATGTGCATTTTCATTAATACATTGATAATAAGTCAAAAGGCATCCCATAGAGTGGGCGACTATTGTGCCTCTAAAATCATTTGTCTTTCGGTTATCACTAATAAATTTTCCAAAAGTATCATTTCCCATTCCCATATTCTTCTCCAAAATCCCTTTGTCATCAAATGAGTCCCAAATAAAATCATAGCTTTTGAAAGGTCGTATATCATAATAATTGTAAGATTCTATTAAATCTCCAAATGACGTACTGTCCCTTCATGGTTAAAAGTTGACACATTGTTTAATTTTTTTGGTTGTGTATATTTTATCATATTTTGGTTGTTTCAACCACCCCTAGGGGTGGCCGCCGGTTATATTTAAGCAGCCCCTTCGAACGATTTTCTAAATTCGCTCGGCGTTCTGTAATTCAGTTTTTCATGCAGTCTGCGGTAATTGTACGTCCATATAGCCGTCTTGATCGCCTCTCTTGCCTCCTCTTTCGTTTTAAATATCGCGTCAAGGAAATATTCGTTTTTAAGTATGCCGTTCAGTCTTTCCGCCATTCCGTTTTCATAGCAGTGCAGCTCCTCTGTCATGCTGGATCTCCACCCTAGCGTGTCAAGAAGGTTGCGATACATGTGCGACGCGTATTGGCACCCTCTGTCGGAATGCGCTATCGGCTTCGCTTTCGGGCCGAGTTTTTTCGAGGCCATTTTTAGTGCCGCCAGATGACCTTCCGTCGTTAGGTCATCCCTTACGTCGTATCCGACTATGTCTTTCGCGTACATATCCATCATCAATGACAGATAAACGAACCCCTCTTTCGTATAAATGTAGGTTATGTCTGAGCACACAGCCTGGTTGGGAGAATCTATCGTCAGGTCTTTCACAAGGTTCGGGGATGGTATGAGAGACGGATCCTGCCTTGTGGTGCAGCAACGGTACGACTTGCGTTTCTTTATCAGAAGATTGTACTTCTTCAACACATTTCCAAATCTGTTTATGCCAATGTTTATTCCGGCCTTCTTAAGTTCGGAACGTATGGCGATGAGAACTTTCTTCGCCCCTGCCCTGGGGTTTACCTTTCTTTCCTGACGCACAAGAGCCACAACGAGGTCTTCGTTGATCTCCTTTCTTACCCTTGCTTGCTCGCTACTATAAAACCACTGTCTTGTCATTCCCAGTTTCCTGCATACCGCGGATATTATTCTTTTTATCTTCGAGCAGACTATATGCGCGATTTTTCTGCGTTCTTTTTTTTTAGCTCTTCCGGTGTTGTTCCTAGCTTGTCGCATGCGATTTGGAGTGCAGCTTCGTCGATCCTGTGTTCCAATATCTCGTCCGACAGTTGGAGTTTCAACCGCTTAAGCTCTTCTTTAAGTCTTCTGATCTCGTCCAGCTCTGTCCTTGTTTTCACGTAGATTATCCTCCCTTTCAGGTGTTCAAAGCCTAGAGCTCTCATCCAGAGGTAGATCGTATTGTTAGATATCCCGTATGCAGTTGCCGCTTCGGATATTGTTTTCCACTTCCTGTCCCTGAGTTCCTCCATGACTTTCATTTTAAAAGTCATACTGTACCGAATTTTGTCTTTCATGTCACTTGTCTCCTTTAATTTTCTAGAAACAAAGTGTCAACACATATTAAAGAGGGACACAGCAGTCGTTATGATTCTATTTTGCAATTCCTGGCAAAACATTTCCCAAGTTATATTAGGACTATTGGTAAACGCAGAAACGAACATATCTTTTAGACTCGAACTTGTTACCACCTCAGAACCCGCGACCGTTATGTTCC
>JAGCNM010000028.1 GCA_017645955.1 Candidatus Saccharimonadota bacterium
ACTTCTTGTGAGTCTAGACTTAACCGATCGATCTTCTTCATTCAGATCCCTCCAATAAATGTACTACAGTTTCAAAAACTGATAACTGTGCCATTTCTTATTTTATCACACTTTTGCTTATTTGTCAATTTTGCTTTGCTTGTTTTGGTTAAATTTGGTATAATTATAGATATGAAAAAACTACCGATCGTCGCTTTAGTTGGACAAACAAATGCCGGGAAATCGAGCATTTTGAATCGGCTGGCGCGAAAAAATATTGCTATTGTGGCGCGCGAAGAAGGAACGACGCGTGATAATGTTGTCACAACAATAGACGATAGTTTTATTTTGATTGATACGGCTGGGTTAAAAAATCCCTCAGACGAGTTTGAGGCTTCGATTCAAGAGCAAATCGAGGACGCGATTGAAACTGCTGACGTAATTTTAGTGACCTTAGATTCGACTAAATATTTTAATCATTACGATAAACAAATCGCTAAAGACGCTCTCCGCTCTAATAAACCGGTATTTTTAGTGCTTAATAAATGCGATCTTGCCGAATCTCTGCCAATTGAAGAGTTTAGGGCGCTCGGAATTGCGCCAGAAAATACTTTTTATATTTCTGCGACGACCGGGCAAGGAATCGCAAGCCTAAAAGCAAGGGTTTTGGCTGAACCTATTTTTTCGGATGTTATGCATCCGAAAAAACAGGTTTCAGCCATCCCCCCTCTTAAAATCGCGCTGATTGGGCGGCCGAATGTGGGGAAGAGTAGTTTGTTTAATTCGCTAGCAAAAAAGCAACAAGCAATTGTTAGCTCAAAACAGGGAACGACGCGCGATGTAAATCGGGTCTTAATTAAGTATAAAGGTCAAGAAATTGAAGTTCTAGACACGGCTGGACTCCGAAAGCCTGGAAAGCGTGAAGTTGGGATAGAAAAGTTTAGCGCGATTCGAACTTTGGCGGCGATTGAAGAGGCTGATGTTTGCGCATTATTAGTCGACGCGACCGAACCACATTCGAAATTAGATCAGGCTTTAGCTGGGCAGATTGTCGAGGCGGGAAAAGGAATTGTAGTTGTTGTTACAAAAGGTGATTTATTAGAAAACGCGGAGCCGACAAATTATTTCGGAGAAAACAATATAAAAAACCGAACCCCGGCGGATTTTCTGTTAGATAGTTTAGAAAAAGATTTTGATTTTATACCTTATGCGCCGGTTTTAATAACAAGTTCGGAAACTGGAAAAAATGTCACTCAATTATTCGAACTCGCGACCGAGATTGATGCGGCGCGAAGGACGGAGATTAAAACTTCAGAGCTGAATAAGATTTTAAATGAGGCCGTTATTGCCCATCCGCCAGCCGGTTTAAAAAACACGCGTCCGAAGCCGAAATACATTGTCCAAACCGATGTTTGCCCGCCATGGTTCGTAGTCCATGGACATGATTTAGAGCTTTTACATTGGTCTTGGAAGCGATTTCTAGAAAGAAAGATACGAGAGAAGTATCCACTAATCGGCACGCCGATTATGTTTTCATTTCGCAATGAAAAATAAAAAAAACAAGACTTTTTAAATAATAAAAATAAGTTTAATATAGAATTAAGTGGGAGCAATTTGGGGTAAGCTCCTATTTTGTATTTTACGTTCTTTATGTACATTAAAAAGGAGGAAGTGTCGTGTCAAAGAAACAGCCAATCTACGTAATAGACACAAATATATTGGTGGACTACGTAGATATCATCCCTAACGGTGAAAAAATCCGTTTAGAAGAGCCGTTGATCGACTTAAGCAAAGCACACCTGGTGATCCCGACGGCGGTCATACGCGAACTGTCAAGCTTTAAGAGTGAAAAATCCGAACGCGGAAAGGCCGCGCGAGTTGCTCTTAAAAGGCTTCGTAAGATTGTTGAAGGCGAAGTTTGTTCGATGGACGAAGTATACCACTTAGAAGCACCCATCAAGACATCAGATAGCGGACAGACAATTTCGATTTTGCCCGTTCATAAGCGTTTTAAGGAGGCGCTCCCGTTTAGCCCTTCGGAAGACGATATGGATGGCCAAATTATTCTTGCGGCGCTCACTGTCGAATTCTTGAACGCTGGTCTTGAAATCGACGGAAGTGCAAGAGCTGGGTTGATTGCAGATTTAAAGCCGCAGGACGTTGTGATTCTCACGAATGACAACGGCCTCGCAATTCGAGCAAGAGAAAGAGGAATAAAGACGAGTCGCTATGGATACAAGTATCCTGAACCCTATACTGGAAGACGTGATGTTGTTGTCCCAGAGGAATTATTCCATGAATTCCTTTGTGAGAGAAGGATCGAGCGAAAAGTATTTGAGGAGATGATGCCTAACGAAAGACGATTAGTTGCTAACGAATTCATCGTAATGACGCCCGAAGATGCAAACTACCACGAATGCGGTTTTGATCCAGGAAATAACCCTTACTTTGAGCACATTGGCCGCTATGATGCAGTAGAAGACGCAATTGTACCGCTGAAATATCTCCGGAATTTCCCGCTGAGAGCGAAAAATGCAGGGCAGGCAATTTACGCCGAGGCTTTAGAGAGCCCGGAATTTTCAGCCATCATTTGTACTGGACCAGCAGGTTCTGGAAAGACATTCATGGCGACAGTGTATGGCTATAATGCCTGCAAACAAGGGCTTTTCATCGGAGTAACCGCGATACCTTGCGAGAGTCAGTCGAAAATCGGTGCTTTACCGGGAGATTTAGATGAGAAGATGGACCCCGATGTCCAACCTTTGAAGAATTCTCTCAGGAATTATCTGATGATTGACGATTGCAAAATCCAGAAAGAACTCGATAATCTAAGAAAAAACGGCGCCAACAAAAAGGGCGGCGGCGACTCCAAGGAACCGATTGAAAAGGGCTCCATTAAGGCAAAACTCAAAGACCGAGTGGATTTAATCTGGGAAAACTGGTTTTCCAGCGTTCCAATCGAAAACGCGCGCGGTCGCGATTTTGCTTATGAGTTGGCAATCTATGACGAGTTCCAGGATCAGAACGTCGCTCAGGCTGATACGCTGATAAAGCGCATCGGAACCAATGGTAAAATCATTATCACTGGCGATATTGACCAGATTCATGCACCCTATCTCGATCCTTCAAACAATGGTCTGGTTTATGCCGTCAGACAGCTTTACGATAGCGAAATGGTCGCAAGAGTAAGCTTTACTGACGACGAAGTTATCCGTCACCCGCTTGTTAAACTGATTGCGCAGCGCCAAAAGGCTGCCACGCAAAAGACTCCTGATGATCAGGAGGAAAGCAGTGCAGAATAACTTGACACCCCAAAAAAGTCCCCCTTATACCCCGCCTCAACGGCGGGGTATCTTTTATGGTATAATTTAGCTATGAAACTTGTTGTTGGGTTAGGAAATCCGGGAAATAATTACAATTTTACAAGACATAACGTCGGGTTTTTAGCGCTGGATTTTTATTTTAAGGTTAAGAATTTGAAATGGAACGAAAAACCGAAATTTGGAGCGCTTTATGGGCGTAGTGAGGATGTGTTATTTATAAAACCTCAAGAATACTACAATGAAACAGGGAAAGTAGTGCGCGAATTTATGCGTTATTATAAAATCCCTACCTCTGATATTTTAGTGATTTGTGATAATTTTGATTTAGAATTTGGGAAGGTCCGAATGCGCTCCATAGGTGCCGCGGGGGGGAATAACGGGCTAAAATCGATTGATGCAGCTCTTAATACCTCTGAATATGCGAGAATTCGGATTGGAACGGAGAACGACGAACTAAGAAAGAAGATGGGGGATATTGATTTTGTGTTATCTAAATTTACACCTGACGAGAAAGCGCTACTGCCCGATGTTTTACAAAGGGTTAGCGCGAATATTGATGAGTTTTTGTTAAATTAAGGACCAATTATTCATACCTAAAGGTCGGATGCGAGATTTTATCTCAAGCATCGTAATTGCTTCGTTGAATAATTCGGGGGGAAGGTGAGTTTCTAACATGATTTCCTCACCGGAACGAAGGCCTTTAAAGAGAGCTTGAAGGATTAACGACTCAATATCGGAGTCGCCAATGAGGTTGTTTTGATGTAATTTCCGCTGTTTTTTTAGATATTCTTCAGGGAAGAGGAGTTCGAGAATGTCTTTAGGCTCGGTATAAGGGGAGGCTCCTTGTTTAATCAGGCGATTACAGCCTCTAGAATAGGGGTTCGTAATATTACCGGGAACCGCGAAAACTTCTTTACCTTGATTAAGAGCATGAACAGCGGTATTAAGTGAACCAGATTTTTCGGCAGCTTCAACCACGACGACGATATCTGATAAACCAGAGATTAAGCGGTTGCGAGCGAGAAAACTATAATGCGGGTCGACTTTTTCTTCCGGGGAATATTCCGAGATGATGGACCCGTTTTGTTCTAATATCTGTTCAGCAAGCTTAAGGTGATTTCTTGGGTATATCTTATTGATAGGAGTACCTAAAATTGCTACCGTAATCCCGCCGGCGTCAAGACACCCTCGATGCGCAATCGAATCGATACCGAAGGCGAGTCCAGATACTATAATTACGCCATGTTGAGATAATTCGTATGCTAAATTATAGGCGATTTCTTCTCCGTACTTAGTATTATGACGAGAACCCACGATTGCAACAGTCTTCGGACGAGTATTTTTATCGTTTTTTACCACATTTTCTGGTATTTTTCCATAAAAATACAATGTTTTAGGCTTAAGCGCAATAGACTCTAACACCTCTGTAAAATTAGTCTCTAGAGGTGTGATTTGGTTGATTTTTGTAGAAAAGTGTGAAAAAGGTGTTGACATATTTTTTCTCCTGTGATATAATTAAGACAGTTGGCACGAAAAAACGTGCCACACCGCACCTAAATAAGTTATAATTTCAGCTATACTAACTCTAGTGTAGCAGAAATTGCGAGCTTTTGAAACCCTTTCGGGCTTTTGAATTTCTTTATTGGTTCTTAAGTTTATAAGTATTACCTCCACTTTGAAAGGATTCTTTCGAAGGCTTAGCAATCCCTCTAACCGGCGGGCCCCAATTTGTGTGAGGTGGGTCGCGCTTCCGGGGTCTCCCCGGTATAGAAAGAGAAGCGTTAGAGGGCCAAAATAGCCTCAGGTGATGCCCACCCTTACCTGAGGCTTTTTTGTTATTTTAAGTGGTTATGCTTGCAGCGGTGTGATATTATTATTTATATGGCAAAAAATTTAGTAATAGTAGAGAGCCCGGCGAAGGCGCATACGATCGAGAAGTACCTCGGTTCGGATTTTAAAGTATTAGCGTCGGTAGGACATATTAGAAAAGATACGAAAGTCGATAAAGAGACTTTTAATGTGACTTATGAAATCGACCCGGATCATAAAAAGATTATTACCGAATTAAAAAAAGAAGTGAAAAATGCTGAAAAAATCTGGCTCGCGACCGATGAAGACCGTGAAGGTGAGTCGATTTCTTGGCATCTTTGCGAAGTATTAGGGCTACCTGGAGATACGGCGAGAATTACATTTCATGAAATTACGAAGACAGCGTTAGACGAAGCAATTAAGAATCCGCGAACCGTGGATATGGATATGGTTTCAAGTCAGCAGGCGAGGCAAACTTTAGATATGTTAGTTGGTTACGACTTATCGGACATGGTGCGGAAAAAGGTCCCGGGGGCGATTTCGGCAGGACGCGTACAATCGCCAGCTTTAAGATTAGTGGTTGAACGCGAAAAACAAATTGAGAAGTTCGAGTCGAAGTATTGTTTTAAGATTACGGGCGAATTTACAACCCTAGAAGCTAAAAAGTTTGTTTTGGGACACGCTCAAGGGCGCTCGCCCGAGCCTACGGTCCCAAAACAAACATTTTTAGCTTCTTATGAAGGGGATGCGCTTGAAAACGAAGATTCCGCAAGGGAACTACTCGAGAGATTGTCGCAGGCTGATTTTAAAGTCGAAGACATTGAGGAGGCGGAGGGGACGAAGACGGCACCGGTGCCGTTTACAACCGCGTCATTACAGATTGAGGCAAATGCGAAGCTTGGGTTTTCGTCGCGAACGACCATGAGCGCAGCACAAGGGCTTTATCAGGCTGGTTTAATCACTTATCATAGAACCGATTCCTTGAATCTATCTAAGCAAGCGCTCGGGATGATTTCGGGTTATGTGAAGGCGAATTTCGGCGATAATTATCTTAAAACGCGTAACTTTAAGACTAAAGATGCTTCGGCGCAAGAAGCTCATGAAGCCATTCGTCCGACAGATATTTCTAGAACCGTGGCGGGGAAGAATGATTATGAGAAACGCCTTTATCAGTTAATCTGGGCACGAACTGTCGCGACACAAATGGCCAATGCGAAGGTCGCTAAAACTACGCTTAAACTTTCGCATGATTTCGTCGCAAAAGGCGAGGTGGTGATTTTTGACGGCTTTTTGAAGATTTATGGAAAGAGCAAAGATTTAGAGTTGCCAAAGGTTAGTAAAGGTGACGAAATGGTATGCTCGGAGATAGTTGCAAGACAAACTTATTCGAAGCCGCCGGCAAGATATACTGAAGGTTCGTTAGTGAAAAAACTCGAGGAGCTTGGAATTGGGCGTCCGTCTACTTATGCTTCAATTATGACTGCGATTCAGGCGCGCGGGTATGTTGTTAAAGGCGAGAGTGAAGGTGAAGAGCGAGAAATTGTTGAATTAAAGATTACGCCGACGGCAGGACCCGTCGAGAAGACCATCGTCAAGGAAAAGTTCGGTGCAAATAAAGGAAAACTAATCCCGACGCCGATTGGGGAATTAGTGGCTGGGTTCTTAGTAGATAATTTTAAGAATATTGTTGATTATAAGTTTACGGCGAATATTGAGAAGGATTTAGATCTCGTCGCGGAGGCGAAATTGGAGCGCGTAAAAATGCTCCGAGATTTTTATAAGCCGTTTCGCGATACAGTTTTAGTCGCGAATGGCGTCGAGAGATATAATAACGCGCGATTGCTCGGTCATGATCCGAAAACTGGTAAGCCAATTTACGCAAAAGTAGGGAAGAATGGTGGATTTATTCAGCTCGGTGACAATGAAAAAGAAGCGAAGGAAAAACCGCGTTTTGCGCCATTACCGAAAAGAAAGTCGGTTAAAACTGTGACTTTAGAACAGGCGCTAGCGCAGCTAGATCTCCCGGCTTTACCAAGAAGCTTAGGGAAGGCGCCAGATGGTACCGAATTAATCGCGGCAAATGGGCCGTTCGGACCATATCTTAAAGGCGGGAAATATAATATTCCGATGAAGGATTTTGACCCTTATACTGTAACGCTTGAAGAGGTTTTGCCGCTTTATCAGAAGAAGATTGATTCGATGATTGCGGACTGGGGCGAAATTCAGATTATTAATGGGGCGTATGGGCCTTATGTTAAGGGCCCGGGACGTCGTAATAATGTTAAAATCCCAAAAGATGTTGATCCGAAAAAACTCACTGAAGCCGAGGCGAGGGAATTGCTCGAGAATAAACCAAAAAGAACAGCGAAAAAGACTAGAAGAGGAAAAAGAGGGAAGAAAAAATAACCCTAGTTTAAATATAATCAATTATTTATACATCTTATAGCATCAGCGCCAGTAGGCACGGTTCCGGAGTTCATATTATTAGAATTCCCGCCCAGTTTAACGCTCATGTATATTGTGTTGTATTATCTACAACATTAGGATTATTGATTGATTAACCACTGAGCGTATAGAGTTATACCAGTCGTAGCCTGGGTATTAAATGTGTAAGAGTTTGTATAGCTAGTGCCAGAACCATCAGCCGCCGTATTCCAACCGTTAAAGGTGTAATCGTAGCGCGTCGGGGTTGGAAGCGTTGCTGAAGAGCCAGCTTCAGCGTAAACACGGCCGCCGACTCTTCCGGTTCCATCATTGGTCATCAATTTAACTTCTAATCCTTTTGCGGCTACACAACGAATGGTGTTTCTACTATACGGATATGTAGTGTCTACGTATATACTACTTTGAGAAGTGAATAGGAAAATTGATGATGAGGCACTACTCTTTGCATTAGACCAATACTTGCCCATCGTTGAGCCTCCGTTATCAAAAGTGCCAGAATAAATAATATTATTTGGATATTTCCGCATCAGTCTATGTGCTGTTTCTGTTTGGTCGGTAGCATCTACTTTATTAATTAAATAATCAAAACTGCCATTGGGTGTATTGTAATAATCACCCCCCGGCAATTCCCATCCAGATGGGCAAATAGAGGTCTTAGCGGCGCTAGAGATTGTCTTATCAATAAAATCGTCCGTATTAGCTTTAGCAGCAGCCCAGGTGTAATAGTTGCCATAGGAGTAAATAGAAGCATTAAGATTACCAATATTACTTGAGGATGTAGCGCCAGCACGATTATCATTAACCGTTGGATCTGAAGCTCTGGAGCTAGTATTAGCGTTATTGTAGCGTGGGAACCTATAGCCTTGGTTAGAGCCAGTAATATTTGAAACACTGTACAAGCTATTCGCAGTCGTAGAATTGGAGAAGTTA
>JAGCNM010000029.1 GCA_017645955.1 Candidatus Saccharimonadota bacterium
ATGACTGCCGCTATCCGTAAGTATTTCGACGAACATCCGGAACACTTCGACCCGCGCCAGTACCTCAAGCCGGCTCGCGAAAACATGCAGAAGATGTACGAACACAAGATCGTTGACGTTCTTGGTTCTAACGACAAGCTGTAATGAGACCGCTCGGCTCTATCGCAGATTAGAAATGTGATATCGCCTCGCTCTCGCAACCGCCCCCGGTTAACACCCGGGGGCTTTGTTGCTCACGGATGAAATGCGGCTTTGCCGCTTAGCGGCATAAGCCAAAAGCTTAAAAAACACCTCGGATTTTTCCGAGGTGTTTTTTTTACAACGTACAATTACTCAATAGGCTTTTTTTCTTTTTTGTAGGCGGCGCGAAGTTCTTCCAAGCAGTCGTTGAATTCTTTCTTCTCGTCTACCGGAATATAATACAGCTCTGCGACATAATTATACCAAACACCATTTGAACGAAAACGATAATAGTCAGTGGTATAAACATTCTTGCGTATTCCCGATACCTCTTCGGGTCTAGATTCTTCGCAAAATTCATCAGGAATCCGTTCAAAATCATACATATAAGTAGTCGCATGGCAGTTAAAATCTCCGCTAGAAACCGTTAAAGATATCTTTATTCTCGTTTCTACTTCAATATCTTGCCTGATTGACACCGTGCGTTCAGGGTATTCAAAGAGCACTAATGAATCCAAAACGCTATAAGTTATCCAATATGGTATATCAGAAAGACGCCCTTCAACCAAAGAAGGTTCAAAGGAATAGCTTATCGTATCTTCCATAAATTTGCCAAAGGCCCCGAGAAAAGCTGAATTGGAAACAGGAACATTGCATCCACCGCAGTATTTATGCAAACGTCCAACAACGTGTCGCCCATCCACTTCGATATAGTCTTTGCCGATATCAAGTTTTAGATAGGTATAAGACTTATCTTCATCATCGTTGCAATAAAGTTTCGAATGACGCCCACCCGAACAGCCAGTGCTATACCAAGTACCATAAATGCCGTCATGATGATCACTCACATACAAATCGCCCTCTGTTGCGTAATCTGTAAACATATGCATTTTGCCGTAAAGAATGAGCGTATCATTAAAAACTTCATAGCGAGCTTTAGAAATTGAAGTCTCGCTTTTTACAAAATCCTTTTCCAAGACTACATTCTTGAAAACACGTTCATTTTCTTGAGTCACACACATTTTCTGTATTGTCGGGACAAAAAACGCAATCGTTCCGGCAGCCTCGTTAACTGAAGAATCCACACGAATTGAATAGGACACGCTTTTGTCTTCGAACATTCTTTTGAGTTCTTGAATGCTTTTACCGGTAGAATCGTTCTTACGGACCGTTTCGTCGTTATCTTTATTGTTCTTATCGTCCGGATCGGTGTACAAATCAATGTTTTCGTCGCTTTTTGCCGGAGAAGCACTGTCTTCGTCAAAGCATGCAGTAAAAACAATCATCAAGGAAAATAACAAAGCGCACAAAGTAATCTGTTTCATATCCACCAAATATACTATCTTTTTTCTATGCTCTGTCCTCATTGCCATTCAGAAATTAAAGACAACGCCACGTTCTGCCCGCATTGCGGAAGCGACAAGAATACCGGCTGGTCCGAGGGTGCGGAATTTACCGACCTCGAGACACCGGATTACGACGAAATTGTCGAGAATGAA
>JAGCNM010000030.1 GCA_017645955.1 Candidatus Saccharimonadota bacterium
GCCAAAGATATTGTTTCAGCGGTTATCGAGTGGGGGTCACACCCGTTCCCATCCCGAACACGGAAGTTAAGCCCCAGATCGCCGATGGTACCTGGTCCTCGGATCCGGGAGAGTAGGTCGCCGCTGGATTCACGCCCCGCTTGCCGTAACTCGGCGAGCGGGGCTTTTCTTTTTTGTGCCGCCCGCGGGTTGCGCGAATCTCGCGCTGGCGCTGTCATCCCCGCCACCGAGCACTTTGATCACTTAGCTCTTTAGAGCTTACGTGAGCATGGTCCGCGAATGGGGAGGGAATCTCCCAAACTAACGACTAATGTCTATTTTTGTATATTCCATACAAATGACTAGACTTTCCGCATACATACTGTTTCTTTCCCTTTTCCTCTTTGCTGCTTGCGATAGCGCCAAAAAGGAATTCGAGACATTGAAAGAGGGTGAAATACTCCTCGATGTCAATACAGAAGAGTATTTGCTGAATGGAACGGTTATCGGCAAGACTACCACCGATATTACCGCTATTGATGATGTCATTGACAAGCCTCTTTACAAAGAATTGTGTGACGCAAGAGGAAAGTTTTTGGAAGAAGCTTTAGGGAATGGTGAGTCTATAGATATATTTGAATTAGCCAAGTTACATGTTGATGATAACCTTTCTTATGGGGCTTTCTATAACGCTTTCGCGTTAACGGTGTTTTGTGGATATTCGGTACTTAACATTGCGATTGGGGCTAATTATAAGGATGTTTTTCAATTAAGTATTCCTAGAACCGATTATATGTGGTGTGGCCTTGTTATTCAGCGAATGAAAGGTCTAAGATATAAGTACTTGCGTAACCGTCAAAAGTTAACGCTAGCTGAAATGTCAGAGATAGATGTTAAGGATAGATAGTGCGTCGAAGATTATGAAGGGCTTGATTTGCTATTGTCGTTTTATCGTAAAGATGATGGCATCGCCTATGTCGTCAGTTTGAATGAAACTTTTTTCAATAAGGGTAGCCGGTTTGATGGTTATAACTTCTATACGTTTAATGACGAAAATGATTTGTGGAAGTTTATTGAGGATGTCCGTTCGAGGGTGGATCGCCAAATTGGAAATATGCCAGGTAAAAAAGAGGGTAAGGTTTTAAGACTACTTGCTAATGCTCATGGTCCAAATAATATAATTTTAGCTTTTCAAAAAGATGTGTTAATGAAAGATATTGCCCCTATAATCAAAAAACTAAATACTTACGGGTATAGATTTGCTTTTGATGTAACTCGTTAATTTTTTCGCTGTCGTTTTTAAGTGGTTCGGAGAATTTGTGATTCGGCATTTTATTCTTCTGTTGCTTGTATGCGGAATATCTTCTTTCGCAGCGTATGATTTTGCGTCAATTCTTCCGGATACGGTCTTTGTTGAAAATTCTGATGCCGTGAAAGAAGGTATGTCCCGCTGTGGTGAAAAAGCTCAATCAAGCATCGTGGATTCTCGCAGATGCCGAGCACATGGCTTTTATGCGAATGAAAAAGCTGATGGC
>JAGCNM010000031.1 GCA_017645955.1 Candidatus Saccharimonadota bacterium
CATGTTTATAAACCAGTCGGCTGTAATAATATAAAGTTGTTATTAAAAAACTATCGTCTCTCAGATGATATTGCCTTCCGTTTTTCGAACCGCGGCTGGGGTGAATGGCCGTTAACGGTGAAGAAATACCAAAACTGGATTGATAATGACTGTCTTAGAGGTAATCTAATCAATTTATTCATGGATTTCGAGACCTTTGGTGAACACCAATGGGCTGATACGGGCATATTTAGATTTATGGATGAGTTTATTACATCATGGCTATCAGAATATGACAACCGATTCGTGACCGCTTCAGAGGCTTGTGACTTAATGCCGCCAGCCGACGAAGTATCGATGCCAGAAACAATTACCTGGGCAGACACCGAACGTGATTTATCGGCCTGGCTTTCAAATTCACTTCAAAGTTCCGCTAGCGAAGCAATCTTCTCAATGCGTGACGCGATTCTCAATACGCATGACGGTAATTTAATCTCCGATTGGCGTCTCATGACTACATCGGACCATCCATATTCTATGTGCACAAAGTACTGGAACGATGGTGATATTCATGCATACTTTTCAGCCTACGCTTCGCCATACGAGAGCTTCATGTATTTTATGAATGTTGTTCATGATCTTGAATACCGACTTAGTAAGTATTAAAAAAGGGCGCGTCAGCGCCCTTTCTTGAGGGACGCGAAGTCCCTCCGTTTTTGTGCTCTCACCATCTCCTTGTAGTCTCTCTTGATTTGCGGAATTAACTTGTAATAATGGTCGATTATCTCGACCCAGTCTCCATCGTGGAAGGCGTGGATCTGATAACCGCCAAGATTGGCGCCAATCCCGCGCACGCGAGCGTCGAGCACCGGTTTATCGAAGTAGAAAATCTTAATGTTCGGAAGATCCGAACCATCAATATATTCTACAGGGGTAGTGCGGATTTCGAGCGCTCCGGCGATGAACCGTTCGGGTTCATCAGAAAGATTTCTCCAGAGACGGAACGCGTTCCTCCTACTATAGACGATACGCAGAGCTTTTTTTGCGAGGCGTCTAGCCTCGAGTGTTTTAAAGAACAGCATCTCAATCCCTCCTTGATGCATTGATGTAAACCCCACCGCTTACTAACCTAATTATAGCACAAGTACTTTAATTTGTCAATAGAAAAGGGCGCGGACGCGCCCTATTGGGGAGGTAATAAACTGTCAGCGATAAGTCTTTTTAGACTCTTTCGCTTCTTTATAGAGGTTATTTAAGATATTAGTCCAGTCACCTTTTTTAAATAGAATGACCTGGACGTCGCCTAGGATATTCGCCCCAATAAACCTCGCAGAAGTAGCGAGTACTGGTTCCCCCTCATAGGTGACGATTACGCTTGGCACTGTTGCGCCGGTATAGTAAACATTTGACCTCGTCTCGATTTTAAGATTGTCTTTCGAAACAGGTCTTAAGTATTCATATACTGCTTTAGTGTGCCATAATCGAAAACAATGGTTTTCTGCGTAAACAACTCTTAAAGCCTTCTTTGCTAACAATTTAGCCCCCATCCTCTTAAGGAACAGCATCATCATCACCTCTTCCTGGTTTTTGGTAAGGATGTAGCCTATTAGTTATATTATAGATATTCAAAAAAGTCAAAAAAACCGCGTTTCAAGCGGTTTTTAAGTAACAGTAAGATTAACGCTTCTTCTCTTTTACCTCATTGCGTCCGAGGTTTTTCTTCGTTTCTGTAAACAAAACATGTTTCCTTAAGACCGGGTCATACTTCTTTAAGCTAAGCTTATCAGGGGTATTCATTGTGTTTTTCTTCGTATAATAAGCTCGGACTCCAGATTCTTCCGAAACGAGACCAACTAATTTTCTCTTAGTATTATTCTTCTTTGCCATAACTCTGATTATTTTATCATACTCTAAGAAAAAAGGCAAGACTAAGTCTTACCTTCTTAAGATGGTTGTAATCGATTAGACTTTTCCGCTACCACGGCAGTTGCTGCATTCTCCACCCCAGGTGTTCTTTCCAGTCCCGCGACAAACGCCGCAGGTTCTCCAACTCGAAGTCGGGCGATAGCCCTGTTCATGTGTCTGCTGGATATGCGCCTTGAGGATACGCTTGATTTCGGAACTGTCGCCATAAGCAACAAAAGAGCAAAACGGACACGTCTCGTGAGCCAACCAACTCACCCCCTTTCAAAAGTACAATCACGTAAAATACGTTTACGGCTAGTATTCTACTATAATTCTACTTTTTTGCAAGCAGAAGCTCAATGAACTCTTTAATATCTTTCAAGCCTAAATTCTGATCTGCGGGGATAAAAATCTTTGGATTATCCATAAAATCTAAGGTGATTATTTCATTATATACGGCAGCAATTAAAGCCTTTATCTCTAGTTCGTCATCACTATTGAATTCATAAATTTTATCGTATACTTCACCATCCTTATCAGGAACAACAAAGAGAATATGCGCCTTATCTACCTTATATTTCGCGTAGGTCGGCGAAGCGTTTAAGAGTAATTTATAAAACTCGAGCTGCAACATGTATTTGTATAAGGTTGCATGGGATTGCCACTTTTCTTTATGGTATCCTCCGGTCTTAAAGTCGTAGATTTCAATGGTCTTTTCTTCTTCGTTGATCAAAATGTGGTCAATTTTACCAGTCACCGGAACGCCTTCAATCGAAAGCTTTTCAGGTCCAAGGTTAACTTCGGCTTTACCTCTAGTTAAGATATTAGTAAAGGCATCTAGCGCAACCGCAATATCATTCATCCCCTTTTCGCGAATTTTTTGCAGGATGTCTTGAGATAGCTCCTTTTTCCCTAATTCAGAAATAAAGTATTCTAGTGCTGCTTCTTTAGAGAGTTTATCATTCGTAACACGTTCAAACGTTTTATGGACTAAATCTCCATAAGCTAAAGCCTCAGTTTCCGGTTCCTTAGGCGCTCCTAAGACGTAATTCTTAAAGAATTCCTGAGGGCCAGCATAGACTATATCAATAAATGAGGTTAAACTGGAAGCTGACATCTTAAAACGACCGATTCTTTCACGGTAAATCGCCCTCATATCCGGGGAGGGCTTTATATAAGGAACAAGCCAATTTTTTAGATTATTTTCGGCAGATTCGTAGGCGGTCACTTCGTAATGCGTTTCGACTTTAGAAGATGGGATTAATGGCGAAATAACATCGTCGCCTTTCATATATTCGCCAAGATATTCTAGTCTATCGGGCGACTTGCCATTAAAATCACGCAAAGAATTCGTTAAGTATAAAGTATTTTTCGCACGAGTTAAGGCTACGTAAAGGATACGTAGTTTTTCTCCATCTGTCGTGCCGGTGTGGCGAATCTGAGCCAAATTCTTAGGTAAAGCTAGTAAATTATTGTTCCCCTTTCCTTTACCCCAAGCGACATGATCTGACGCAATAATAAACACATAAGAAAACTCTAAACCCTTTGCTTTATGTGCGGTCAAAACCGAAACGGCCTCGTCAGCGTCTTTATAAGGACTAGTCGTGTTAAGACTCATCTCGGCCATTTCGTAGTCCTCTATCATCGAGACAAAATCAACTAACTTTAAACTTTTCTCGCCAAAATGTCGATTTAATTTACCTCTAAGAGAGGCGAGGTTTTCATATAACGAAAAGGTTGAATAACCCTCTTCTTTCGTGTAATAGGACAAAAACGGAGAACGATAACCCTTTAATTCGGCGGTCCCAATCAAATAATCTAAGAAGATTTCAAAAGGTTCGTTAAAAGAAACCGCTACTAAATTAGCTAAAAATTCAGCCACTTTTCTAATATCTTCATTTTCGGCTTCCGCTAGAATATCAAAGACGGCTTTTTTATCGCTTTTCGCCTTACCAATTAACTTAACAACCTCAAGCATAGGTAATTTAAAGAATGGATAAGAAAGTATCTCGAGAAGTGAGACGGTTGGTCTTTTTTCGGCCGCAAGCTCGTAAACAAATTTGCTGATTGTGATTATTTCATGAATCTTTTCGTCCTCAAATAAATCATCTCGCTTTTCGTAGGCTATTTTAATCTCTGGTCTCGCCTTTAAAAATGGCAAAAGTGGCATAAAATATTTCGTCTTATAAGATATAATAGCAATTTCGCTTTGTGGCACACCGGCCTTAATAAGACGAGAGATTTCATTAGCGATAAAACCATATTCCATATCGGAAGACAAAAATTCATGTCGATAGATTTGCGATTTTGAAGGGCTGTTACAATGTGAAATTAACTCCTTATCGGCAAATCTATCCGGAGCCTGATTAATAATTTTTCTCGAAAAATCTAGTATTTCTTGTGTGCTACGATAGTTATCGACTAGAGGTATAACATTCGCGGAATAATACTTCTGGAAATCAGTTAAATTCGTTGAAAGTGCACCTTGAAATTCATAAATAGCCTGGTCGTCATCTCCAACCGCCATAATCATCGGCTTTTCGTAGTCGGTCAACTCTTTAATGATGGCGAATTGCGAAGGATTAGTGTCTTGAAATTCGTCGAGTAAAATATATTGGTATCTCTCTGATAAAGTTGCTTTAAAACCGGCATCGGTTTTTAAAACGCGCACCGCCTCTTCAATCATGTCATCAAAATCATAGAGGCCGTTCTCTTTTAAATAGGTATCATAAGCTCCCATGAGCTTTGCGACACTAACCAATTTTTTATTTGCAATTCTATCTTTCAAACGGTATTCGCCTCGAGCATCCTTTTCAAAATAATTGTCTTTCCAATTCGAAAGCGGTTTAATTTTCTGTTCGCTTTCGGCCTCAATCATTGCGGTTTTTAAATCCCTTGCCAGCGCGACGATCGAACGTTCAATCCTGCCAAGTATTGGCTTTAAATCAACGTATTTATTTAATATTTCATAAATTGGATGATAGGCATTCTCATAAGATTCTTTAAATGCGCGCGGGACAATGTTTTTTAGAAAAGGCGAAATAGTCTCAGATAAAACTCTCGAATCCTCAATATTTACTTCCGCAACGGTTTTCAAATCTTCCGCCGAAAGACCGGCCGATTTCGCTGAAGAAATTACATCAATAATATCTCTGACGGAGTCACCTCTTAAAATATCCTTTCCAGAAAGATTATCTTGAAGCGCTTTAACAATCTTAAATTGCGTCACCTCATCAATAGCTGAGTCAAGTTTTCTGTCATAATCTTCGGCGTAATTCTTGTACTGAGCTAGAATCTCAGAGCCAAAAGAATGATAGGTGCCAATATTTACCTTAGCTCCATCTTGCCCAATGATAGATTTTAGTCGCTCGCGCATATTCATCGCGCCAGAATCGGTAAAAGTTAGACACAAAATATTTTCTGGACCAACATCGACATTTTTCAAAATATAAGTTACTTTTTCGGATAATAACTGAGTTTTCCCAGTTCCAGGGCCCGCTAAAACAAGGAGGGGTCCTTCTAAATACTCAACTGCTTCTTTTTGCTTTTGATTTAGATTCATCTTCCTCCTTATTATAATAAGCGCCTAGCTTTTTGCCGAAATTAGGCGAAATTTTTACTTAAATTTAAAAGTTCTTTAAGTAGAATTGCTTCGTCAGGCACAGCTATTTCACCGCGAGATATTCTTTTGAGCGCCGATATACCTTCAACAGTTTTCTCGGCTTTGTAATTATGGTTCTTTCGCCACAAATCACCATACTCATAATTTCTAGATGGATATCCACAGGTTAAGATTAAATCAGGAAGACCGCAGTAACAATCAACCGTGGAGCCTTTAGCCCCATTAGCTTCAAGCACAATTCTCATTTCATCTGAAGCGGCTTTTATGTACTTTTTCAACTCCTTAGAATCTCGTTTTAATCCCTTTACGCCAGCGTAAATTGCATAAACATTCTTTAATGCCCCGCACATTAAAACTCCTTTCTCGTCATCAGTATAATCGAAGATTAAATAGTCCTGTTTAAACATTCCTTCGATACGTTTATCTGTGATAGTTAATTTAGTCTGTTTATGAGCTTTAATGTCGTCGGCAAAACCGGGACCAGAAATCATCATATAATCAGGAAAACCTTTGAAAGTTTTATCTGATAGAATCCCTTTCGTGGCGATAATGAGAGGTTTATTTTTAGGAAGATAAGGGATTAAATACGGTAAAGCCATAGAAGGCACAGCAATCAAAATCATTTTTGCATCAGAAACCACATCAGATAGTCTTTCTTTTTCGACGCGAGAATCGTAATAGTCGATATCGTATCCGTTATTAGCCAAAATGCCACCAAGCGCAGTTCCAAACGCGCCTGCGCCTAAAATTGCAATCTTCATAATTTAAACTATTGCTTTCCTTTTGTGCTTAATAATTAATCTGATAATTGTTCCGATAATCGCAAGAATTGTGAGGCCAACCAAGAATAAGAACCAAATTGGACAAATAATGACGTTCTTTTCAAGAGTTTTATAATCACCCTGGTAATAAATTGTCTGACTTACTTTCATTATACCTAGTGCCGGTAAGTCATTAATCTGACGAGTGACCTCACGTGTTGTTTCAGGCATAATTAATTCATTATAATGACCTTCATTGTCTTCCGTCGGAAGAATAACCTGTCCAGTAAAGAAGTTAGAAACTGTAATAATAAACGTCGCATCTTCATGGACATTTCCTTCGTTTGAGATTAAGGCGCTAAGAGTAATCGGCGCAGAAACTACAAAACCAGGGATATTATTTTCTAAAATTTCGCCTTTATGCTCAGTTTTACCAGAAACGGAAGCATAAACTAAGCTAGCTAGCTCAAAAACATTACTAACAGCGACACCTTCCGAAGCGCTCGCAGCTTCATTAGAGCTTACGGCGATAGCGGCGTATTGACCACCAGCTGCAGCGTTTTCCGGCACAGTAATAGTGAACTCAACCTCCTTCGTCTCGTTCGGCTTTACGCGCCCTTTCGGCTCCGAAATCTTAATCCATTTAACAATTTCCGAGTGATTAGTCACAGTCACTAAATCCGCCGTGTAATCTTCGCCCATTACGCCGTAAGGCGAAACTGAAATACTATAAAGAAAGTCCTCTGTCGCGTCTGCAGGGTTTACAATCGACAGACTCCCAGTATAGGTTTTACCAGGCTCTAGAGAAAACCTCTGGCTCATTGGTAGAACCGTAAAAGAATTATTTCCCATTTATTACCTCCACATTATCTTTATAATATTATAACAAACTTTACTCAATTGACAAAATTTTACCAGTTCCTATTTCTAATCTTAGTAATCTTTGGTTTCTTGAACCTCTAAAACGTAAACTTAAATCTCTTTGTTCTAAGACGAATGGACCATCAATAATTACATCAAGTGACTTTAAGAATTCCCAAGCATCCCCACCGGTTTTTTTAATTATCTCATGTGTAAATCCAGTAAAGCTCCAAACATTCCAACCTAACTCTTTTCTAACAAAATCAGCAATCTCCTTACATGCCTTAGGCTGCACAAATGGTTCGCCACCACAGAAAGTAAGACCAGACTGCCCTTTAAAAGAAGCCAGCTCTTTTTTGATGTCTTCTATTTTAACTAGAGTACCTTTAGTATAGTCCCAAGTCTCCGGATTTTGACAGCCAAAACAATGAATAGGGCAGCTTTGGGTCCAAAGTACAGCCCTTAGACCCTCGCCGTTAACTATATTATCATGCTCAATTGGACCCGAAACCCTAATATAACCTTCCGGGACATCAGCAGTTTTCTTAATCTTTTCTAAAGATACTTCTAATTTGTCAACCATTTTAAGCCTTCGAGCAACAAGCCTTTACTTTTTCGAACGGAACATCACCTTCAAGTCTACCACAATGAGGGCACCTGTCGCCAGTAATCACACCAGAAAATCCACAAATCGGGTCACGGTCGACCGGATGATTGACTGAACCATATCCAATTCCAGCATCATGCATCTTACGAATTACAGCCTCGAATGCCTCGATATTCTGAGACGGATCGCCATCAAGTTCGATGTAAGTAATATGACCAGCGTTGCAAAGATTATGATATGGCGCCTCAATATCAATTTTTTCGAAAGCCGAAATAGGATAATAAACTGGCACATGGAATGAATTAGTGTAGAATTCCCTATCTGTTACGCCCTTAATTTTGCCATATTCTTTTCGATCAATCTTTGTAAAGCGACCAGCAATACCTTCAGCAGGTGTAGCGAGCAAAGAGAAATTAAGTTTAAATTTCTTACAATATTCGTCACACTTTTCACGCATATGAGTAACAATATCAAGACCAAGCTCGCGTGCGTCTTCATCCTCGCCGTGATGTTTTCCAGTCATTGCAACTAAAGTTTCAGCTAGTCCAATAAAACCAATCGACAAAGTACCATGTTTAATTACATCTCGCAAAGTATCATTCGGACCTAACTTTTCACTCCCAAACCAGTTGCCCTGGCCCATTAAGAACGGGAAGTTGCGCACATGTTGGTTAGCTTGGAAATCAAAACGTTCAAGTAACTCATCTCTAACCAAATCCATC
>JAGCNM010000032.1 GCA_017645955.1 Candidatus Saccharimonadota bacterium
GTAGGCTCAGCTTGTACACTTTCTGCGGTAGAGAATACTGCTCATACAGCTACGATTCCTTCTGGGACTAATCAAAGTGATATTGGTAGAACTACCTTTAGTATGGTTTGTAATGATAGTGGGGGATTTAGCATTTATGCTATTGGTTATGGTAGTAATGAATTAGGAAATACTAAACTCATTGCTAGTATTAATGGTTCTGCTGCGCCAAGTTATGATATTAATACCGGTTCTAATGCTTCGGGTACTCCATCATCATGGGCAATGAAATTAACTCCAGGAACTAATTTAACTAGTAGTAATATTTTAAATGGCTATGGTAGTTATAGTGTTATACCTTCCAGCTATACTAAAGTAGCTACGCTTGTTCCTTCTACGGCTGTTACTAATACTTCTACCTTGGAAGCTACTTATAGAGTTAATGTTGCTTCTACTCAACCGGCTGGAAATTATAATGGTAAAGTACGTTATGTAATGGTGAATCCGAATACCGAAATACCACTTCAGCCACAAACGACTAATGCAGGCTTCATTGGTTACTTTCCGAATGCTGGTAGTGAGGTGAACGATACTATGGGCGACCAAACAGTAAACGCATCTGATACATCTGCTCAACTTTGGGCCTCAAACTTCAAGCGTCCAGGCTACGGCTTCGCTGGTTGGTCTGATGCTTATGATTACGTGATTAATGTGGGTAGTGAGTCTAATCCTAATGCCCATATTTACGGCCCGAATGAAACTATAGAATTCACCGCTGGACAATATAGTTCACCAAATCAAGGTCTATCTCTTTACGCCGTTTGGGTACCATCAGCTGGTAGTATCCAAAATTGGAGTTGTCCGAGTAACTCTAGCATGCCAGTAGGTACAGTTACTGCTTTAACTGATCAACGCGACAACAATACCTATGCTGTAGCTAAGCTTGCCGACAGTAAATGCTGGATGATTGAGAACCTGAGACTAGATAATACTAACTCAGATAACTCTACTGGCGATTTGGCGCAAGGTTACGGCGGTCAGTTTATTGGCCTCGCTAATCCAGAAACGGCGAATTTCGATGGCAATACGCCAGTAGTAGCAAATAGCCTATATAAATCCGATGGTTCTGGCGACACTAAAGGAATAAACGGTGCTACTCAAACTGACATAGGGACTATAAATTATCCAGAATACCGTATACCAAGATTCCGCAATGATAATACTAACACGGATACTACAGCCAATCCAAATACCACAGTAGCTAATATGACTGGCATAGATCAAAACATCTACGGTTATGGGAACTATTATTCCTGGCATGCCGCTAAAGCAAATATAGCTACAATGGGGAACCCCACCACTTCAGATACTGCTTTAACCTCAATTTGCCCGAAAGGCTGGCATCTCCCTTTTGGTTACACTACCGGGGATTTTGCCACCCTAAGTAATAACCTTGGCGGTCTGAACGATAATGGTGTCGCTCAAACCATGACTGGCATCACTACACCTTCCTCAATGGAAATGTCAAAGACTTTCAGAGCCTTTCCAAATAATTTTGTCTATTCCGGCGGCGTTAATGGTAGCTCAGTAGAAAATCGTGGTAGCAACGGCTACTACTGGTCGGCTACAGCATTAAGTGTCATGGGTGGCATGTGTTTTCAATTTAGTTATGTGATAATTAACCCGCAGACTAACAATATATCTGCGTCCATTGGCAGCTCTGTACGCTGTGTCCTAGAGCATGAGAAGCTTTAAATCCAAAACCGAAACAGCTCTAATCTTCTTACAACTCCTAGATACGACTATATATAATATATATATATATATCCAAAAATTGTCTTACAATGTAATACAGCATAAGCCTAGGCGGAATGACAGTTTGTTAGGTTGCCAGGAAGGAGATGAAAATGACCATACAGATTAATCTGCTATGCATCATCGTTCCGCGACGTAAGTCCGAACCAAAGAAAAAATCTAACTAGGCATTAGCCTAGTTAGAAACCCTCAAAGGAAGTCGCCTAGAAAGCTTCCTTTTATGATTTAATTATACACCAAATTATGTTAAAATGATAGTACTAATATCAAGAAGGAGTGAGGGAGCGGCCCGATGACCTCCTGCCAACCTAGTTTTAGCCAAGGTGGTAATTCCGACCAAGAAAGGAAAGATATGTTCTATAAAACAGCGGAGAGCGTTTCTCCAAAACATCCAGACAAGCTTTGCGACCGAATTTCGGACGCAATTTTAGACGCGTACCTTAAGAAGGATCCGAATGCGCGCGTCGCGGCGGAGACCTGCGGAGGGCATGGTGTAGTATTCGTAACCGGCGAAATCACTTCGACAGCGGATGATATTGACATCCCGGCAATCGTAAAGAGGATTGTAGGAGAGAATGTCGAAGTTCATACGAAAATCGTCAAACAGTCCCCGGAGATTGCGCAAGGCGTCGATACGGGCGGAGCGGGTGACCAGGGAATTATGATTGGGTATGCTTGCGATGAAACGCCGGAGATGTTGCCGCGCGAGGTAGTTTTATCGCGTCGATTAAATCAATTTATTTACGAGAAATACCCGTTTGACGGAAAGACGCAGGTCACGATTGCGCCGGATGGTTCAATTGATTCAATTGTGGCGAGTTTTCAGAATGTTTCGCATGATGATTTAGAAAAAGCCGTTAAAGAGTTTATCGCCGAAAATAAGTTAGAAGGGAAATTAGAGCTTCACATTAATCCGGCGGGAGACTGGAATCAAGGCGGTTTCGATGCGGACACTGGTTTAACTGGAAGGAAGCTAATTGTCGATAATTATGGACCGAGGGTCGCGATTGGCGGGGGTTGTTATTCGGGAAAAGACCCGTCAAAAGTTGACCGTTCGGCAGCCTATATGGCGCGCAGGGTCGCGGTTGACTACCTTAAAAAACGCAATGCGCATGAAGTTTTAGTGAGACTCGCTTACGCGATTGGCTACGCAGAGCCGCTAGAAAAAACTGTCATAATCGACGGAAAACCAGAGGAGATTGAGGGTTACGATTTAACCCCACGTGGGATTATTAAGTTCTTAGATTTGAAACGCCCGATTTATGAAAAAACCGCCGAGTATGGGCATTACGGCGAGGGATTTGATTGGGATAAATAATAGAGTCAGCCAGGTTTTAACAGTATATAAAGAAGGTATACGTCTGAAGGCAATAACTTGCACCTCATGATATAATTAAAGGAATATGGTGTATTTGGACTATGCGGCAACATCACCTATGTTGCCAGAGGTGTTTTATGCTATGCACGACGCGGAAACGCGTTTCTTTGCAAATGCATCGGCTTTACATACTCCTGGACACCTAGCGATGAACGAAATCGAAGAGGTGCGAAAAACTTTAGCCAAACTGATTGGCGCGAAACCTTCTGAAATTATATTTACTTCTGGTGCCAGTGAGTCGAACAATACAATTGTTCGCACGTTTGCCGGACATCAGATTGAAACGTCGCCGCTTGAACACCATTCAATCATAGAGCTTGCTGACAAAGTCTCTGGCAACAAATTGCCAAAGCTCTATTCATATATGCTCGCCAATAATGAAATCGGCGAAATATTAGATATTCAAAAAATTGTAAAAGAAGCGCGAAGCCTTACAACCCCGAAAGAAGATTCGCTTTTCGAGCCGATTTCTGAATGGGGCAAGCCATTAGTAACCGACCGACGTGGCGCCTATGTACACTCGGATTTAACGCAGGTGCTTGGTAAGATTCCAATTAACGTTTACGAGCTCGGTCTAGATTACGCTACTTTCAGTGCGCACAAAATTGGCGGACCTATTGGCGTCGGCGCACTTTATGTTAAAGAGGGCGTTCCGTTCGCCCCACTAATAATTGGTGGAAATCAGGAAAATAAACGTCGTGGCGGCACCTATAACACTGTTGGCATTATTGGTTTCGGTGCTGCTCTCAAAAAGATTCAGCGCGAGAAGAGCTGGGAGCAATACAATACGCACGTTCGCAAGCTCCGCGACCTCTTAGCGCGGAGAATTCTTACTGAAATACCAGGTAGTAGTCTCAATACCGATATAGCCCCAGGCAAATCCCTGCCAAATATCCTTAATGCTTCTTTTCAGGCCGCCGAAGGAGAGTCGATTCAGCTGTATCTCGACGCTGAAGGCATAGTGGTTTCGACTGGTTCGGCCTGTGCGTCTGGTGATATAAAGCCGAGCCATGTCCTGATGGCAAAAACTGGCGACGCCGAAGTGGCTCATTCGTCTATTCGTTTCTCGTTTGGGCTAGATAATACTGAAGCGGATATCGAAAGAGTAATGGAAGTTTTACCAGGTATTATTAACCGTTTGCAAAAGATTAGCACTGTAGAGATGAAGGAGACATAATGGAAAATCAAGAATGGGTTTATTCAGATAAAGTAAAAGATCATTTCATGAATCCGCGCAATTTTCTTTTTGGCAATGAAAGCCAGTTTGATTATGATGCGGTTGGAACCGTCGGGAATCCAGTCTGCGGTGACCAGATGAAGATGTACATCAAAGTCGAAGATAATAAAATAACTGATGCGCGTTGGAAAACTTATGGCTGCGCATCAGCGATCGCTTCAACCTCAGCGCTTTCCGAAATGATAAAAGGCAAAACTATTGATGAAGCATTAAAAATTGATGCTAAGGCAATCGATGATTATCTTGGCAACTTGCCGAAACATAAATTCCACTGTTCGATTCTTGGCCACGAAGCACTTGCAGATGCGGTAAAAGAATACGAAAAGAACCATTCTGCAGGCGAGGGGATTTAACCGCCGAAATTATAGAAGTAAAATACAATTTTTGGCATATTTTTTTGCGTAAAAATGACACAAAAATAACCCTCTATACTAACGAGGGATTTAACGGATATTTATAGATTGCAGAATAGTTAAAAATTATTCTATAAACCGTTTGGTGGGCGAGAAGGGACTTGAACCCTTACTGTATTGCTACAACCAGATTTTGAGTCTAGTAAACGGAAGCGTTTACGAACCCATCTTCGCCCTATTTTTACTTTTTAATTGGGAATTATAACATCCCTACTAACATTATAACACGCATATGGACACATAAGAAGAAGTGTAAATGTAGTGTAAATGGAGAAAGTTTGGTGAGGATTTGTCAACGAATGTATAAAACTGTAATTTTATATAATTAAAATATGAGTATAAGCAGAACAGAAGTTGCTATGGCTATGCCTGAATGGGTAGCTCAAATTAAGGACAGAAAAGTGTTAATCTCGGTTTTTGCTTTAATAATCTTTCATATTATGGGAAGATTACCGTTTAATGGAAATAGCTTGAAACAGGAGATTGATGAGTTTGATGATTTGAGCGAAAAACAGAAGAAAGAAGTTTTTGATTTGATAGTATCTCACAAGGATTAATAGCCAACCAAAAATCGCTTGTATTTCGCATTTTAAGGCGTGTATGAGCGGTTTTTTTGTGCGAAGTAGTATCTTTTGTGTTATGCTTTTGTCACCCTACCACCAGTAACATCTTCCCAATATTTAGTTGGGAGATTGGCGACACCCATACCTCTCTGGAACATATCTGTTATTTCCGTAAATCTTAATAAGTCTTCAATAAATGCAATGACTGCCATATGGGTTAAGAGTGTGTTTCTGCGACCAGTATCGGTCTTCCAGGTTTCTCCCTTATCATAAACAGCTCGGTAATAATACTTGCAGTCTTCATTTTGAGCTAGATAATCGTTGTATGCCAGATAAGCAGGGACTGAACAACCACGGAGTGCTTCGGTGGAGATTTGAAAGCCACTCAAAACTTCTTCACTTGGGTTATATTCAAACCAGCTTAATTCCATTTCGCCAGTATTAATGATTTTACCAGTCGCAATGTCTATATCTTCATATTTAAGTGTCTTTGTGACTTTTGTAGTGTCCATCATATAAGCGATTCGGAAGAATAGTGTCGCTAGATAGCCCATATCCATAGCAAAGTCTTTTAACATATATAGGTCATCCCAGACATCTTTGAAGCTTAAATCCTTTAACCATTCACCATTGGGTAGTTGTAGCTTTGGTCTAAAATCCCAAGGTCTAGGATTGTTTTCTCTCACTGTTTCTTTACCTGGATATTGAATGTATAATTTTTCTCCAGTTGGAAATTCTTTCATCAAAATACGGCGTTCTACTTTGCCAAATGATAGTCCAGTTTTATCAAGTTTACTAAATGATTTGATATTAAAAATTTTTTTCTCGTCACTTTCGTTTTTTAATGCTGATGAGTATTCAATCTCCATTCTTTTTCCTTATCTCCCCCAATTAAAGTTGCTTCTGTGATATTACTTACTACTAGTTTACACTCTCTTTGCAAGTTTTGAAAGCAAAAAGGCTTTAGGTGTTTTTTGTGTTATAATTGGATGTATAGAAAAAGGAGGAAGAGTGGCGGAGAAGAGAATTCGTGTGGTTGAATTGTTTGCCGGTGTTGGTGGATTTCGTGTTGGCTTCGAGAGAAGTTCTTCAATTTTTGATACTGTTTGGGCTAATCAGTGGGAGCCAGGGCAGAAGGGTCAATGGGCTTATAAGTGTTATGTGAAAAATTTTGGGAGTCCGGAAAAATGCTCAAATGAAGATATTGCAACCGTAATTGAGGAAACTCCAGAACACGATTTGCTTTGTGGTGGTTTTCCGTGCCAGGATTATTCTGTAGCAAGAACTGGAGCACGAGGAATAGAGGGTAAAAAAGGTGTGCTATGGTGGTCTATTAATGACATCATTAAACTCCGACATCCAAACTATGTTTTATTAGAAAATGTAGATAGATTACTGAAATCTCCAGCCAAACAAAGAGGAAGGGATTTTGGCGTCATACTGCGTTGCTTAATGGACG
Organism: Candidatus Saccharimonadota bacterium; assembly: GCA_017645955.1. Lineage (GTDB taxonomy): Bacteria > Patescibacteriota > Saccharimonadia > Saccharimonadales > Saccharimonadaceae > Nanosyncoccus. The sequence goes on from JAGCNM010000032.1 coordinate 6,845, forward strand.
AGGGGTATTTTGTTGAATGGAGAGTGATAAACGCTGCAGAATATGGATATACCCAAAGACGCAGAAGAACTTTTATTCTTGCCTATAAGGACGGAACAAAACTACATAAGGCACTAGAAAAACAAGCTGAAAAAGATGATGGAATGAAAAATTGGATTCTATCAGATGGAGTATTTGGAACTGCTTTTCCAGTTGAGAAAGAGCCGATTAAAAGAATGAAAGAAGCTGATGTTTCTTGCTATAAAGATTTGGTAGATTTAACAAAGAATTTTTCCGCACAATTAAATAATGCTGGGGTAATGGTTAATGGTAAAGTTTTAACAATTGAAACTACACCTATTTATGAGTCACCCACGACCCTATCAAAAATCGTGGAGAAAAAAGGTGTTGATGACCACTACTTTATTTCTGATGACAAGATGAGTAAATGGACTTATCTAAAAGGCTCAAAGAAGATTGAAAGAAAATCCACTAGTGGCTATACTTATACTTTTTCAGAAGGTGCGATTGCTTTTCCTGACCCATTAGACAGACCAGCAAGAACAATGTTAACTAGCGAAAGTTCGCTCAACCGTAGCACCCACGTAATTGAAGACCCGAGGACGAAAAAACTTCGTATATTAACACCGGTAGAATGTGAAAGAATTAATGGATTCCCAGATAACTGGACAAAAACCGAAATGCCAGAACGCCAAAGGTATTTTATTATGGGAAATGCTTTAGTAGTTCCGGTTATTGAGAGAATTGCTAACGAGTTGAAAAAACGACTATAAAACCATACTAAATTCGTGACATACTAGAGGGATATATATATATATATCATATGGGATACCCTAAAGAAGAAGCAACTAAAGACGATTTTATTGACTCATTTTTTTTAGGTATTGATACTGCTCCGTTTTAACGCAATTTAATATAGGTTTTATCTTTGTAAATTATACCAGTTTCACCAACTGCGGCAGTCTCTTGAATACTAGTGATTTCTTCTTTACAATAATCAAACAAGCCTTTATTCCTAAATTGTTCACAGGTGTTTTTAGAGCCAACGCCTTCTCCCCATTCAGACCAGTTATCTGTTTGTTATTTGAATAGCCGCTCTCGCCAAGTTCTGTGAAATCGCATGTCCTATCTTGTTTCAAGACTATAGAATAACGATTATCAAGATTGTATGTTCCTGCATAATTATTAGTATTACTTAATACTACAATGGTTCCAGTTATTAATACTATTCCGATTACTAATCCAATAATCAAAAAAAATTTATTATTTGTTTTTGTTTTGATTGCTTTTGCTTTATTCATAATAATTTCATTATAGCATAATCATCTAATATGGACTGTATTGAATTACAATCGTTTTAAAACGCTAAAAATACCCCTGTTAGGGGTTGGTTGTTGTGTCTCTCTACAAAAATCATATTCGTGGTGGGCGAGAAGGGACTTGAACCCTTACTGTATTGCTACAACCAGATTTTGAGTCTAGCGCGTCTACCAGTTCCGCCACTCGCCCGTATCTTTATTTTACCATAAAAGGCCGTTTTATGCTATAATTGTCGTATGGATTCAAAAAACGGTGGGCAGTCTTCGAGCGACCTTCAAAGGCAGGCCGCAGCCGCACTAGCCAGAAAAAAAGTTCTGGCGGCTTATGCTGAGTCGGCAAAAAATGCCGAAAGAGAATCTTCCGCAAACGATGCACACTTCAAAAGTGAACCTATTACACCAAAAATTGATTCAGAATCCTGGAAAAAATATCATTCTGCATGGCAGGATTATTATCAGAAATACTATAGCGAATACTATTCAAAAGCAGCGCGAGAATACATTGAAAAGGAAAAGTTAAAGGAAGCGCGAGAAAAAGCCGAAGAAGAGGAAATTTTAAGTTCTCTTGCGCGTTCTAGCGCGAAGCTGGGTAAAAAGGGCGGGCTTGCGATTGATAAATCTTTAACTAGTGAGCCAGGTGACGATGAAAGCGCGACGATTGGGAATATTTTACGCTCCAAGATTCGCAAGAAGGCGGTCGAAAGCGTAAAAAAGACAAGAAGAGGACGAAAAATCATGCCGATTCTGGCTGGTTTGGCTGTTGTATTTTTAATTCTGTTCTTACAATACAACCGTTTAATCTTTGCGCCAATTATGGCTTATGTTTCGCCTGGAAACGTTCCTGCTTCAGATATCGAGGCAATTGATCCGACAATTACCCAGACTGTTTCGGCGGACCCAAGATTGATCATTCCAAAGTTAAATGTTGATGTCCCGGTCCATTTCGGCATATCTCTAAGCGAAGTAATGCCGGCCATGGCGGACGGCGTCGCGCATTACCGCATTGCGGGCGCAAGCGCATTCCCGGGTGAAATCGGTAATCTCGTCATAACCGGACATTCGGCTGGGGATGTTTATAGCTCCAATCCATATAAATACATCTTCTCTGGGCTTGAAAGGCTTGAAGATGGAGATTTAATCTATGTAAACTACAAATCGGTGCGTTACACCTATAGTGTTTATAAAAAAGAAGTGGTTGAACCATCAAATGTTGCAGCTTTAGTAGTCGAAACAAAAGAGCCAATCTTGACACTCGTCACATGTACCCCACTTGGTACTTCGAGATTCCGTTTACTGGTTTCTGCAAAGCAAATTTCTCCAAGTTCAGAAGGAGCAGCTAAAGAAGAGAATCTACCAACCGTAGATAAGAATGAGGAAACTGCCTTTCCATCTAACGAACCGTCTTTCTTTGAAGGAGTCTGGAATTTCCTAACGGGGAATTAACCATTCGCGGATTAGGTTACCGTCACTAAAATAGTACAAATAACGATTGTTGGTTATCATAACTGGGAATTGGTTTGAGACGTTTTTTGCAATATCGCGACGATTTAGGCCATCAAAATCATAAACTATTAGTTCTCCGCCATTGACCGTGTAAATCATATCGTTATCTAACCAACCAAAGCCTTCTCCTTCGGCAGTCCATTCGCCAACTAACATCGTCTCCATATCAAGAGTAGCGATTTGTGAGCCAGAATAAAGAACAATAAACTCGCCTTCGTGGCCAACTTTCAGATTAGCTGGTGAAAAGCTAAGATTAAATTCGAAAAGTGGAGCAAAACCATCTTTTTGATAGACTTTTAACGTGCTGTTTTCAAGAGTTAAGAGATACTTTTCTTCATAGAATTTCGTAATTGCAACTTTAGCTGGAGTAGTTGTTTCGGCTAGTTCTTCAATTTTATCGCCTAGTTTTAAGCTCCCGAGGTAATAATACGTCAGTTCTTCACCTGGAACATTTTTCGAGGCAGAAAAGAATAATTCGTTATTATAATAGTCGTAATCAATGACATTCTCGACAATAACAGCCGAAACCGAGCGGCCAGAAACGTCTAGACGATGGAGATTATTATTTAAGACTGCTAGCAAGGTATTCGCATCGTTATCAAATATCTTTAGGTCGATGAAATTGGTACCGAATTCACGCGTGAGATTAATACTACTTTTAATATCTTTCGGATTCAACAGAACCCATTCGACTCCGTTTTCGGATTTAGTTTTAAAGAGCGCCCGACTGCCATTTGTGTCCCAATCAACATCTACAATTTCGCCAGTAAACAGGCCGGTCTTTGCGCCAGAAGCTATACTAACATCGGAAAAAACAGAAGAAATATCAAGTTTTTTCGGAGTGATTTTTTCTTCGTTTAAATTAACGTAAAGCCATTCTGTTGTACCATTAATCAACAAAAGAGAAGAGTGATCAGGAGAAACCGTTGCATATGTCACTCCGGTCGCGGAAAGCGCTTTTTCGCTAGTACGGTTTTTTAGGAAGAGCCTCGGGTAATGTACTCGGTAGAGCAAACCTTCTTTAATATCTACTGTCTTAGTCCAAGTATCGTAGCCTTCTTTTGACAAGGTAATAGTATGTTCGCCACTAGTTAACACTTTCGAGGTGTTTGTTTTTTGAAGCCAAGAAGAATTACCGTCGATATCAATATCGGCACCAGTAGGAATTGAGGATATTTGAAGAAGGCCCTGTCTTTTAACTTCAAAATCAGAATTCAGCCAGTAACCAGAAACGATAAATGCTAGGATAATTACTGTTAGAATCACAGCAAAAACCATAAAAGCTTCCGAGATAATAACTTTAAGATTTTGACGACGTTGGTTTTTTTCGAAGTCCATACTGTGAATATTATAACATAAAAATTAATATTTTTAGCTCTTGCGTTTTAATATATATAATAGTATGATTGATATAAGAATAAGCGAGGTATATAATGCAAAAAACCGAAACGAGACAGGCAGCCAGGTCCGCCCACAGACAAACTAGGGCGTCTACTACGCTTAACCGAAAATATGTCAAACGTCCAGGTAAAGTAACAGCCGCAGCAAAAAAAGAGACTGCTAAGGAAACCGCGAAAGAGAATGATTTAACTGTAAAAATTAAATCCGGTAGGCAAACTAGTCCAAAGATTACTCGTTTCAGCACAACCATGAAGGAAACTGTTAAAGACACTGAGCCAGTTCAGCCGGCTGAACCTCATCCGACCCAAATTATTGTTAATAAGAAGCTTCGTGAGAGGCAACAGGCAACAGAAAAGCAACAGCAAACTAGAATGACTGCTCAAGAGTTGAAGGATCAGGCGATTAAAAAAGCTTTGGCGACAGCTTCTAAGACGACTAGTAATGAAACTACTATGGCCGAGGTGGCAACAACTGGGAAGGCTAAGACCGAAAGAATGCGATTTGGGTTTGGACGCGTCATGCTGGCCTTGACTTGCGCAGCGGCTGCTGTTTTTGCAATTGTGTATTTTGTTAGTCTAAATATGCCTGATGTACAGTTTAGAGCTACTGCTGTACAGCTAAATGCAACTTACCCAAATTACCTGCCGCGCAATTATAGTCCAACTGAAATTGCGTCCGAGAATAATATGACTACGCTTAGTTTTGAAAATCATACAACTAAAGAACGTTTTAGTATTACCGAGGAGCGTTCTTCTTGGGATTCAAACTCGCTATTAAACAATTATGTCAAAAAAGAATACGGCGAGAATTACACAACGGTACGAGAACAAGGCTTAACGATTTACATTGGCGACAATAAGGCGACTTGGGTAAACGGCGGAGTAGTCTATAAATTGAAGATTCAAAAAGGCTCTCTAACCAAAAAACAAATTAGTTCAATTGCGGTTTCGTTTTAGTTAAATTGAACGTGCGACAGCGTTTAATCTCGCGAGGGATTTTTCTTTCCCGAGTGTTTCGAGAGTAAGATTTAAGGCAGGGCTAAACGGAGCAAAGCTGACACAAAGACGAATTAAGCTGAATAATTCGGCTGGTTTTTTCTTTGTTTCGGTTAGTAGGTCATTTAAGGCGTCTTGAAGCGAATCCGCTGACCAGTTTTCTAAATCGGTTAGCTTTTTGATTGAAGTTTTCAGTAGCGACTCAATTTCGGATTCAGAAAGCTTTTTAATAAACTTGTTATTTACGATAGCGTCGACATCAACTCGCGGATCTTCGAAGAAATAATTCGTCATAGTTCTTAAATCAGACAAGGTTTTTAAGCGGTCATAAATGATTGAGAGAACTTTAATTTTGTAGTCGTCCGAAGAATTAGCCGCTGATTCCGGCCAGAATTCTTTTGTACGTTCGTAGAGAGCTTCGGCGCCTTCTTCGGTAAAGATTTTACGAATCCACTGCCCATTCATCCATAGAAGCTTAACTTCATCATATCGCGCGCCAGAATTCTGGATACGATCTAGAGAGAATTTCTTGATTAGTTCTTCTTTTGTATAGATTTCCTGTTCGGTTCCATCGTTCCAGCCTAAACAAGCAAGATAGTTTAGCATCGCTTCGGCGAGGACACCGTCTGAGCGATACTCGGTGACTGATTTTGCGCCATCACGTTTACCGAGCTTTTTATTACCGGTCGGGGCGAGAATATGAGGTAATGAAACAAAATGCGGTCGTTCAAGGCCAAGTGCTTCATAAAGCGCTAAGTAATTTGGCGTACTGGAAAGATACTCGACGCCACGCATCACGTAGTTTACGCCCATTTCTGTATCATCAACAATATGTGCGAAGTTATAAGTCGGGTAACCATCTTTTTTAATCAGGATAATATCATCTAGAACTTCCGGGCCAGATTTCATTTTACCCATGACTTCATCGGTCCATTCATAAGACTTAGGCTCAGCTTTAAATCTTAGCGGAATACCAGGTTCCCATTCGGGCGGGTTTTCTGGACGATAATTACGATAAAGGAAAGGTATTTTTTTCTTATTACATTCTTCCCGGTAGCCCTCAATCACGTCAGGAGGAGTCGGATCGGCGTAAGCGCGGCCGGCTTCAATTAGTTTTCTTGCCCAAGCGTGATAGATTTCTTTGCGTTCGCTTTGGAAGTATGGCGCGTTCGGGCCACCTACAATCGGGCCTTCATCCCATTCTAGGCCTAGCCAGTTTAAAGTATCTTCAATTAACTCGGTTGCACCTTCAACATAACGTTTACGATCGGTGTCTTCAATTCTTAAAATAAGTTTTCCGTCGTTTTGCCTAGCTAAAAGATAGGGATAAATCGCAGAACGAACGTTGCCAATATGGATATAGCCAGTTGGGCTTGGTGCAAATCTAGTAATAACTTTCATAAAGGCAATTATACCATTTTTAGGAGATTATCGCTAGTCTTAAGCTTCGTGAACTTCGTCGTTGTCGCCGTCATCATCATCTTCTTCACGGCGAGCAGCGAAGAGGAAGAAGGCACCAGAAGTTGCAGCAACAGAAGACGCAATAGCTAGACCAGTTGCAAGAGTAGAGAGGTTAGAGACGCGAGACGTCGTACTATATGTTACGCCTTGCGGAGGAGTGTATCCTTGGTAAACTGAGCGGTTATCGCCTGAGCTGACTTCGGTAGTGGTGGTTGTCGTATTAGAGCCAGAGTTAGTGTTGGTGTATGTATAAGTCGTAGTTCCTTGAGTAGGATTGTAGGTTGGAGTATTCGGGGTTGGGTTTGGAGTGTCTGGGTTAGTTGGAGTAATCGGGTTAGTGTTATTATCAATTACGCCACTAACAACGCTGATTACAACCGTACCAGAATATGTACCAGAAGCTTTAGTAACATTAGCTTTAGCGCCAAAATAAAAGTCTTTATGTCCAGTTGCGGCAGATTGAGAGGAAATAATCGTAATTGGAGTACTACCGGCGCCAACTAGAGCAGCGTAATTGCTAGCATTGTTGCCGGCGGCAGTATCATCTAAAGAATAGCCCCAATAGTTCGCCGGGAAATTCGCTCGAGTTGTTGTAGCGGATAAAGTCGGAAGAGTAACGCTGTTTTTAGATGTATTAATTAGCGAAGTGTCATTGGTTTTTGTGGTCATCGAGGCGGTAAAGCCATTCGCGTTATTAGTAACGACATCTAAACTGATTGGATTCCTTAGGAAAGTATCGACATCGCCCGCGGCCCATGTTGTCGGAGTAGTGATTGAGACTGAAAGTACCTCTCTCACGTTGACATTAAAATCGGTGTTTTCCGTATCGGCGGAAACGAGGTCGACTTGATTAAAAATAAGTAGCCCTATCGCAAGGAAGCTAACGAGACGAACGGCGACCTTCGATGTTTGTTTAATCATAACTTCATTATAGCACAACCTTTTTATTTTGTGTTAAAATAAATATAAAATTATTATGTTTTTTATAAGAAAATAACTAGGAGGGAAGATGGAAGAGAAGGTGGAGCTCAAAATCACTAGTGATGACTTGGACAAAATTGCTAAAAAAAATGAAAAAATGAGCTTAAAAACCCGAAAACAGAAAAAGCTTTGGCTTGTTTTTTTGATTTCCGGAATAGTTGGATTTGTTGGCGGAGTGGTTTGTCTATTAGTTGTTTTATTGAAGCCAGTTGAAGAAAGAGTTGCCTTGGTTTTTCCTGAAATTCCGTCTAAAACTGCAACTGAGAGTACTTATAGTGATTTGACTGGTGAGATTTTGGCGAGTGCTGATTTAAAAAACGCGCCGGTTTATTGTATTCAGGTTCCGAACGGGCTTGATGGAGCGAGACCACAAGTTGGTTTGACTGAGGCTGGCGTCATATTTGAAGCCATCGCCGAGGCTGGCATTACAAGATTCGCGGCGATTTTCCAAAACCCTTCGACCGCGGTAATCGGTCCGATTCGTTCATTAAGAATCTATTATTTAAACTGGGATACGCCTTTTGATTGTACGATTGTACATGCGGGAGGTTCGGCTGATGCCCTCGCGGCGGTCGGTTCCGGAGCGTATAAAGATTTAACTGAAAACTATGCTTATATGTATAGAGGAACGGCTTACGGAAGACTATGGAATAATCTATTTACGACATCTCAGGATTTAAGGCAGGTTAGCGCTGATAGAGGATATAACTCTTCTAATGTTCAAGGGTTTGCGCGTTTGACGCCGGCAGAAGCAGAGAAGGCGAGAATAGATGGAATGGTGGAGGAAAAGTTGAAAATTACGACGGCGACCGAGAAGGATACATCAAAATTAAATCCGGAAACATCGACTATTAGTTTCCGTTTTGGTAGTGTTGGTTCGTTTAATGTGGTTTATAATTATGATTTAGCGACGAATACTTATCACAGAAGTTATGGCGACGGAAATGCACACGAAATATACAAGTGTCCCGATGAGGATAGAGGGGAAGTTGATCCGGAAAACATTTGTAGTTTAACACAAATGACACCGAAAGTGGTGGTCGCGATGATTGTCGAAGAGAGAAGAGCATCGGATAATTATCACGAAGACGTTACGGTAATTGGCTCGGGCGAAGCTTACGTTTTTCAAAATGGAGTCGTAAAACATGGGACCTGGAATAAAGGTAGCGCTGGGGAGCAAATAAAGTTTTTAGATGACAACGGAAATGAGATTCGGTTAGTGCCTGGACAAACTTTTATCTCGGCCATCCCTTATTATGGTGGGGTTGATTATTAATAAAGTATATGATAGAATGAAGGTGCGGACCTAACCCCCCTTGGGTCCGCTTTTAGTAAAAACGGTTCCGTCGTCTAGTGGTCTAGGACGTCTGGTTCTCATCCAGAAAATCGCGGGTTCGACTCCCGCCGGAATCACCA
>JAGCNM010000033.1 GCA_017645955.1 Candidatus Saccharimonadota bacterium
CACCAACACCCGAAGTCCGCCTCGGCGGCCTAAGGTGGGGGAGATGATTGGGGTTAAGTCGTAACAAGGCATCGGTACGAGAACGTGTCGATGGATTACCTCCTTTCTTGAGAAGGAATGATGCGTGCGAATCAGAAATGATGCGCATAGCTAGGTCGGTTACGGTTGTGTTAGATAAGCTTATAACACAACAACATCTAAAACTAGACGTAACGTTAAGCTAAACACGAATTGACAGATGAAAATTGCACAACTAAGTTGTTAAACTAAAAATCCACCTTCAAAGGTGGATTTTTGTTAAAAACGACTATTAGTGCCTTAAAATCCAAAAAAGGGGGAATCATCAATTACGGGGTAGCCGGAGGTTTGTCGGATGAGCACATTGCTGGCTACGTTGGTGTCGTTGAAAGGGTTGTCCATACCGATTTTGACATTACTCTCTCGGGTCATCACGTTGTCGGACAGTATCCGCACAGTCCCGATCCCTATATCTATCCGGCAAAAAAGTTTATCACTGAAGCGTACACCGAAGCACTTAATAAATTAACCTGCGCTTCAGCCGACAAGTTTGTCGCCGGCGGTGAGCCAAAAGCTCGCCTCAGAAGGGAATTTGGCGCCGACGTCTGTGAAATGGAAGCTGCTGGTATCATTATTACCTGCAATCGCAACAATATCCCAGTCACTCTCATCAAAGCCGTATCGGACGGAGCCAATGAAGCTGCCGAAGCATTCGAAAACAACGTTTACCTTGCTTCAAAATCCTGCGTCTATCTCATTGCGACTTTCGTCCAGCACATTTAAAGAGCCGCTAAGCTTAGCGGCTCTTTTCTTTTACTAAAATATTGACAATTTTTTAAAAGTGTGGTATAATGTAATCATGTTAGTCCAAATGGGAGACTAAAGCATCTATCTTGCGTATGCAAGTAGAAATATTAAAAAGGAGGGTATTCGTATGAGTACCGCAGGCAAATTCAACATCGAAAACGGTCCCAGCATGGGACTCCTTATCGACGCATTCAAGTATGCGTACGATGAGACCGTGAAGGTCCCAGTGACCTTCATGGTAGCTAAAGGCTACACCACTCCTCTGGGAGACCCCGGTTGCGCCTTTGAGCCGCTCGAGATGAACGTGACGCGCATCACGATGCTCCAGCACGAGAGCGGGAACAACCATTCCTTCAACATCGAAGGATACTGCAAAGTTGCTCTCGGAAAAACGCATTTCGAAACTGTTTATGACGCAAAAGAGCGCGTCAACGTCTGCAAAAGATGGACCGACCTGGTTTCGGCGAGATTCGAAGCCTACTTCGATACCAAATCTCGAAAAGGGACCATTACATTTTTTATCTGATCCCCATTAACCTCCTAATCCCCCATCTTCCCATCGCACATGGCCCGAGCTAAGCTCGGGCCTTTCTAATACCTAAAAATCTGCCTCTAAAACTAGTGCTTTATGGTCCGAAACCAGGGTGTCTAGCACCTTAAAATCGGACACTTTAATTAAATC
>JAGCNM010000034.1 GCA_017645955.1 Candidatus Saccharimonadota bacterium
TAAAACAGAGGATGTAGTACATAGTTCAGCGTATGCTCAGGCGCAGAATAAAAAAGGGATTGGGGTAGCTTCGACGGAGGGTTTTGCGGAAAGAATGAAGATAGAGCAAAACCGAACGACGATACGGGCATATGGTGATTCGAGGGTAGTGAATGATTCTTTTGGGCAGGCTCCAAGACCAATGGTATATAATCCGGAGACGGATAAAAGTGAAAGATTAAAAATACGTGATAGAGATTCAATGGCGGTGGGCAGAGCAATGATGGCGAATAAGACCGCTGTGCCGGCTCCATCAAAGCCGACTGTACCGCCAGCGCGGAAAAACCCTGGTATTTCGAGATAATTATGATATAATAAGAGGGATGGTGGGATTAGCTCAGATGGTTAGAGCGTCTGATTGTGGTCCAGAAGGTCACCAGTTCGATCCTGGTATCCCACCCCATTTACAATTTGAATTGCGGGTATAGTACAGTGGTTAGTATGCGAGTTTTCCAAACTCGAGATGAGAGTTCGATTCTCTCTACCCGCACCATTTTTGTGTTACAAAAATCTCAAAAAGCGAGAAGTCGTTGTTCCAATCGATTCTCTCTACCCGCACCAATAAGCCCTTTGAGGCTTAATTTTTATTGGTATTCACCGTGGGGAGAATTATAGCTCGTTTTTACAAAAACCTTTGTCAAAAAATTCTTCTATATTTTTCAGAGTAGTGTCGGCAATGTTTTTGAGGGCTTCGTCGGTGAGGAAAGCCTGGTGTGAGGTGACTATAACATTCGGCATAGATAGCAAACGCGCCAAGATGTCGTCTCGCATTATGTGATTTGATAGATCGCGGAAGAAGACGTTAGCTTCATCTTCGTAGACGTCTAGGCAGGCTGCACCAACTTTTTTACTCAGCAAACCCTCAACTAAGGCGTCGGAATCTACCAAGCCGCCTCTTGATGTATTTACGATGATGACTCCTTTTTTCATTTTGGAAATGGAGGTCTTGTTGATCATGTGCTTAGAGTAACTCGTCAAAGGGCAATGGATAGAGATGATGTCGCTTTCTTTGAAGAGGGTGTCTTTGTCTACGTAGTTGATGTTACTCTTCTCGTCTGGGAACTTATCGTAGGCAATGACGTTCATACCGAAGCCTTTACAGATGTTGATAAATTTCTTACCGATTTTGCCAGTGCCGATTACGCCGATGGTTTTGCCGTGCAGTTCGAAACCTACTAGGTCGTCTATATCAAAGTTGTATTCCCTGGTACGGTTGTAGGCCTTGTGGATACGCCTAACCGATGTCAGAAGCAAGGCCATTGCGTGCTCTGCCACTGCATACGGAGAGTAATTTGGCACATTGGCGAGATGAAGTCTTTTGTGGGCGGTCGTCAAATCTACGTTGTTGTACCCCGCACATCGTAAGGCGACAAAGTCGACCATCTCGTCCGACAGGATGTTGATCACTTCTTTGTTCACGATGTCGTTAGTAAAAACGCAGGCTACGTCGTAGCCGACGGCGAGGTGGGCCGTGTCTGGGTCTAGCCTTTCCTCAAAAAAGCTTATTTCAAATTTGCCATCTTGATTGGCTGCATTAAAATAATCGATGTCGTTTTGTTTTGTGTCAAAAACTGCAATTTTGATTTTTCGATCGCGTATTTTATACATAAGTATATTATAGCATATCTCACATTGAGTATTATTGCCTAAGATTATCGGTGGCCAGTCTAATGAGTGACAATGTTAAAGTATAATGGAATTAACTGTGGGATGATGAAGTGCGAACTTCACATAGTATCGTGCACCATTTTTGTGTTACAAAAAACTCAAAAAGCGAGAAGTCGTTGTTCCAATCGATTCTCTCTACCCGCACCATTTTTGTGAAACAAAACATGTTATAACCATTGACATTTTTGATTAAGTGTGATATAATGGAAAGTATCGTAGTTTAACAGAGAGGGCTCTTCCAGAAAAATTTAAGGAGGTTGGTAAAAATGACCAATAAATGGAATGAGTGCAAACCCGTAACCGTAGCAAAGAAGCCGGAGGAAGTTACCGTGAAGGTTTCTTCGAAGGCTCCTGCCGTCGAAAAGACCGTCGCAGAAATGCGTGCGGAAGCCGCTGAGCATCTTAAAGCTGCTCGCGCGTTAGAATTCGCCGCAACGGCGAAAGAGTCGATCGACAGGAAAGTCGTCGAGGAGGCTGAAGAGGCCAGGAAGGCAGCTGAAGCCAAGAAGGCGGCAGAGGAAGCCGAGGCAGCCAAGAAAGCAGCCGAAGCTGAGGAAGCCAAGAAAGCGGCCGCTGAAGCGGCTCGCAAAGCCGAAGAGGTCAAGAAGGCTCCGAAGACCGCAGCAGAGCTTCGCGCTGAAGCCGATAGGCTGAGCGAGGAACTGCGTCTCCAGGCTGAGAAGATCGAGGCGGAACGCGCGAGAATCATCGCCGCGGCCGAGGAAATCGAGGCTGAAGAGGCCAGGAAGGCCGAAGAGGCCCGCAAGGCTGAAGAGGCGGCCAAGAATGCCCGTTCCGGGTTCATCGGTCCCAAGAGAGCTTGGGGCTTCCACGATGAAAACGGGGATGTTCAGCTGTCCCTGTACTACGGCACCGCCGCCCACTACGATCCCGAACCGTGGCCTGTCCCGGTCTGGGTCGAGAACGGCAAAATCATCCGCAAGCTGAAGCCCTCGGAGGCCGGAAAATTCGGTCTCTAAGCTACGAGTACATTAGAGAAAGGTCGACTTCGGTCGGCCTTTTTCTAATGTTTAAGAGAATAATATTGCCATAAGCGGAAAAATATAATATTAGTATTGACAAATAAGCTAAAGTGTGATACAATGTAAGTAGTCTGAGTTTTTGGGTGTTTCTCTGAAACAAGAAGACCATTAACAACCGAATCATCTCAGATTTCAAATTAATGAAATCTGTTTTTAATATAGCTATCTATATACACTCACTCCCCACACCCCACTATTCGGAGGTGTGAGCCTCCGAAAATCAAATTTATAAGGAGGTATTACCATGGTGGGTGCAATCATTCTCGGTATCGTCCTCATGGTTCTGATAGGCGTTGCAGAGCAGACGTTCTGCGAAAAAGCCCTGATAGAAACTTACGAGGATGGCCACAAGAAGTTCGTCTTCAGAAATGTTGACGATGAAGCCTGGATTCGTGCCATTATTGTCGGAGTAATTGTTGGAGCAATCCACTTTGTCACTCCGCTTTTGGCTGGGTTCTGGCTGGTGTTCGCGCCGGTTTTCTTTGCGATTATGATCATACTCTATGTGTATCTGGTCCTTCGCTGGAGAGCCTGCGGGAAGAAAATCCTTGGCCTTATCTTGTTCATCATCGCCGCAGTGCTGATGTACTGGACAACGGCCGCAACCGCCCAGATGACGATTGCTTGCTTTGAGATGAAGAACGGATGGGCGAATCTTATCGCAGTCATTCCGACTCTTCTCCTCATCGCGGCAATCGGATGTTTTATTCTCGATCGTGTGTTTTTCTATGCACACGAGAGGGATATGGAAGCAGTCGAGGATGGTGTTATTGTCGATGACGAGACGTACGCGAGAGGTCGTGTGGCGAGAATTGCTGGGTATATCCTCGCGATTCTGTTTACTGCACTGCTGATTGCGGCTCTGGTTGGAGGGATCAAAGGCGCAAATTTTAATTTGCCGTCTCCGTTCACCAGAAACATCCCTGAAGCGACAGCGGAGACGGCTGAGACGGCAAGTCCTGCACCCGTGACCGAAGCTGAAAAGCAGGAAGACGTTGCGGAAGCGACGACTGTCCTGACGGTTCGTAAGCTTACGGCTGACGAGCTGGAGGCACTGACTCTTGAGAAGTACAAAACAATTTCTCAGGAGCTCCTGTTGTCGTCTCTGACACCTAAGGACAAGGAGAGGACTAAGGCAACGGGTTTTTCTGACGCTTTGACCTTCGGGTTTAAGTCGACGAAAGACGAGGAAATGTTCCTTGAGCTTGAGGAAGAGATTATGCGTAACCCTGTTTACGGGGTGACCATAGCCAATGCCCTCAAGGACAAGAAAATCGGCGGTAAGACGATTGGTGAGTTGAACCCGTGGATGGGCGAAATGGTAGAGATCAACGACAAAAACGGGGTTCTTTACTGGCTTGAAAAGCGCGGTAATTCGGATACGATTTATGTAACCGATGAGTATCGCACTTACGCAGCCACGCTCTGCACATGGTTTGAACGACTGATTTCTCAGGGCGTTCAGACTCGCAAGACTGGCGAGAACTGGTGTCTTAATGATGCTGGCCTGAATAATGACCGTAAGGGCATAAAGGCTGACTATCAGTATAAGAAAGAGGCAATGGTTTTGGCTTACGTTGGGAAACATGGAGTCGCTGTCTTTGAACTGGGTATTAATATCCACGATAAGAGGCCGGAATACTTCGTAACCCCGTCGCCTGAGCCGACACCGACGCCGAAACCGACGCCTGAGCCGACTCCTACGCCGAAACCGACGCCTGAGCCGACTCCGACTCCTACTCCTGAGCCGACACCTACGCCGACTCCCGAGCCGACTCCGACTCCTACGCCTGAGCCGACTCCGACTTACAACAAGGATCCGAATAAGGCACCTAGTGAAAACACGGAGCCTAATAACAATCCGGGTCCAGGGAAGGACACGAACACTGGCGTTGGGAGCCAGAACTCTTCGGCAGATTTGCCGACGAACTCCGACCATTTCTCTACGTATGATGAGTACAGGGAAGCGGTTGAGGAGCTCGACATCATAAATGGTGGACAGAAGGAAGGAGGCGATCCCAATACGCCTTCAACAGTTCCGACTGCTCCGCCTACGGGTCCGTCACAGACTCCTGCGCCGACTCCTGAAGTAACCGTTGATAACAACGGAGACAAGGGAACCGGCAATGGGTCGATTGACGATCCGACGCCCACGCAACCGCCCGCTCAAGCAGCGGACACTGGCGAAGATATATCGCCGACGCCCGGAGATGCCTGGGGAGGACCTCCGGACTAAGAGGTATATAAGATAGCAAACGGATGAAGTCTTTAGGACTTAGCACATTACCCTTGTCCCGGCGGCTTTTCGCCGCCGGGCTTCATCCAATTTGAGACTGAGACGATTCGGCTGTTTAGACGAAAATTAACAATTCGGCTAGAGCAACAATAAGTAAATAATTATTAATAATTTTTCAAGGAAAGGAATAATATGAATAAATTATTAAAATCTGCGCTTAGCGTTTCTGCTGCAGTTGTTATTGCAACAGCTTCGCTTACGCCTATAATGGTAAATGCTTGGGGTGATTCTGATAATGGCCGTCCTAGCTATACGCTTGACCAAATTAACAAGAACGCTTTAGGCAACAAAATTACGTTTAACTCGATTTCTAACGGTAAAATCGGGGATGAAAAGAATTTCGTTGGCGCGAAAGTTGCCGGTACTACGGTTAACACCTGGAACGCTGATACGATTAACGTAAAAGACGGTGAAACTTATACGATTCGTCTTTTCGTTCACAATAACAGCCCTAAGGGCATGGATGCAATTGCGAAAGATGTGAAAGCAACTTTCTCAATTCCAACAACTGTTTCTAATACTCAAACGATCATTGGTTACATCGATTCTTCGAATGCTAAACCAGCTCGTTATTGGGATGAAGTTACACTTAAAGCAAGTGAAAACGTTTATCTAGAATATGTTGAAGGTTCTGCAAAATATAATAACAATAAGGGTACTTTCAAACTTCCTAACGAAGTAGTTACTTCTGGCGCAAAGCTTGGTTACACTTCTATGGATGGCAAGATTCCTGGTTGTTATGAATACTCTGGCGTTGTAACAATTGACGTCAAAGTTCACAGCTCTGTTGCGGCTAAGGTTTCGAAGACCGTACGTATCAAGGGCGGTACTGACAAAACTTGGAAAGAGTCAGTTAACGCTAAGGTTGGCGATGAAGTTGAATACCAAATTGAGTACGTAAACTTACTTGCTGAAACTGTTAACAACGTGATGATTCGTGATGTACTTCCGACTAACGTTGAATACGTAAAGAATTCGACTTACCTTTACAACTCTAATTATCAAAGCGGTGTGCTTCTAAAGGATAATACCGTAACTACTACTGGTATTAACATTGGTAGCTATAACGCTAAAGGTAACGCTTATGTTCGATTTACTGGTAAAGTTGTCGATAAAACGATGGCTTGTGGTGATAACCAACTCGTAAACTGGGCAAGCGCTACGGTTTCTGGTTCTAAGATTAAGAACGCAGTTTACAAGGATGATGCTTCTGTAATGGTTAAGAAGAACGATGAAACTTGTAAAACTAAGCCAACTCCGGAACCAACTCCAGAACCGGAACCAACTCCTGAGCCGACTCCTACACCGGAACCGACTCCAGAAGTGATCGTTTCTACTGGTCCAGAGACTATTGTAACTGGCGCAATTGGCGCAGGTTCAGTAGTTACAACTCTTGGTTACCTTATTTCTAGCCGAAAAAAGTTAATGTAAGAGGACACAACGAAGACAAGTTTGGTACTTGAGTTGGGAGTTTATCCCAACTCAAGTCCAAGCTGTGACTTAAGGGTTGGGGGCCGCTTCACAAAAAATAAGCCAGAGGGCTTATTTTTTTGTGTTTTTTATAATGCTTATGTTATAATTGTTTTATATGAATCCGTCATACAATAGTCCTGGAGGTATTCGGCAGCCCGCGATTTCGTCTCAGGGTGGGGATGTTGTGCTTAGTTATGGCGAGAAAAAGTCAAAAAAGGGTTTAGTAATTGCAGTTGTTGCTTTAATGTTGTTAGTGGTTGGGGGTTTAGTGGCTTATATGTTGCTTTGGAGTAATAATAATGAGAAAGATAGCGGGGGCGTAGTTGTTACAACTGATGTAAAAGTTAGCTTTAATGCGTACGTGAATTATGTTTTGAATGGTATTGAGAGTAATAGTGATTTAAAGCTTGATGTTATTGAAGAAAAGATTCCATACTTTTTAGAATTAAGTTCGACAGAGAGAAAGAGTTATATTAAGAAGGCAGGAGAGAAGTATGATAGTTTTAGTACGTCTTATTATAAGTCTGGTGGTAGCTTAGAAACAGTTCCAATGAAGGCTTATTATCAGGATTATGCTTCATTACCACGTTCGAGTGAAAATGATTTTTTGAAGGAATATTTGGATAAAGGGAAAGATGCAACAAAAGAATCTATTGCGAGCATTTATAGTCGTTCTGATGTAGATAATTATTTTGGAGTTTTTTTGCAGGATTTGAAGGAGCTTAATTATTATTCGTTAGATCTGATTGCGAACGCTGATTTTCGTGGTTGCATAAGAGATGGTGCGATTGTGGAGGGTTGTTATAGTCTCTCAGAAGAGGAATCCTATAAATTGAACGATTTAGCATTTAATGTCCAGAGAGATGAATCTGTTTTGAAAGGGAGAGCTTTAGGAGTATTAAGGGCGCTATATGAGGAGATTTATAATATGAATAGTGATACGGAGGGAGTTCCTAATGACTAGAAGATTAAAACTATTGATTATTTGCTTGCTCGTGTCGGTGTTTTTAGGAGCTTTATCGAGTAGTAACACATTTGCTAGCGATGGCTCTTCAATTATAAAGAAGTGGATTTTTACGCAATATTATCAATGCGTGAGAGATTCAATCAATTCACCAATAGAACAAAAGAAAAGAGGCGAGGTTGCAAAAGATGTATTTCCGAAAAGTGGAAGTTTAGCCTTGCCATCTTATCAGTTTCAACATTCAGTTGGTAGTGGTAGTGTCAATTGCTATAATCTTTTTTTGGGCGTGAACGGGTTAAATTCTAGTGTTTTAGCTTATGCTGGTAAAAATGGGGTTAAATGGGATGATCCTAGTAGTGCGACTAGTTTTTTGGAAAGTTTAGGATATACTTTGGAAGAAACTGGGGGGCAGACATTTAATATTACCGCAAAAGAGAGAACATGCATTACTACTTGGACTTTGTTGGGGGGGACGTCGGACCCATCTTGTTATGATAGTGAGGAATCTTCTATTATGATTACTGCTACTAAAGAAAGCGATGGGTTAATACATTATAAGGCTTCTGGCTCTAACTTTTTAGAAACTATAAAGATATATATAAGAAATCATAATATGGAGTTAGAAATACCGGGTAATATTCTTAGTGGTTGTACGGAGATGTATGACAATCAAAAGGCGATAATTCCGTTGAAGAGTGACGTGCAGGAGTTTTATGCGGATGTAGACAATATATTAGGGAATAAAACCTGGGGTTTAAGATGTACTCAAGCTGCTGAAATTGGGTATTCTTCTACAAGTGATAGTTATTATAGTTTTGTTGTGGGCGATATAGTTAGCTCAAGCGATACGGGCAGTTTTGTTTATGCAAAGGACGGAAACTCTTATGATGTATCAAATCAGGCAATTAAAGGTATGTCTGGGATGACTATCCCTGAGCTCGCTTTAAACGATAGTGAATTATATGATCTCTACTATTACTATTTAGAAAAAGCTTTGCCAGAGGTTGTACAGAATAGATTGACTCGTGAACCAACTAGTACGAATGGTCTTACGGAAGTTAGGTTAAAGGCGCCTGACGGGACATTTAGTACTTACTATGCGAATTTTAATGGTCAGGATTTAAATAGTATAGTTGTTTACACGCAAACCATTGATTATCGTTATAGACAGCCTTACCCTACAATTACTACGATTACGATGCAGCAAATAATTGATTGGTTTAATTCAGTTGATGAGGATAAGTTGGCTGATGTACAGACGGCAAGGGATTCTGGACCGGGAGGATCAACGTCGGGTGGAGGGACAACTGGTGGGGATGACGAAGGTGACCCGTGTTATAATTCCGGAATTGAGGGGATGTCTTGGGTGCTTTGTCCAACAATTAATAATACAGCTGAAGCAGTAGACGGAATTGATGGGTTGCTTGATAGTTGGTTGGCCGTGGATGCTGATTTATATAAAGGTGGCAGTGATGCATATAAGGCTTGGAGCAGTTTTCGTACGATAGCAAATGTATTTATGATTATTGTTCTTTTGGCGATTATCGTATCGCAAATTACTGGGTATGGTATAGATAATTATGGTATAAAGAAGATGTTGCCGAGATTAATCATAATGTCTATATTGATTAATTTAAGTTTTGTGATTTGTGAGATTGCAATTGATATTTCTAATATTTTGGGGAGTGGTTTGAATGAATTATTTAAGGGTCTAGGTCATAGCATATCGAGCGGATTTTCTCCTGGTAAAATGATTTCTGGGCTTGTTGCTGGATTATTTGGTGCCTTGGCTGGGGCTGGTGCGGTATCTGGTGTAGCTATTTCGGTAATTGGTATAGCGGCTGGCGGAGGTGGTGTGATGCTGGTTCTTTCGCTAGTAATAGCATTAATTACGGCACTTGTTGCAGTTTTGATGTTCTTCATTTCACTTGGTGCGAGGTTTATTATAATCATCGTCTTTACGGCGCTTGCTCCAGTAGCGTTTGCATGTTACGTTTTGCCGAATACGCAAGGCTTATTTAAAAAGTGGTGGGATATCTTTAAGACTGCACTTCTTGTTTATCCGATTTGCGGGGCGCTTTACGGAATGAGTTTTGTCGTTAGAGGAATTGTTTTTGGCGGTGGTGAATTGCATTTTTGGATGGCGATAATGGCGATTATTGCGCCGTTCTTGCCGTTCTTATTACTTCCTGGATTAATTAAAGGTGCATTAAGTACGCTTGGCAGGCTCGGCGGTACTTTAGCAATGGTTGGAGCTGGAGTAAAAAGAGGAATATCGAAAGGCAATACTGCTTTACAAGGTACAGATGCTTATAAGTCGCAACAAGAGATGGCGCAGAGAAATCTAAATGCAAGAAGAGCTGGATTAAAATGGGATAGGAAGACAAGGTCCTTGGCGAAAGATGAAAATGGTAATTATATCCAAAATGAAAACATTGGCCGTCTTGGACGATTTGTCCGAGGTGGGGATTCTGGAATGGCTGCGGCGAGAAGTAGGTTCTTAAGGGATGAAAAGGCGAAAATCGATGAGCAGAACTTGATGGGCGCTGGATTTGCGGCTGGGTTAGCCGGCGTTGCAATGAGGGCTGATGAACAACGTGATGCGAATGCGGAAGCAATGCTAGCTTACGATAAAGCGACTTTTGCAGACGCAGATGGTAACACGCATACTGTAAACTCAGGAAGTATTGATTCGGTTGCAGCTTATCATGCGGCATCGTTGCGTAAATATAATGAAGCAACGACGGACGATGAAAGAGCGAATGCACTGTCGGAAATTAGGGCTTCGCAAAAAATGTTGTCAAAGACGGATACTGGTCGTGGTATGGTTAATCAGAACTTGACCGATGCGGTGATTGGTGGGAATGAGAGCGGAGCGCGTGTGGCGGCTACTCATCTTAATAATAATTATGGCGATGTATATAAAACAAAGAACCGCGGTTCACACAAGCTTATTTCGGATTTGTCTGGTGGTACTGAAATGAGTAAGGTGCAAGAAAATATTGGCAATGGGACTTACGAGTTGGCTGGTGCGAGTAAATATGATCAATCTACACTCGTTGGCGCTGATGAATTAGCATTAAAGAGCATGGCGAATGCTGTTTCGAGAATTGAGGCAAAGAGAGCGAATGGTGAGACGGTTAGTGAGTCTGAGCAGCAGCAATTCGACCAGATTAGGAATACCGCTAGGAAGGCGGTTGAGATGTACGATTCTGGACGACTCAGTATTAAGCCGGAGGCTTTAGAGCATGTTGAAAAGATTGCGGGTCAAAAGGCTCAGCGGGTTAGTGGAGGAGATTCTGGGACAAGTGATGGTGATACGGATGATTCGAGTAGTTCAGGTGGCGGCGGCAGTACGAGTAGTTCAACTAGTACAAGTGATAGTGGTGGTTCGGAAGTGCGTGTTGATACTCCGACCGCGAGTCGATCTTATAGTGGTAGTTCTGAGACACATAGTGTTAATGCGACGAGTGGCGGGATTAGGTCGGATGACTATATTGATAAACGTATTAGTTCGGCACACAGTTCGGCTCCAGGAGCTGCAGTAATGAGGAGTAGGGCTACTGAAGCGTTAAGTAATGACGGAGTATTAAGTATCGCGCATAACGATAATAGCGGCAGAGGTTCTAGTAGTGTTGAAAATAGTGTTTTTGACACTAGTCGTAATCAAGTAACTGATAGCGGTATTGTTATTGCTAACGAAGAACAGACAAGATACTTTAATAGTAGAGAAGCGAAAAATGCTAGACCGGAAGCTGTAAAAAAGGATTTCAGCAGAATAGTTCGTGAAATCAATCAGAATCGTAAAAATTCTTAATAGTAATAATTAATGATTAATGATTAGTTTTTTGAAGACGCGTTAATTACGTGGTCGAAAAGGGCGGTGACGGTGAGGGGGCCGACGCCGCCGATTCTAGGGGTGATGGCGGTTAGGTCGGTTCGCTCGCGAACTTCGTCTGTAACGTCTCCCTTTAAGACACCTTTTTCAGAAGCGGTTCCAGCATCGACAATGACGGAACCGGGGGCGACGAGGGAACTAGAAATCAACCCCGGAACGCCCGTGGCAGTGATGATTATATCATATCGCTTAAGTTTTGTCAAGTCATCGCCGCGGTGAAAGAGGGTAACGTCGAGATTGGAGTTTTTAAACATTTTATAAAGTGGTGCGCCAACAAGTTTACCGCGTCCGACAATGGCTATTTTTTTATTCTCAAGTTTAATATCGTAGCCGGCGAGAAGCCAATTAATGGCAGTGGCCGTTGCGGAATCGTAGGCGCCGTTTTCGGATAGGCCGTCGACGTCTTTTTCTGGCGTTATTAAGTTTGTTAGTTCGTCGGTTTTTTCTTTATCGATGATTGGAAGTTGGAGAATAATACCAGAAATAGTGTCATCGTTATTTGCGGAAAGAATTTTTTCGGCGATTTCGTTAGAATTGTTTGCTTTATAGTCTTCGACTACAACACCAATGTCTTCGCCATATCGAATTTTTAAATTGACATATTTTGTGATGACGGGATTGTCGCTATCGCGAATGATGAGAAGCTTTGGCGTATTTTTATAGCTTTTGACTTCGATTCTTTGGCGTTCTTTAATAAAGCCAGCTAATTCTTTTCCATTCAATAGTTTCATTTGATTTCTACTGGTTCCTGCTCAAGCCAGTAACCGTATTTATCGTAGATTTTTCCAACAATTTCGGAACGAGCTTTCGCTAAATCATTATAACTTTTTGCGGATTCATTGATTAGGACGAGGGATGCTTTTTCGTTTACGCGGATGCCATGTAATAGTTTTCCAGAAAAACCAGCTTCTTCAATCAACCAGCCGGCATTAATTTTATTACCATCTTCTCCGCGGTAGATTGGTAGTCCTTTTAGTTCGGCGATTTCAGCCTCTTCGTTTGTGAGATAGATGTTTTTAAAGAAGGAGCCGGCGCTAGGTTTTTCTTTCGGGTCTGGAAGTTTTTCGGCTCGAATTTTTGATACGATTTCGCGAATGCTTTTTGGGCCGAAATCTGTAATATTATGAACGGCGATATAGTTTTCGATTGAATTATAAAACGGACGAGGCATTTTACCCTCTTTTAGTTCGAGAGTAATTGAAATGACAAAGTAGCGATTCTTTTCAGAAGTATTAAGAATACTTTTACGATAAGAGAATTGTAAATCGGCTTTTTTCAGAGTTTTATAACCGTTTGTCACAGAATCGTAAACTTCAATTTCAGTTAAAGTATCGGAGATTTGTTGGCCATAGGCGCCGATGTTTTGGACCGGTGCAGCGCCGGCGAGCCCCGGGATTTTACTAAGAGCTTCAATTCCGGTTAGATTACGATTACAAGCGTATTCAACTACCGAGTCCCAAGTTTCGCCGCCCATGACTTTGAGCTTGACTGAGTCTTCTAGTTTTTCTTCATAAATTCCGCGCATGCGGTTAATGATGATTGTTCCTTTAAAACCTTCATCGTGGCCGATTGAGTTTGCGCCGGAGCCGAGGACAAAAATTGGTAGGTTGTATTGATGAGCAAATGCATATGCCTCACGAACTTCTTCGGGTTTTTCAATTTCTAAAACATAACGGGCTGGGCCGCCAAGACGAATGGTAGTTAGGCTTGATATCAAGATATTTTCATTTACTCGCATAGTACTATTATATCATATAACTTAATAAACCCTTTCGAGACACACTCCAGGCCGTTCGGCCAAGCCTATGGTCTCGAAAGGGTTTATTAAGTTATAGTTTATAAGCCTAGGCGGAATAAGGGTGTTGAAAATGATTTTAAGTTGTGATAGAAGGGTGTTTGAAACAGGGTTGGTGAAGTTTAAACAAACATGGTTGATGAAAGGAGAGTTTATAGAAGTTGAAGTCGAAAACATAAAAGTAACGATCAAACTAAAAATTACTCCCGCTAAACGCAGGAGTAATTAACCAAACTTAAATTGATTCTACCATACATTAATGTATAAATCAACTCTGTTTCAATTTTACAATATAAGATATAATAAGTAAAGAAAGGTAATACTACTATGGGAAAAAAGGATGCGGTGGCAGAAAAGAAAAACTCTAATAACGACGGAAAAAGCGAGGCTTTGAAGCTCGCAATTTCGCAGATTACAAAACAATTTGGTGACGGTTCTATCATGAAACTTGGTGAGACGCCGAAAATGGATGTCGAGCTTTTACCTTCTGGTTCTTTATCTTTAGATTTAGCGCTCGGCGGGGGTTATCCGAAGGGGCGAATTATTGAGATTTATGGTCCGGAATCTTCGGGTAAAACGACTTTAGCGCTTCATGCGATTGCGGAAATTCAGAAACAAGGCGGACAGGCGGCGTTTATTGACGCGGAGCATGCTTTAGATCCGGCATATGCGAAGAGAATTGGGGTTGATACGGCGAATCTACTTATTTCGCAACCAGATAATGGTGAACAAGCGCTAGAAATTACGGAAACACTCGTTCGTTCTAATGCGGTAGATTTAATTGTCGTAGATTCAGTTGCAGCTTTGGTCCCGCAGGCGGAAATTGATGGCGAGATGGGTGAGGCACAGATGGGGCTTCAAGCGAGATTGATGTCGCAGGCGATGAGGAAATTAACAGGAATTATTTCGAAGTCTCGCGCGACAGTAATCTTCATTAACCAGATTCGTATGAAGATTGGTGTGATGTTTGGGAATCCAGAAACGACGACGGGTGGAAATGCTTTGAAGTTTTATGCGTCGGTCCGAATTGACATTCGAAGAATTGGACAAATTAAGGAAGGTGATAATATTTCGGGAAACAGGACGAAGATTAAAGTCGTGAAGAATAAAATTGCGGCGCCGTTTAGGACAGCAGAGTTTGATATTATGTACAATGAAGGGATTTCAAAATCTGGCGATGTATTAGATCTTGGGGTCCAATATGGAATTCTTGAAAAGTCTGGAGCATTTATTAAATATAATGGCGAAACTTTAGGCCAAGGGCGCGAGGCGGTGAAGAAACTATTTAAGGAAAAGCCGGAGCTAATGGCAGAGATTGAAGCAAAAGTGCGTGAAAAGGCAGCGACGGAAACTGACTAAGATGCATAAAGATGAATTGTGGCAGGTTTATGCGCCGAATGGTGAAGCGGTAAACGGAGAAAGTTGGAATTCGGCTTTAGACAATCCGGAAAAGTCCGGTTCGGATGTGATTGTTGGGGTAGCGGTGGTGCTTGTTTATCGACATAGTGAGAATGGATTAGAATTGTTGTGGCAAAGAAGGTCTGAGAAAGTTGATCGATGGCCGGGTGATTATGATTATTCGGCGGGTGGGCATATTAATTTCGGTGAATCTTTGGTGGAAGCAGCGGTTAGAGAAGCGTATGAAGAAGTTGGGGCTACGATTAGCGCGGATGATTTACGGTTTGTAACAATGAGACCTTTTAATAAGAATAGGTTTGCTTGGGTTTATGTAGTAGACTGGACGGGGAAAAAGGATGAGTTCCATTTTAATGACGAAGAAGTGTCGGAAGTGAAATGGGTTTTGTTTAATGAGTCGGAAGAGTTTAAGGAAAAATATGGTAAGGCACCATTAAAAAAGGATAAATTGACACTAGCCCTATTAAAAGAGTGGTTTTTGCAACATGGAGATTTATAAACTAGGTGATGAGAAGCTAGATGAAGCTAGCTCTTGTCGGTTAAAAATAACTGATATTAGGCAGGGGGTAAAAAACCCAGAGCGAGTGAATGTTTTTGTTAATGGGAAATATTCTTTTTCGTTAGAAATTTCGCAGGTAGTAGATTTTAAGATTAAAGCTGGACAAGAGATATCGGAAGAAAGGCTCGAAGAGTTAAAAAGAGCTTCGGAGTTTGGAAAACTATATCAAAGAACTTTAGAATGGGTATTAACAAGACCGCGTTCTTCGAGGGAAATAAAAGATTATTTATTTAGAAAAGTGCGCGAGAAAAAATTAGATGAAGGGTATATAGAAGAAATAGTTCAGAAATTAAAAAAGAAAAATTACATTAATGATGAAGCTTTTTCTAAGTGGTATGTTCAGAATCGATTCGTGAAAAAAGGAATTTCTAAGAAGCGTTTAAAAATGGAATTAATGAAGAAGGGAATTAGCGCTGAGATAATTGAAGAATCCTTAAATGAGCGAAACGACGAAGAGGAAATTTTAAAAATAATTGAAAAAAAGCGTGGTCGTTACGATGATGAAAAACTTATTCAGTATCTTTGTCGGCAGGGGTTTTCGTATCAGCTGGCGCAAAACCTTGTTCGTGATTTCGGAAAGGATTAACGAAATTCGGGATAAATTCTTCGTTTTCGGCCTTTTTCTTAACAGTTTTTTCTTCGTCTTTAATAATAACTTTATAATCAGTGATTTCGACAATTTCTTTTCTTGGAATAGTCAGTTCGGGGTCGATAAAGCCTTTAATAACTGGGCGTTTAACGATCAATTGCTGGGTGAGAAAATCTTCTGTTGTGACTGTATAGTCTTCGACTTTGCCAAGTTTAGAACCTTTTTTCGTTTCGACTTTGAGTCCTTTTAAATTGAAATTTAAATCAAGGACTTTTGAGATTTTAATGACATCGTCTTTTTCTATTAGATCATCAACTCCGTCGATTACCAAACCAAAGTTAGAATACTCACGGACGCTTTTTGCGTCGAGGATGTCTGCGGAGTTTTTTGCGATGAGAGGGCTAGAAAGCCTAAAAGCAATGATTTTTAAGTCGTCGGGGTTGATAATGATTTCGGAAATTGTAGCAATTTTGCCGCCAGCTTGGACGCTAAGGATTGGTGCGCCGATTAAACGAGAAGCGTAGATTAACATAACTTTATTATAGCATCTTTTACATCGTAATTGCCGATTTTTATGCGGCGAAGGGAAGTTAGATAGGCGCCGGTGCCGAGTTTTTTGCCGATATCCTCGGCGAGAGTTCTAATATAGGTTCCGGAGCTGACGTGGGTTCGAATTTTAAGTTCGGGATAATTATATTCTAGAATTTCGATACTATAGATTTCGACTTCTCTAGAAGGAATCTCAAAGTCCTTGCCTTTGCGAGCTAATTTATAAGCTCGTTCACCATTAATTTTAATGGCGGAGAACTTGGGCGGGGTTTGGGTTATTTTTCCAACGAATGACTGGAGGGTAGATTCAAGAGTACTTAATTTTGGAGACGGGTCGCTCGCGCCCGTCTTTACGGGGCGAGCGCCCTCATACTCGGCCGTAGCCTCCGTGTGCTCCAAAATTAAGTATTCTTGAATTTCTCCTTCAGGGTCGCCGGTGGTGGAAGTGTAGCCGAGTTTTAAGGTTGCTTCGTAGACTTTGTCGAGCTTTAAGAATTCGTTGGATTTTTTGGTCATTTTTCCGGAGAGGAGAATTAAAAGGCCGGTTGCGAAGGGGTCTAGGGTTCCGGTATGGCCGACTTTAATTTTATGGCCGAACTCCTCGGTTAATTGTCGGCGGACTTTGGCGACGACACCAAAACTAGAGATGCCAGCGGGTTTGTCGACTAAGATAATATTATTTTCCATAAGTCAATTATAACAAAAAGTCTTTGACAAAAATAGCATAAGTATTATATAATGAGATAGAGCATGTAGGTCATGCATTAATTAACAAACAAAAAAATGTCTCCACACATAAAGATAAAAAATATTGTTTTTCCTGTTGTTCTAGCGGTTTTTAGCTTGGCGGGTTTTTCTAGCGCTTCTGCTACAACTTATACCGCTTCGCTTTCGACTTCTGGAGCTATTAATTTAGACGTTGCGGCTTCTGGTAATGGGGCCAATGTTACTACTGATAATGTTACAGTTATTTCTACTTGTCCACTTGGATATACTTTATCAATTAGTGGTCCCTCTGATAGTACTCTTTATAAAAATGGCGACAATACAAGTACTAGTAAAATTGATGCTTCGTCTGGGACTAAGAGTTCTCCGGTTTCGCTTCTCGGTGAGAACATAAACACTTGGGGCTTTACTACTGGTTCAAGCATCACAGCCTCTTCTAACTTTATTGGTCTTACAAATAACTTAACTGAACTTACGACGAGTGTTGCAGCTTCTGCCGCAGGTGGCGATGTAATTCCGGTTTATTATGGGGCTTCTGTTGATACTGATATTGAAGCGGGTCTTTATACAATGGCAGAATCTACTACTGGGGCCGGCGA
>JAGCNM010000035.1 GCA_017645955.1 Candidatus Saccharimonadota bacterium
AACTATCTTCCGAGATGAAGCTACGATGCTCGCTCCGATTTCCTTAACTCCTCCATCTGGAAAGGTATTTGCTGGTTGGAATACAGCCGCGGATGGTTCTGGAACGTCCTACACTAACCAACAATCCGTGACTAACATCGCCGCCGATGGCGGAACGATTACGCTTTATGCGCAGTGGGTTACCAATCTGTACGATATGGTTGCCTCGATGTCTAAAGGAAAACAGTCTCAAGCTGATCTTCAAGCGGTAATTACTCAGCCAACTTCTTCTAATCCGGCGACTGATACTTCTAATTCTGGTGTTTATGAATACGATGCTTCTATCTTTGGAACTTCTAGCGATGCATCTAACGACTATCCGATTTATTATTATCGTGGTATTTTGGACAGCGATTTATCAGTAAATAATTCGTCGTTTACAGGTTCTACTGGTAATAGCGCTTTTTATCCTAACTATGTAAGGCTTGGAGACACTTGTTGGCGTATTTTTAGGACTACCGGTTCGGGTGGTGTAAAAATGATTTATAATGGTCTATATTCGGCTACCAGTGAGGGAACATGCGCCAATAATAATAATAATGCAATGATTGGTTATGATAGTAACTGGTATGGTAGTTATGACCTACTTGTTACGCTAGGATACACTCGTAATAGTTCATACCTAGCCTCTACTGCTTATACCGTGCCTATTAGCACTGCATTGGGTAGCAATACTGATTATTCGGTAAATAACTCAAATTCTACTATTAAGAGTTATCTTGAAGACACTTGGTTTACGAGCAACAACGGTATTGGCGATTACGAGAGACTTTTGGAACCTAGTGCCGGTTATTGCAATGATAGGAGTATTTATGATGGCAATACGAATACATTGTTGGACGAATCTACAAATATTGTGACTTATAACTCAACCTTCTATCATTTTGGTGCTGCGTTACGCAATCTTACACCTGGCGGAATGCTTTCCTTGTCTTGTCCTCGCAATATTGTAGATCTTTATACTACCAATTTAGCTACAGACGGGAATAGACAATTAAACAAACCCGTAGCCCTCATTACTGCCGACGAGGCGGCCCTTTCTGGCGTTGGTTATAGCGGGAGAACCACTCCTTCAACTTATTCCTCTAATTATAGTTACTCTTCTTTCCTTACTAGTGGTATATATTGGACGCTTTCTCCACTTAGGTACTCTGGAACTGCTTATGCAACTGTAATTTATGGTAACTATCAATATTTTGTAAATGCTGCCTATCGAAGAGGTTTGCGGCCTGTTGTTTCCCTTAAACCCGGCACTACCGCGGTTTCTGGCTCGGGTACCGCGACCGACCCGTGGGTTGTAAAAGCACCTACTACAATCGAAAAAGCCTACGAGAGAGCTGGCGCTACTAAACTCAATGGTTATTATCAGATGCAAGACATGACTCCAGAAATCTGTAATTCAGTCGAGGCCATTAATCATCAAACACAAGTTATCGATAATCGCGACAACGAAGTATACTGGGTCGCAAAGCTAGCAGATGGAAACTGCTGGATGACGCAAAACTTAGACCACGATATTATTACTACCCAGAACTTCTATACTTACGCTAATACCGACATCGGACATGGCGCGACCATAGATACTACAGCTACATGGACAGCTAGTACGGCAACTTACGGCACTTCAAACACGACGTGGAACCCAGGAAGTGGCCCCGAATCATACAATCCAGGCGAAATCTGCTGGGATGGCGTTTTAGTTAGCGGAACAACTAGGACTATTAATGATGCATCTGTCACGTGCTCCGATGCTCATTATCATTATGGGAACTATTATAATTTTCTCGCAGCGACAGCTACAAATAACTTTGATTATGTTTATCTTGACCACGACAAATCAATTTGCCCAGCCGGCTGGACATTGCCAAAAGCGGAGACGAGTGGAAGCTCGAAGACATACAAACGTTTAGGGGACGAATTAAGCTTGACCGCAGGCGCTAGCGGGAATTCGCATCAAGCCCCAGTATACTTTATATACTCTGGAAACTGGAATAATGGTAGTAGTTTTAATGTCGGTTCAATTGGGTATTATTGGACGCCACAACAGCTAGGAAGTGATATTGCTACTCTTGCTGGCCCAGCCAATCTATATGATTTTAGTGAAAGGGTAGGTGGCGTTTGGGATGGTTTACCAGTTAGATGCGTCGCTAGATAAAATTACTAACCTTCTAGACAGCGTATTATATTTGACTAATTTGTAGTATAATAGTATAGCTATGCTAGTTTCAGACTATAACTATGAACTACCAGAGGAAAGAATCGCTAAATATCCGCCGAAGGAACGTGGAACGACGCGATTATTAGTCCTAGATCGAAAAACCGGTGCACTGAAAGACTCTTTTTATCGTAATCTCGACGAATTTTTGAGCTCAGGCGATGTTTTAATCCTTAACGATACCCGCGTTATGCAATCACGACTTTTTTGCAACTTGCCAGATGGCCGCAAGCGCGAACTCGTAGTACTCGAAAAGCACGGCGACGAGCCACAGCGTGTTATGTATCGTGGTAGGCTTCATGACGGCGACAAGCTTTCTGTCGAATCTGAAGGATTGCGGAGCGTAGCCGCGCAGGTGAAAATCAAACGTATACTAGGTAACGGTATCGCCGAAGTCGAATCTGATGTCCCACTTGCCGAACTGGCTGAAAAATATGGTACAGTTCCCTTGCCGCCATATCTTCACCGCGACGCGACTGATGATGATAAAAAACGTTATCAGACCATCTGGGCGAAAAATATGGGCTCTGCCGCGGCTCCAACCGCGAGTCTAAACATGACTGACGAACTACTAGAAAAGCTACGCAAAAAAGGCGTCATTATTAAGTATTTAACCCTCCACGTCGGTCTCGGCACTTTTCTTCCGATGCGAACCGATAATGTCGAAGACCATAAAATGCATTCTGAATGGTTTTATATCCCAGAAGACACTATTAAAGCAATTAAAGAAGCTAAAACCACTAACCCGACCGGGAGAATTGTTGCCCTTGGCACTACTGTAGCTCGCACTCTCGAATACTATGCTAAAACCGGTAAAACCTCCGGCGAAGACGATATCTTTATTTATCCAGGCTTTGAATTTAAGATGGTCGACGCCCTTCTAACGAATTTTCATGCGCCGAAATCTACGGTTCTCATGCTCGCCGCTGCTTTTGCTGGTTGGGAGCATTTAGAATCTGCTTATAAACATGCAGTTGTCGAAAGGTATAACTTTCTAAGCTATGGAGATTCAATGTTTATATGTTAAAGTTCGATATTGAAAAGAAAAATGGTCTTGCGCGTGTCGGTGTAATCCATACTGCGCATGGCGATATTAAAACTCCAGCCTTCGTCGGCGCGGCTACGCGCGCGACCGTAAAAGCATTAACCATGCAGGAAATGCGCGATTTAGGCTCGCAGGCAATTTTAGCTAATACTTATCATTTAGTTCTTCGCCCCGGCGTTGATTTAATCAAAGAAGCCGGTGGTCTAGCTGAATTCTCAAGTTGGCATGGCCCGACTTTTACTGATTCTGGTGGTTTTCAGATTTTTTCCCTTCCCGATGTGAAAATATCCGAAGAAGGCGTGAAGTTCAAATCACATATTGATGGTAGATTATTTGAGATGACTCCGGAATCAAGTATGCAAGCCCAATGGGCCATCGGTGCCGACATTCACATGGCCTTCGACCATCTCGCAAAATCCGAAAGCTACGAGGATATGAAAGAAGCTATGCTTCGCACACATCGTTGGCTCGACCGCTGCGTAGAAGAGCATAGTAAGCTGTCTATAGGTAGCCGAAATGCTTTTTCTGAAGGGATTACGGAGCGCGGCAGCGCGAGTATTAGCGTCGTCCGCCCATGGCGATGGGCCGGACGAACGCGACCCGAAGAAAAAGCATTCGGCTACGAGCAATATCTCTATGCTGTCGTCCAAGGCGGTACATTTAATGATTTACGGGCTGAGTCGGCTAAATACTGCGCTGAAAAGAACCCAGACGGCTTTGGCATTGGCGGCGTATTTACAGCAGACGGCATGGATGAAATGTTGAAGACTGTAAATACGATTCTTCCCGAAAACAAGCCACGTCATCTCCTCGGTATGGGCCAGGAGCCGATAGACTTATTTATTGGCGCTGAATACGGTTGCGATACTTTTGACTGCGTTGGCCCGACTCGGATGGCGCGTAACGGTTCGCTCTATACTTTAGACGGCCGAATTAATATTAAAAATGCAAAATATACTCATGACTTTACCCCGCTCATGGAAGAATGCGGTTGTGAATGTTGTAAAAATTATAACAAAGCCTATCTTCATCATCTATTTAAGACCGACGAAATCACAGCAAAAGTTCTTGCGAGTATTCATAACGAGTTTTTTATTGTTTCGGTTGTCGACAAAATTCGTGAATCTATATTAAACGACACTTTCAAATCTTATAAAGAATCCTTCCTAAAACGATATTATCACAAATAATTTGTGTTAAAATTAAAGCATGAGTATTTATGATTTAGATTTAAAAGGAATGAAAAAATCCTTTGCGAAGTTTAATAAAACCCTATATGGAAAAACCGTGTTCTTTATTGCATACTTTATTCCGTTTTTATCCTTTCTTGCGTTAATTGGCGCAGTAATCGCGGTCCTTTTCGTGCCGACTGAAAGGATGCAGTTTTTTACTGCTATCTCATTAGCGGTTTTTATTATTTCCTTCTTCATTGGGAACGCATATTTTTATCGAGAATTAAGAATATTTCTAGACAAAAAATAAACCGATTATGTTATAATTAAACTAATTAACATAAGGAGTTTATAACATGGAAGAAGCAGGATATGCCCTTGGTATGTTCATCTTTTTAATTATAGTTTTTGTTATCGTACCAGGCATTCGTGTTGTTAATCAGTACGAAAGAGGTATTGTTTTAAGGTTAGGTAAATACCGACGCACCTTAGGCCCTGGTCTTCGTTTAATCATTCCTTATCTAGATAAGATGACAAAAGTCGACGTTCGTACAACCCCGATGGACATCCCGAAACAAGAAGTCATTACGCGTGATAACGTTACGGTTAATGTTGATGCTGTAGTTTATTTTAAAGTTCTGAATGCCGAAAAAGCGGTCCTTGAAACGACTAACTACACATATGCGACTAGTACTTTCGCACAAACCGCATTACGTGATGTTACAGGTAACTTTGATCTTGATGAAATCTTAAGCAAACGCGACGAAATTTCGGAAAAAATTCGCGAAATTGTCGATGTTCAAACCGACAAATGGGGTATCGATATTGAAAACGTTAAACTTCAAAACATTGAGCTTCCGGCTGATATGAAACGTGCAATGGCGAAACAAGCTGAAGCTGAGCGTGAACGCCGCGCCGCGATTATTTCCGCCGAAGGTGAGAAATCTGCCGCTAACGCTGTTGCCGAAGCTGCAAGCCTCCTCGCGCGTACCCC
This sequence comes from Candidatus Saccharimonadota bacterium, assembly GCA_017645955.1. GTDB lineage: Bacteria > Patescibacteriota > Saccharimonadia > Saccharimonadales > Saccharimonadaceae > Nanosyncoccus. The sequence continues at coordinate 5,466 of JAGCNM010000035.1, forward strand.
CGGCGGTATTAACATTCGTACGCTTCAAACGCTTGAAAAAATCTCTTCCGATCCGTCTCAAAAGACAGTCATCATGATCCCGAGTGATTTAATAAAAAAGCTTAGCTAAAAAAATCCGGCCTTAGGGCCGGTTTTTTTATTTTTCTTTTATCCGTTCATATTGTTTTTTAGGTACCAGTCCCCAATCAGCTAATACGCCGTCAATTCTATCTAGAACATCTTCCGGCGCATTACAGCCATCCACTTCGCGCACCAAGACACCATTTTTAGTCAGTGTCTTAATCATGCCGGTAATATTTCGATCGTATAAATCCTGGCGTCTTTCAATCGCTGCTCTTGTATCATCAACGCGCTTTCTAGCCACTAATCTTTTCCATAATTCCCCGCGTGGTACTCTTAAAACAATCGCGCCAGTTAAGTTTTTTATCTCACCATTCTCTACTAGCCATTTCACTTGTTTATAATCAGCCGGAAAACCATCTAGTATAATTTCGCGTCTGCGGCCATCAATCGCGTCGGACGAAAACCGCACTATGGACCTTTTTAACCTCGAAAGCGTTTCTTGAATCACTTCCGTAGCCTTATCGTCATCAATAAACATCCCATGCTCTAAAGCAAATCTAATATCCTTATCATGTAAGCTCATTAATAGATCACGGTATGATACCCATTCCCAACCGTATTTTTGGGCTAATAGTTTTCCTTGTTCAGTTTTTCCTGCACCGGGTGCACCGAAAAGCGTAATCATAATTTAATTATATCAAATTAATACTATATATTATATATATTGCCAAATTGGGCCCTCAGGCGTATCTTTGACGGTAATTCCTTGCTTAATAAGTTCGTCTCGGATTTCATCTGAACGAGCAAAATTCTTCTCTTTTCGTGCCATTTCACGCTCTTTAATAAGCGCGTAAGTTTCTTCCGAAATTTTAGGCGACTCTTCGATCAATCTCAGCCCAAATAGCTCATCAACTATACCCCATTGCTTCAAGGATAATTCTTCATTATCAATTAACGCAAATGCTTCAGCCGAGTTAAGATTACTATTTACTGCATCAAGCAGCTTTTCTTTAAAATCATTTATACCCTTTACGTTTTTTTGATAGCACTCCGCAATTCGGTTCCTCCAATTTAATCTACGAATCTTCGCAGCTTCTAAGGATTCAAACGTAAAGTTTCTTGTTCCTTGATAGTGACCAGATAAAACCCACATCTTATAATCCATCGCCGAGAAACCTTTCTTCGCTAAATCGTCCAAAGTATAAATGTTCCCAAGCGATTTTGAAACTTTTTCCCCATCAATCGTAATAAAGTTACAGTGCAACCAATACTTCGCGAGCTCGCGCCCAGTCATCGCGAAAGTTTGCGCGATTTCGTTCGTGTGATGGACTGGGATATGATCGATGCCACCCGTATGAATGTCTATCGGACTCCCGAGTTCTTTATCGATAATTGTCGAGCATTCGAGGTGCCAACCAGGATAACCTGGTCTTCCGAGGTAATCCCATCTCATTGCGTGCTTCTCGCCAGGCTGGATAAATTTCCAAACCGCAAAATCCGAAGCATTCTTCTTCTCGCTTGAAAAACCAACTCTTGCTCCGGCTTGTAACCCACTTAAATCTAGCTTTGCAAAATCAGCATATTTTTCAAATTTGGAAGTATCAAAATAAATACCATCAGCCGTTTCGTACGTAAAACCGTTCTCAGTCATTTTGTCGACCGCTTTCATATCATCTTCGATATAATCAGTCGCCTTTGCAATTACATCTGGCTCGGTCAAATTCAGAGCATGATAATTTCTTAGAAAATCTTCGCTATAAAACTTCGCAATTTCATAAACGCTCTTTCCTTCCCTTGCTGCACCCTTTTCGAGTTTGTCTTCGCCTTCATCTCCATCAGAAGTCAGATGCCCAACATCCGTAAAATTTAATACCCTTTTTACATTAAAACCATTCAGCTTCAGAGTTCTTATCAAAAGATCCCAATAAATATATGAAGCATAGTTTCCGATATGTTGAAAACCATAAACTGTCGGTCCGCAGGTATATATTTTTATAACCTCACCAAGTGGTTTAAAATCCTCAATCTTTCGCTCTACTGTATTATATATTTTCAGCATTTAAATCCTCCTCAAGGATTTCTCCTAACCTATAATATTTGTCTTGCGATACACCATGGCGACCATCAGTTTCAATCGCGCGTAAATATTCTTTATTGTTTTTTAATAACGCGGGTATATTATATCCACTAATAAATTGGTCTTGGGCGCCATAAATTAAAACAGCAGGAGTTTTTAGCCCAGAAAGAACCTTATAGTTTTTTCTATCAAGTACGACGTTTTTCATTGAATTATTAAAAGCCTTCTCTTGGAGGATTTTGCGGTCCTTTAGACTTACGGCATCCTTAAAGGCCTGCATTCCTTTTTCGAATAAAGGATTATCTAAATCAGCTTCTGTGTAAACTGGAGGTGAAATCAAAACTAATTTACTAATCTCTTTGCCAAAAGTACTAGCATATCGAGTAACGATAAATGTGCCTAAAGAATGCCCAACTAAAATCAACGGTACGTTCAGCTTTAAATCTTTGATTGAATTATTTAAAGCTGTTAATTGTTCCTCATAATCGTAATTTAATTCGTCGCTCTTTAAAGATTTTCCCGAACCTAGTAAATCAAACGTAATAAAACGTACGTTTTTTAAGGCATCTAAGTCTTCAAGGTAGTGTAAGGCTTTCTCGAAAGTCGATGAGTCTGAGGCGATTCCATGGATAAGAACAACGCCAAGTTGCGGCTTTTTCGATTTGCAGTAATCATGGGTTTTTGTTAAGGTTAATTCTTTGTTAGACATTTTGTATTAACTCCGGAACTATTTTTACAAGTTCTCTTAATATTTCTTCATAAGTCGTGTCATATGTTCTAAATCCAGCTGCATAAGGGTGGCCCCCTCCACCAAAATACCCAGCAATTTTTTCTGCGATAGGCGCCGAAGAATCGCAACGAATCTTTCCGGTTACCTTCCCGTCTGGGTAGGTCTTTACGGCTATCGCAACCTTTACTCCTTCTACTAATCGCATTTCTTCTAAAATTAACACGTTTGGATTATATTCGTCTGAATACTCGCGAATATCATCCCAAGGAATATGGATTGTAGCCAGTTCGCCATCCAAGGAATATTCAATACGTTTTATTAAATCCGCCTTATAATCTAAAACCCTTGGCGATTTCTTCATTAGTTCACGACGTCTATCTTCTAGCTCTGAAATATTAGCGCCAAGCCTTGTTAATTCGGCTGCAATTTCGAATGTCTCGTCCGTTACAGAAGCTCCAGTTAATCCTAATGTATCCGACAATATTCCTTGGAAAATCGCTTTTGCCGCCTCAGGATTAATCACGAGCTTCTCATTTTTAGCAATTCGATAAATTACCTCTGCGCAAGCTGATCGAATTTCAATGATGCTTTCATGAGGAAAGTTTAAGTCATCTTCTGTTTCGTGGTGATCTATGACGAATACAGGCGCCGAATATAAACGATTGCGAATTGCTGTGTCGTCCAATAATTTCGAAAGCAAGATTTCGGCAGCAGTGTCAACTATAATATAACCATCCGCTTTAAAATCAAATTCATTCGTTACTCTGGACCAATCTTCGAAGTATCTCAAATACTTCGGAATATCAACCGGACAA
>JAGCNM010000036.1 GCA_017645955.1 Candidatus Saccharimonadota bacterium
TATCAAAGGCATTTATCGAATGGGCAAGCAAAATGGCAGGACTGTATCAGAGCGATTATGTAAGTTTCGACAGGTTCGACAACGGAAAAATCGGCAGCAAGAGAAGAAAGAGAGGATATGTCGCTATTGACAAGAGAACAGGCAAGACTGCAAAGAGCAATTGCAATCCTAACGACTGCTTTGATGCCACTTTCGGGCGTGCAATCGCTTATGCAAGACTGCGCGGTATCACTATCCCGCCTATGGAAGTTTTTCTTCTTAAGGACTGCTTCGGCAAGACTGTAAAGTATAAGGGTACACTTTACTATGTAACATCTGTTCTTGCTTACTGCGGGGTATCGAAAGAATTTTACTGCTTGCGTTTCGGCAAGGGCGGTATGCGTCCTACGGTAGTACAGCTTTGTGAGGACAGCGAAGTAGAAATCGTTCAGTAATCTAACTAACGGGGCGGGAGACCGCCCCTAAATTTTATCACAATACTTTAATACTTTAAAGTGCTAAAGTCCGACGTCAGACTTTAGTCAACTAAAGTGCAACTTGCACAAACCGGCGCCGACAACTTTGTGCATATTGACTATTGACTTCTCTAATACTTTATGATATAATATAAGTACAGTAAAGGAAAGAGAGGTCACTCAAATGAAAAAGAAAACAGTAAAAAAGTTTTGGGAAATCGTAAACTATATCGCTTTAGTCGGTTTAGTTGTCGGACAGATTACAATAGGATTTTTCTTCTATGTCGGACAGATAACTTTTCTGGCAACCGATATTGTAATACTTATCCGCAGTATTGCAATCAAGCAGAACAAGAGCGATATAATAAAAAATGTATGTATGACAGCAATCGCCGCAGGTGTATTGATAATAAAAAATTTGGGGGTGTAAAAGTATGACAATAACAGACCTTTACAACTGGGCAAAACTTTACAATGTAGAAAATAAAACATTATATATAGATTATAAATGTGATGATGACTTTTATGATTATACAGGTAAATTAAAAGAGGATAATTTAGAAATCGACCCTACAAACCGCCCCATAATTCAAATAATTAATTAAACAAATGAAAGGAGAAAACAAAATGACAGATTTAGAAACTTTAATAACCTTATTAAGAAAATTCGATATGAGTTATGTTAAAAGACGGGAAGATGATAGAATAAAAGTTATTATCACGAAAAATATTATGTTTTATTTTGACAATCAAGGTAATTTTATCGAATGGTTTAGTTATTAAACTATCTGGCGCTTCAGCGCCTTTTAGTTTATTTAAACACTTTAACACTTTAAAGTGCGAAAGTTTGACGTCAGACTTTAATCCTTTAAAGCAAGCGCAATGCCCAAACCGGCGCCCGAATTTTTGTGCAATATTACCACTTGACTTTTTTAAAAAAGTATGTTATAATATAATTACAGTAAAGGAAAGGAGAGAACGAAATGAAACAGTGGTATCCGATATATCTGATAAGTTTCATAGATAATCGAACTCGTGAACGTAAGTTTGTGGCAAAGTTTGATAATCAAACAGAAGCAATTAGATATTGTAATCAAAACGCTTACTACAATCAGGGGCGTTGGGTAAACGGACAAGGCACATACATAATTGGAAAGGGGATTAAAACAGTATGAAAGCAGAAACTTATTACATCAACGAATTAACGGGAGAGGTTTTCAACAGCGAACAGGACTGCCGAGAAAGTGAAAGGTCTTATGCCGAGACTTTAAAGTCTAACGTTCTTAACGCTTACTCCGAAATCAGCAACTACTGCAAAGGGCGCGAGTGTGAAGAATGTGTGTTCTATCACGATGAGGTCAGATGCGCAATGTGTTGGTTTAATGAAAAGGCAATTAGAAACGAAATCAACAGGAGAAGAGGCGAGTAATCGCCTTTTTCTCATATCGTTTACTTTAGTACTTTAAAGTACTAAAGTTCGACGTCAGACTTTAGTCCACTAAAGCACTAAATTACCCGGCAAATTTTGTGCAATATTACTACTTGACTTTTCAATTAATCTGTGCTATAATATAATTACAGTAAAGGACAGGAACAGTCCATAAAATCAGAAAGGTAAATATTATGAAGACAGAAAAAATGGAAGCAATTTTTCAGACCGTACTCGTTGAAAACATTAGCAACTGCTGTGGTAACAGTATTGAGGAAATTTTCGAGTATCTGGCATATTTAGGCTTCAGCAAGAAAGAGGCTTTCGATTTCGTTGTCAAGAATTATCTTGATGGTATCAACTGGCAGAGTGATGATGAAGACGAAACAGAAGACGAACCCCCTAAACTCGTTCCCGTTCCCGATTACTTCCGTTTTATCACAATGCTTGACAAGGCGGCAGAAAAGTACAGAAAACTCAATGACTATATAATCGAATTATATCAGGACGCATACAACACGGTCGAGTTTCACTTTAACACAAATTTCGAACTTGTAGGTGTTGAATGGTAAATAATTAGGGCGGCTAAACAGTCGCCCTTTCTTTATGCCTTTTACTTTCACACTTTAAAGCACTAAAGTTTGACGTCGGATTTTCGCGCACTAAAGCGCTAAAGTCAAGTATCCGGCTTCTCCACTTTAACGTACTAAAGTTTGACGGGCGCCCAACTTTCAACCGTTGTCAAGTCTCGGGTGAGCTGCGATGTGAGCTGCCAAACCTCCGACGGTCCGTGAGCTGCGAGCTGCGATGTGAGCTGCGTGTCAAGTGCTTGACAGACTGTGAGCTGCGAGCTACGAAAATTTTAGAGTGAGCTGTTAGTCTCGCTACTTGGTAAAAAAACCCTGAAAATTTTGTAGTCAACACTACGGTGAGCTGCGGCCGCGCAATAGTTAGAACTTCAAACTAATTGTGAGCTGCGGTGCGCCCGAGCTCCAAAAACGCCATAATTTACTACAAAAATATCAATTTCTTCACAGTTATTCTCAAAAAAATTTTAATTATGTAAAAAAATACAAAAATAATCTTCCTTTTTATCAAAAAATGGTAGTTTTCACTACATTTCCGCGCGAAAAATCTAATACAAAACAAAAAAGCCACGACTATTGCCGTGACTTCTTTGCTCTTTTAAATTTATAGGAGGTGTTTAAAAGATAAGGACCTTTAAACCCCGGGGTTTCTTACTTTGTTGCTGCCTTTGCAGCCTTAGCTGCTTTCTTTGCAGCGGCTTCATCAGCCTTAATTTCACGCTCGCGCTCCGCATCCTCAAATGCCTGAACTGCTGTTTCAAGGTCGAACGCTGCATTTGTCTTCGTTGCCTTTGCAAGCGCCGCAGTGATTGTTACCTTAGCGTAACGGGTTTCGCCCTCAACCTCTACAGGAATTGCCCAAGTGAAGCGGTCGATCTGAGTTCCGTTCGCTGCGATACCGATTGTCTCTGCTGCTGTTGCCTTTACAAATTCGTTAATCTGAGCTGCTGTCATAATAATTCTCACTTTCTGTGGCTTTGCCACTCGTCGTAATTTTGTTTTGAAAAGGTTTCTTTCCTTTTCTCTATTATTATTATATCACAACTTTTGACTTTTGTCAAAAGATTAATCGGTTAATCCTCACGAGAGGAACCAATCTATGTGAAGAAAGGTTTTCTTTTCCCTTTCACTATAATAATTATACCACACTTTTTAACTTTTGTCAAATTTTAAGGGGTTTAATTTTTATAGCGGTTAAGGGATTTCTTTTCCCTTTCACTATAATAATTATATCATAAGTTTTGATTTTTGTCAAAGATTAGGGGAAATTTATTTTTACGAAATATTTGCGTTTTATTGAGAGTTGGGACCAGGAACACCCATCCTACCAAAGGCACCTCAGCCAACATACACGCACCTCAATTATCAAACGCACTACCCTTCCACGAGTTAGTCCCCTTCCACCTTTCCCCTAATAATTACCTTATTAAAATACTTAAGTAGTTAGTTTTACTTAGACAATTTACTATATAGGGTTGAGTTTTTACCATAGAGACAATTTACTACCCATAGGGCTAGTGGTAGCTAATAGCTTTGGTTAAACCAATGTCCTTCTTACTAGGATAACTACTACCATTATGGCTAGTCCCGTTACTACCCCTATTAGAGTTACCCGTTACTACCCCGTTAAGATTACTACCTACCCCATTAAAAGGTTACTACCTACCCCTATTAAAACTACCCCGTTATTATACTTTTTACTACTACCCCGTTAATAGTATTACCCCTTATTAAGGTTATTACCTACCCCTTTATAATATAGTTTTTAAAGTTACTAAGTTAGTAACGTTATTAGTTACTATAATAGCACTCTACCCCTTTATACGAAAAACGCAGTTATTAAAGTTACTATTATAGTTACTATAAAAGTTAGTTTAATAACTACTAGGAAATTCTGCTATTAAAAGATAAGTTTTCTCTCGAATTCGTAAAAGAAGTAAAAATTTAATAACTCTCCTCAAAATTTTTCGTAACTTTGACACTATAAAATTTCTATTTTATTCTACTAGAGCACCGAAACACATAAATTATCTCATTAACTTACCACATTTAGGGCAATACTTAAAAGACTTAATATATTCCATGTCGAGCCGAAGAAAGCTCCAATCACAATATCTACAAGTAGGAACACCATTCTCATCTTCTATCCAGTCGCTTATTACTTCCCAATCATCTATCTCAGGGTCCAGAAAATCGTATATATCTATGAAGTTATTTCCAGTATGATTTAACTCATCATATACTTCCCATTCCCCAGTTTCACTACCTTTCCTTGCGTAAACAAATTCATAGTTACCCCAACCAAGGCGCCGAACCTTTTTGCCCTGCTGTAATGCCTGTAATGCTTCTACTCCGTTCATAATACCTACCCCTCAATTAAACTTATTCAACCAATCAATGCACTTAGAAGCTACCATTTCGGAACTAAAATATACATCTCCTACGTGCTGATTAGAATAATTTATGCCCCGACAATAGTTATGTGTAACAGGATTGTACCAAACATAATATTTTGGCGCCAATTCATCATACCAATTGGGTTCGTACTCATTATCATAACGCTTTTTAAAGTAAAGA
>JAGCNM010000037.1 GCA_017645955.1 Candidatus Saccharimonadota bacterium
GAGAATCGAACTCTCATCTCGAGTTTGGAAAACTCGCATACTAACCACAGTACTATACCCGCAATTCAAATTGTAAATGGGGTGGGATACCAGGATCGAACTGGTGACCTTCTGGACCACAATCAGACGCTCTAACCATCTGAGCTAATCCCACCATCCCCCTTATTATATCATAATTATCTCGAAATACCAGGCTTTTTCCACATCGGCGGTGCAGCTGCCTTCGGTGACGGCGTCGCCCCAGCACGATTCGCCATCGACGCTCTACCTACTGCGGCTGAATTATTATCACGAAATTGCATTCTCTGACTTTTATCTGCCTCTGCATTATAAACCTTCGGTCTCGGTGCCCGCCCAAACGAATCATTTACTACCTTCGAATCTCCGTAAGCCTTAATTCTCGTCCTGTTCTGCTCCATCTTCATTCGATCCGCAAAACTCTCAGTCGAAGCCGATCCAATCCCCTGTTGATTCTGTACTTGTGCGTAAGCTGAACTATGGATAACATCCTCAGTTTTAGCTTTCATCATGTGTTTTAATAAAGGGTTCTTATCCATCATTATTTCGGTAAGAGCAAGAACGCTACTGTCCCCGCTGCAGCTCCTAATATTATTGTTAGTATTATTGTCACAATCAGACTTACATGAGCCTGTTTTTCTGGCTTTGTAATAATTGTTACTGGACCTTTCGGCTCCTCTTTCGGTACTTCAACCTTTTTCTGGTAAACATTTTTAGAAAGCGGTCTTTTTACTACTTTATCTTGGTTAATAAACGGAGATCTCGGCGTCTTATATACCTTTTCGTTCGTCTTTGGTTTCGTAGATAAACCACTCGGCTTATTAACGGCCCTCACCGGCGCTTCTCTGAGACCAACCCGTTTTGCTTTTACCGCTCTTATACTTTCCTTTTCTTCAGCAAAATGACTCTTTGATACACTTGATTCCGACGTAGTTACAGTGTTTAAATCCTCAATTACACCAAGCACTGGCTCTTTACTGCTCTTCGCCACAGCCTGTCGCACCGGCGCCTTTCTTTGAGGTATTTCTCTCTTAGCTACAACTCTTTTTGGAGCTACATTTTTTGGCACCACGACTTCAGGCTTTGCCTTCACGCTCGGGGTTACTTGCTTTTTTGCCTTCGTCGGCACAAAATCAATGTATCTTTTATTATTCATGATTTCACTCGTTTAGCAGTTTCAATTATATCAACGAATTCATTAAGAATCAAACTTGAACCGCCAATTAGAAGCCCATTCACTCCTGGAACTGTTAAATATGCTCCCGCATTCGAAGAATTCACGCTTCCTCCAAACAGAACCGGCATTTTCTCTGCCGCATCATTCCCATAGGTCTCCCCTAAGGTCTTCCTAATCAGTTTAACAACTTCCGAAACCTCATCTGGAGTCGCTAATTTAGCCGCCTTAGTACTCGAAATTGCCCAAACCGGCTCATAAGCAACTATCACCTTATCTAACTCGTCATCGGCAACATCAGCTAATCCACCTAAAAGCTGGTCTCGAATCACATCCGCCGTCTCTCCAAAAGAACGCTCCGATTCCGTCTCTCCAATGCATAAAATAGGAGTAATTTTATTTCTTACCGCCGCCGCAACTTTCTTCTGGACAAATTTATCGTCTTCACCGAATATATGCCTTCTTTCCGAATGGCCAACAATCACATAATCAACTAAACCTCGAAGTTGCGAAAAAGACGTTTCCCCTGTATATGCCCCATAGTCCCGATAGAACGCGTTTTGCGCCGCCAACTTCATCTTGTGTCTGTCAACCTGAAGAGATAATGGTTGCAAAGCAACTGTCGATGGCGCAATCACAACATCAACATCCCGATAGACTGGTAAAGCCTTTAATAGTTTATGAAGATAGATTGACGCTTCGCCAACCGTAAAGTTTAGCTTAAAGTTGCCCACGATATAAGTTTTCATGCCCCCATTATAACATATGCTATAATAAAAGTATTATGAAAAAAGTACTCTCATTCGACATTGACCAAACCTTAAATGTTGCGAAAACGCCAATCCCTGACGAAATCGCCGAATTATTAACAAAATGTCTTAATCATTTCGAAATTTGTCCAATTTCTGGCCAAAAATTCGACCAGTTCCTCATCCAAATCGTTGACCGCATGAAAGATGCTACCCCTGAACAACTTACCCATCTTCATCTTTTCGTCGCACAAGGAACGCAGTATTACCGCTACAACTTAAAAAAGAAAGACTGGGAACAAGTCTACAATTACCCCTTAACCGAAGCTCAAGTTAAAAAAATCACCGAAACTATCGAGAAAGCCGCGAAAGAACTCGGCTACTGGGAAGAAGATAAACTTAAACCCGGTGACGAAATAATCGAAAACCGTCTTTCACAGGTTACCTTCTCTGCCCTTGGGCAAAAAGCCGGCACTGAAGAAAAATATGCCTGGGATCCAGATCACGAAAAACGCAAAAAAATCGTTGCTCGCTGTAAAGAACTCAGTCCTGAATTTGAATACGAAATCGGCGGCACGACCTCTATTAATGCTATTACCCCTGGAATGAACAAGGTCTTCGGCATGACTCACCTCTTAGAAGAGCTCAATATTAAAAAAGAAGATATTCTTTACTTCGGCGATATGACCATGCCGGGTGGGAATGATTATCCAGTCGTCCAAATGGGCATCGATACTATCACCGTCCGCAGTCATGAAGATACTGCTTTTGCCTTGCGTGGCATCCTTGGCGTGCTATAATTAAAGCATGAATATTTTAATCGTGGGCAACATCTTAAAAGATGTCTATTTAAATCTTGATAGTAGCAAAAACAAATTTGAAACTGATGACAATCAAACAAAATGGCTTGATTTAAGTTTTGACGCAAGCAGTAATTACTTTTTCAGCCGCAATAGTAGTCTTGGCGGCGCCGCTGTTTCCCTCGAAGTATTCGAAAAAATGGGCATCGAAGCTAAGATATCTGGTTCTAACCTAAAACTAGCTGACGGCGAATTAGTTTACACCGACCATTCCGCTGAAACACATCGCTACATTCTTATCTCTGACAGCAAAGCTAGCTATCTCGTACCCAGTAAATCGAAATTGACCGACTTTACCCCTCCCGCTGAAGCCGTCGATTATCTCTATATCGATCGCTCAGCCTCCCTAAGCCCAAATGCTATTAAAAAAATTAATGCCTACCTTGATCTCTCGAAGAAAACAAAACTCATCCTCTATATTAGTCCTTCGAATGTCTTTGATCTAAAACCGCTTTTAAATCGCGGAGATTTGTTCATTATCGAAAAAAACAGAGATGAATCGGAAGAAAGCTACGCGCCTGAATTAGAAAAAATAGACCCTAAAAAAGTTATCAAAATCTTCGAAGATCAATTCTCGTATCTTGATATTATTGAAAAAATCACACCAACCCGCATTGACCTTTCAACTCACCTTTCCTTCTATTCCATCGCTGCAGCAACCATTCTTGGTGGCTTTATTCTAGGAGAAACTGTCGAAAACAGTCTCAAAATGGCCCGCGCTAACGTAGAAAACTCTAAATTAGATTCAGTTCTTAGCCTTTCTAATCTTAAAGAAATCGCCACTAACCTTAAACCAGACAACAATCTTGAACTCATCGCCGCAAATCTCCTTCTATCTAAAAAAGGCATCCTCGCCGCCGACGAATCTGGTGGCTCAATTAAAAAGAAATTCGCAAAGCTAGACATTCCAGACACCTACGAAAATCGACGCGACTATCGTAACATCTTCTTTACTACCGAAGATCTCGAAAAACATGTTAACGGTGTTATTCTTTTCGACGAAACCGCCCGCCAATTTGCCGACAACGGCCAAAACTTTGTCGAATACCTCACTTCAAAACGCATTATTCCAGGCATAAAAGTCGATCAAGGCCTCGAACCTTTCCCAGATTCTGTCGAAACCTATACCAAAGGTCTCGATGGTCTCCCAGAAAGACTACAGGAATACTTTGATATGGGCCTTCGTTTTGCAAAATGGCGCGCCGCCTTCGAAATTCGGCTTTCCGAATCTGGCGAAATCCTTACTCCAACCGACCATGCTATTGATAAAAACTGCCGTATTCTCGCAGAATACGCCAAAGACTGTCAAACTGCCGGTATCGTCCCAATTGTCGAACCTGAAGTAGTTTATGACGGCTACTATAGAATTGAACAATCTGCCGAAGTGACTGGAAAAATCCTCGATCGACTCTTCGAAGCACTTAAAGACCACAATGTTAACTTTAAAGCCTGTATCTTAAAAGTTAATATGGTCCTCGCCGGAAAACAATACGAAACTCAATCTACCCCAGAAGAAGTCGGCAGAGAAACCGCTAAAACCTTAAAAGAACATGTACCAGACACTCTCGCTGGCGTCGTATTCCTATCTGGTGGTCAAACCGTCGAACAAGCAACCGACAATCTCGCCGAAGTCGAAAAAAACGGACCATTCCCATGGCCAGTGACCTTCTCTTTTGCTCGCGCTCTTCAAGATCCTGCCCTCTATGCCTGGGCCGGCGACAACAACAACGCCGATGCTGCTCGCGCCGCCTTTAAAGCTCGCCTCGAAGCCAACACAAATGTTCTTCCATAAAAAAATAACCCCGATTGGGGTTATTTTTTTATTCTTCCTTTTTAGCTTCTTCAGCTTCCTCAGAAGGCTTTTCGCCATTCTCTGATGGAACATCCGCTGCGTCAACTGGTTCAGCTTCTGCTGCGGCTTTCTCTTCCGCTTCACGAGCTGCTGCTTCTGCTGCCGGATCGTATAGCGAGGCAACGACCTGGCTCATATCAATTTCTTTATCCGCAAACTTAACGCCATTCGGCAACGAAATATTAGCAATCGTCAACTTATCATCGATATTCGTTAAACTCGTAGCATCAATCTCAAGTTCCTTTGGAAGATCTGCCGGCTTCGCTTTAACATCAATCTCTTCTAGAGCCTGAGTTAAGGCAAAGTGATAAATCTTCGACGCCTCAGACGCCTCAAAGTTAACAATCACGATTGGTGTTGTAGCTTCGACCACTTCGTTTGCTGAAATTGCTTGGAATTCAATATTGATAATCTTTCGTGAAATCGGATCAATAGCAACATCCTTCACGATTGCAAGCTGTTTTTTACCCTCAATAGTCAAATCAATCGGGGAGTGATACCCAGCTTTCTCAAGAACCTTCTCCGTCGCAATGTATTCTGAAGCCGAAAGAACTGGCTCTTTTTCACCATACACTACAGAAGGAATAAGTCCTTTTTCTCTTAAACTTTTCAACTTTTTCCCAGTCAACTCTCTTTTTTCGAGCGACAAATTATATTCAGCCATTACTTTTTCCTTTAATTTCCTATTATTTTATCACTTTATTTAATATTTTTCAAGAGGTACGTTTTACCTTTACCATCGCTGGTCGAATCACCTCTTTTTCATAATAATATCCCGGCCTTAAAGTCTCAGCAATTACCTCTTTTTCCCCCTCGCCTTCTACCATTACCGCCTCATGCAAATCCGGATTAAACTCAACCCCTTCTTTTGAATCAATCTTCGCTAGCCCCAAATCGCCTAAAGATTTCTCTAGCGACTTATTTAGCGGCGAAAGTTCGCTATAGCTTAGAATCGCTCTATCTAAATCGTCTAATAACGGCAACAACTTACAAACTGTCGCAAACTTCACTGTCTTTTTCTCATTCTCTTTTTGAATTTCTACCTGTTTGCGAAAATTCTCAAAATCCGCCCGCGTCCTCTGTAAATCCGCTGTCAACTCCGCTATTTTTTCATTCTCTTTTGTATCTTTTATATCTTTTTTCATAATATATCCTCCAACATATTTCCCGCATGTTTAACCAGCGACATTACCTTAGAATAGTTTTGCCTTGTCGGGCCCAAAACCCCAATATAACTCTTATCCGAAAATGGCGACCTGAACTTCGATATTATTAACGAAACTTCTGAGTTCTTTCCAATCGGGTTCTCATGTCCAATAAAGATATTCAAAGCTTCACCTGGCGCCGCTTCTCTGAGCCAAGGTTCTAAATTATCAAGTAATTTAGCGACCGCTTGAACTCTCCTTGTATCACCAAACTCCGGCTGCGTAAAAAGTCGCGTTAAGCCAGATAGATAAAGCTGTCCACCAATCGTCGCAAGTCCTAGATTACCAGTTAGTTCAACTAAAGCATCAACCGCTCCACGAATTGCCGCATCCGCTCTAGACTGCGACGAGACCCTTACCTCTAGCGCATGCACTCCTCTCTCAAACGTTCTTCGTCTTTCATCCTCAGCCCCTTCTTCAATCTCTAAAGCCGCATTCCCATCCAAATTATTCACATAAAACCGATAACCTGCATCGGTCGGTACACGCCCCGCTGAAGTATGCGGCTGCGCAATTAGCCCCAACGATTCTAATTTCGCCATTTCCGCCCGAATTGTTGCCGGCGAAACACCAAAAAGCTTCGCGAGAGTCACGCTCCCAACCGGAGACGCCGTTTCTGCATACTCCTCAATGATTTGACAAAGAATTTCTCTCTGACGTTGCGTAATTTCCATGCTTTAATTATATAAAATTAGCACTAAAAAGTAAAGAGTGCTAACTGTTTACAAACCTTTTTTACCATGTTACTATTGAAGAACCCCCGGGCGGTTGTGCCGAACCTAAAACGGCAAGAAAATTTCATAAGGAGGATTCGTCATGGCAAAAACAAAAAGAGGTTCTCAAAGAACCAGGCCAATGAAGGTCGTCTTCGGCGGTGTCACCTACACCTGCCTCCGCAAAGACGGTAAAGTCGTAGTTCGTACTACGCGTACCGCTAAAGGTCAAAACCTGCTTGCTGGAGTCTATGACATCGCCAGTAAGACCTGGCATAACGATAACGGCGACAATTCGCTGCCCAGTGCAGTTAAAGAACATATCGCTCGAGTCGCTTCACTCTAATCCCCTACCCCAGCGCCTCGGTAATCTTTACCGAGGCCTTTTTTATGGTAAAATAGCATTATGGAAGAAAAAATCTCTACTATTAAAAACTGGCTTGGAACCGGCTCAATCAATATATTCGGACTCCCCATGTCCGGAAAAGACACCCAAGGCATTCGCCTTGCTGAAACCCTTGAGGCTAAATACTTATCTTCGGGTATGATTATTCGGGCCGCCGAACAAGAACGTCATAAAGACTACACTAAAAAAGGCGAACTTGCCCCGACCGACGTCTTCTATGAACTTGTTCTACCTTATTTCTGGCGTCAAGATCTCGCAGATTATCCATTAGTCCTTTCCTCGATTGGACGCTGGTCTGGAGAAGAAGACCAAATTATCGCTACTACGTCTGAAGCAGGACACGAAACAAAGGCTGCCATTCTCCTTAATATTTCTGAAAACGATGTCGAACAACGTTTCAGAGCCTCAAAAGTCCTTAATGATCGCGGCGACAGAAACGACGACAAGAACCTCGAAATCTTCCACACTCGTCTCAAAGAATTCCGCGAAAAAACTCTTCCTGTTCTCCAACATTACAAAGCTCTTGGTCTCTTAGTTGAGGTCAACGGCGACCAAAACCGCAATGCCGTTTTTAACGAGATTGTCGAAAAACTTTACAAAAAAGCTTCCGAATCTCAGTCCTAAACTCAAAAACAAGATATATTAAACCTAAGATAACTACACCTATTACCGCATATAGCGCAATAAAAGAAGACTTTTCTTCGTATTTTTCTGGTTCTAAACTATAATCCGCGCCATTATTCTCTTGAATCCTTCTACATCTATTCGTCTCCGGATTCAAATAATACCCTTCTTTACATGTTTTTTCCGCAGCAGTCTTATACTTATTGCAACGCCCCGTCAAAAGATTCAAATATTGTCCTTCACCACATACCCTCTCCGTAATTGTTGTAACTTTTACACAATTCCCAGTTGTCTCGTTTAAAACTTTCCCTTCCTCGCACGTCTTAAACTCTTGGTAATTGTTCGCCTCTCCAGGAGTTGGCGCATAAGTTGTCCGCCAAATTTCCTTCCCCGCCTCATCATAACCAATTCGTGCATATGCCGTCCCTTTTCTCTGACCATTCAGATATTCCATTTTATGAACCCTTGACCCATTTGTATCAATCAACTCTATTACATTCGAACTAGTCGGATTCTTTGTTAAACTAAACTCACTCGGATAATAAACATAATATCCTTCTGCCTTAATAATTCCATTTAATAAATAAGACTTATTCTTATATCTTATACTACATCCGTCCATTAATATTTGTTCCGAATTTGAATTATATAATTCAATAAACTGTTCTGTTTTGACATTTTCGTAATAGCTTAGAATTTCTGAGAATTCTAATCCATTACATTGACTTGGTTTTATTTCCTCTTCAACCTCCTCAAGATAATAACTCTTCTCGTCATAAACTGGCTCATATTCTTCTAGATGTCTAAATTCGCCAGTCTCTATATCTCTTACTAAAACCGTCGGCGTAGCTGACTTAAATTCTCTCAAACACCCCTCTTTCCCGGTCCAACATACACTATCTATAACTTCACCATTTTTTTCTAAGGTTAGTCCTGCTTTAAAAGCAATAGTTTTTGTATAATTCACGGCAGCCAGCTCACTCTCCGGTGAGCTGGCTAAGCGAAGGAGGATAGTCTCGCCAGACAAAAAACTGTTCTCGGGAAATTCAAACAACATTGAATAATTCCCGCTTGAATTAGTATAGCCTACAGTTATGCCAGCGAGCGAAACCAAACCGTCAGAGTCTTTTCTTGATATTTCTATCATTTCTCCGACATTACTTTTCCCGTCTATTGTATATCCAGGGTTTACAGCCTTAATAAACAAATCCTTTTCAAGCACTATTTCTTCAGCAAACGCCACTCTTAAACTAAAAAACGTCAAACCCATCGTGATAATAAATAAACTAAAATATAATAAAAATTTTTTCATGAAAAAAACCTAGCATCTCTCCTTTAGGAAAACAACCCCCGATGTGATATAATTAAAGCATGATCGTTTTCACCCCTTTAAGTATTCTGGTTCTTGCTATGCTTATTATCACTTCTATGAAGCTTATTCCGGGCGTTTTTGCTAATCTTTATCATTACGCTTCCGGTAAATATTCCGCAAAAAAAGCCGGAAACTTATGTCTCTATTTCATCTTAGGCGTTGAATTATTACCAGCTCTTTTATTCGTTACATCAAACTTTCTTTTGTATATTCTTTCATATACTTCATTAGATATTACTAGCGACATCATCCTTTGGTCCACCGCGGGCCTCCTAATCGCTCTCGGCATCGCCTTCTTTTGTTTCTACTTCCGCCACGACAAAGGAACTAAACTCTTCATTTCTCGAAAAACTGCTCTAAGTTTTAGAAAAAAAGCTTCTCTCGTTGAAACAAATTCAGATGCTTTCGTCCTCGGACTCATTTCTGGCATTCCTGAGCTACTCTTCACATTCCCACTTTACCTAATCACCCTCATCGAAATCACTAAAAGCTTCGTTCTCCCAATCCCTTGTTCAATGATTCTAATCCTCTTTATCCTAGCTATCATTAGCCCTCTCTTCTTCCTTTACGTCTATTTCAGAGCCGGTAACAATCTCGCCGATTTCTTAAGACTACGCGAAAAAAATAAAACCTTCTTTCGCTTCTTTGTCACGTCTCTATATTTTCTATTTGCATTATTAATAATTCTTCTTAAGGTAATTTTCTAATGGAATACTTCGACGAAAAACAAATTAAGAAAACTCTAAAAATTGACGCAAAAGCGATTGATATCCCCTCTGGCTCCGCCGATATTTTTATCGAAAAAACCCTCGAAAGCGTTAAGAAGCAACTCAAAAACAAAACAATTATCACTAATAAGGATTTAGAAAGGATTATCGCGAAAGAACTAAAGAAGTATAACACTGATTTAGCTTATATTTATAAAAACCGTGATAAAATAATATAAGATATGGGAAAGAAATACGATTTTGAATACATAGTAATCGGTAGTGGGCCAGCTGGTTCTGCTGCCGCTTTAATACTTGCAAAAACAAAGAAAAAAGTTGCGCTTATTGAAGGAAGATTCTTTGGCGGTTCAAATCTAAACACTCGTGATGTCCCCTACTCAATTGCCCTAGACTTCTCTCATACTTATTCTAAAATACTAACTCTCCCGGAATTTAAAAACCAAGATTTCTCTTTTGGCCTTCCAACTGCCGTCTCCCATCAACTAAAAACAGTCATTAATACTGGTGGCAATAATCAAAAACCTTTTGAAGATGCTCATATAACATGTATTAAAGGATATGCGAATTTTCTTGATCAAAACACAGTCGCTGTTGGCGAAAAGAAATATACCGCATCTTCCTTTATTATCGCAACCGGCTCTAGGTTAAAGACTCTTGAAATCGCTGGAACTAAAACTGTTAGCCATTTAACCCCCGACAACGCTCTTAAAGTCCGTCGTCTCCCGAAGGTCGCTGTTGTTGTCGGCGGTGGCTCAACCGGATGCGAAATCGCTGAATATTATGCTGAATTAGGCGTGAAAGTCATTATTCTCGAAACCGCAAGTCGTCTTCTCCCACGAGAAGATAAAGAAGTTGGCGACCTTATGACAAACTACTTCACAAACGAACTCGGAATCATGGTTTGCCCGAATTGCAAAGTCGTCGCTCTTGAACAAGACGCTAGCAGTAAACGTGTTATCTTCCAAAACGCCCGTTCTGAAAAAATGGTTCGAACCGATTGCGTCATCCTCGCAACAGGAAGCACTCCCGCTCTTGACCTCGGACTTGAAAACGCGAATGTAAAATATAAAAATAGCGGTATTATTGTTGATAAATATTTCCAAACCTCCGCGAAAAACATTTACGCCGTCGGCGATTGTCTTGGTGACGAATCCTCTTCTACTGAACGTGCCGATTACGAAGGTACTCTTGTAGCTTCAAATATAGTAAATCATGGCAAAACACTTGCAAACTACAACGGCTTCATCCGCTCGACCGAAACTGCTCCTGAAATCGCGACCGTTGGCCTAAACGAAGACGATCTTATGAAACGTGATCGCAAATACTTAAAATCGACTATAGAGCTAAACGAGATTATTGCCGGAAAAATCTTTAACGCAAATTATGGTTTCGTTAAACTTCTAGCTAATAAAAATCTCCAAATCCTCGGCGCAACAATTGTCTCTCCAAACGCTAAATACATCGCTGAAGAAATCGCTGTTGCAATTCGTCATAATCTCACTGCTCTCGAACTAGCCAGCACCCCACATCCAATCAACAGCTATAACTACGCAGTCAAATTAGCGGCCAAAGCCTTAATTAAAAAATAGATTGAAATTATCTTTCAATCTATTCCTAAACTGACTTTATTTTGGTGGCGGGGGTTGGATTTGAACCAACGACCTTTTGGTTATGAGCCAAACGAGCTACCAGGCTGCTCTACCCCGCGTCGTGTACACTATTATACACGAAATCCAATATTTGTCAATCTAGCCAATCAGCTTAACAAGTCGGTCCGCCGAATGCAGGTGTCCACTCACATGTAACGACTCCCGGCTTCTGCAGTAGAGAATTATCATCATCACCAAGCAATTCAAGCGCATAAAGCGGGAATGGGAAGAATGCATCAGCCGAATCAAGTCTCGCCTCTACCCTTCGATAAAGGTTATTTGCACGACCAGTTGAGTCAATCTCAATTTGCATTCCATCAAGCGTTGCCGGTTTCTTTTCCGTACTAGATCCACCGCCACTTACAACTTCCTGACCACAAGGCAAATCATCTCTACAATAGAACTCTAATGCGAAACTTGTATTTGGTTGCCCATAAGGAAGCGAAACAACAAACATAAATGTCTCATCACTTCGAGCTCCGCCAACCGGATTAGGTAATGTCATTGTTGCTGAACAGGCAAATTCAGAATTAGCCGTATCACAATAAACCGCAATTGGTAAATTCTTAACTTTTCTATCATTTGATTTCACTAATAAATCAGCACCAATACTGTTAACATTGCTTGAATCATAAGCACTAATATAATTACCCGCCGCATCATTATCGCTTCCATAAACCGTTGCTTTAGTCCTAGGATCAAGATAGTTTGTATTACCATTTGGTACTAAGAATAACGTCGCACGATCAGTTCCACCATTCGTTGATTCAAAATCTTTTAGTGAGAAAGTTGTCGCTGTTTGTACTAATCCTACCGAGATTACCGGAGGAATCGCCATCTCGGTATCGCTCTTCTTTAGTGAAGGAAAAGCTACTTTTTTGTTTTTTACATTACTAAATGTTGGTTCAAATTTGCTTGTCGATCGACGATCTTCTTCTGCAAACCAACTAATTTTCACCTTATTAATGTCGCTTGCCTTAATTTTATTACCATTCTTATCAACACCAAGTCTCACTCTTACCACCCTCGTAGTATCTGCCTCGGTTAAAGTCGAACGATAATCTGACAAATCGGTATTAATCTGTGTACAAGTATAAGCCTGTTGCATATTATTCTTAGACCCAGAACCACTAGAAAGTTCTTCAATCACAACTTCATGCGTATCACTTTCCTTAATCCTTCCCAAAATTCTTCCGACCATATCACAACCAGCCTCTTCTGGATGATTAATCCAATATATAATCTCACCACATTCAATAACGCCATCGTTAACCACCAATTTCTCAGGTTTATTCTGACCAATACATTTCTGATAATTATAGTAAGCCAGCTTTGCATCCTCGATACCAGCAAGTGCCGAATCATAAGCCGACTGCGATAAGTCGTCATTCTCCGTGCGTGCCATTTCCGACAAAATGACTACCAAAAAGCTCACCGCTATTATTGTCAGGATTAACGTCGAAAACGCGACAATGTAAAACGACGCTGCACCTTTCTTAACTTTCATTTTTACCTCCTTCATTTTTTTTATTACTATCCTCCAGTTGCCTGCGCGGCAAAATTAAATTTATTTATAGCACAATAATCGAAATTTTCAATTTCCCAATCGTCCGGCGTCGCACAAGTTCCACCAGTCTTTTTAATATTAATACCTCCCTGTATCGTCCCTAAAATAAACGAAACAGAATAAAACAAATTATTCTTCGTCGTGCTCTGCGCAGGAGTCGAAACATAAAAATCATAAAGCGCTAAACCACCACTTTTTTCATCTGAACCCAATAAATCAATCGGATTTTCAGTTACGACCTCGCTAATGCTACCAACAATATTGAATTCAGAACTAATACTACTCGTATTATAATTTGCCCCCGCAGTCGCAATACAAACCGACCTTGATTCGTCTCGTACCTTAAGAAGTCTAAAATTACTACAAGTCATCGTCCCGCCGCTAGTCTTCTTGCATATATCACTTGTCGTAACTTTACTTCCCGGCTTAAACTTAAGTGTCGCCTTATTAACGCCCTGAATCTTATATGCAGTTGCTTCCTCGTTAAAGAAATACCCGGAGTTCCAAATATAAGAATAATCACCCGTACAAAACGCCCCAAACGCCGCAACAGTACCAAGCGAATCAGTCCCGCCACGGCCTTTTACTTCCGCTGTTCTTGTCACCGTAACGAAATCTCTACCTCCATTATTTACGCATTTTTTACCAGAATCACTTCCGCCCGTTGTATAAATATCCTCGTACACAGTCGTACAGTCATCCACAACCGACTTTGCCGATGAATTCTGAATCGCAGCCCGAATATCGTCAACTACATCCATACCCACAGTATTAACTTGTTTCAATGTTATCCCTTTTCTATAAGAAGCAATCGTATCATTTATAATATATGCAACAGTTAAAGATAATACACCAATAAAAATCAACGATAGCGAAACCTCGATTAAAGTAAATCCTTTCTTCTTTACTCTGCGCATCGATTACCAACCTTTACTCCGCTTACTACCGTATCGTCGTCCTGACCAATCATCTCAACCCCAGATGCATTTCTTGCCCCCTCAATCAATCTAATATTTCGTCGTACACCTTTCCTGGTGCCACTTTGCGGATCTACGCAAAAATCAACCTGCTTAATCACAAACTTATGACCGCTCGTAGTAGTACCGTCATCTTGTGGTAAATACTTAGCTAGCGGATTCGGCAATGAACTCACGGCGCTCCTCAAAATCTGATTAACCTCAATCGTTTCATCTAAAACATAAGTAAATACCGTTCCTGAACGAGGATGTCTAACAATTAATAAAGCTCCCTTAAAATCCTTATAAGGCCAACCTTTAGTCGTCTCAATTGCTGCTTCCCATCTCGGGAAATATTGATCGGCTATACCTGCATAAGTAAACCCACCGCCAGTTTTCTCAACAAATACATTAGCTTCAAGCCTTCTCAACTCCGTCAAAGTATCCCCAGAACCGAAACTATTATCAACTTTCCCGACAACTGTATAGGTATAAATTGCCTTACTTTTACCGTCGCTATTTAGATTACTATTTCCTTCAAGATCCTTCGATTCCCCAAATGTTACTAATTTCCCATAAATCGCCCTATTTGATCTTCCACTAGACGTACTGCTATTTTCAACATTCATCGTCTGAGAATAAACAGTTCGTAAAAACTCCGCAAACCCCTGCGTCGAATCATTATATTTCTGCTGAAACAATGAGTTTTGTATCCCCATTACAATCCCAATAAAAATAAGACCAGTAATCGCCAAAAACAGCGAAATCTCTACTAAAGTAAAACCATGTTTCACTTTTTGCCTCATACTATATATTATACCATAAGCATTTTTAATTAAAACCCTAATAATTTGGGAATAGATACATCATCCATTTTTGAGCGTTAGAATACTTCTTCTCAACAACTTCTACCGAAGAATTCTTATACTTATTTTTTGCAGCTTCCGAATTTTCTGGCAAAACTACCATATTTTCACCTTCAAGTTTCTTATCTAATTGCTTCCTTGCCAATAGTTCCTGATACTCATCCGATTTATAATAGTCATTTTCAAGCTCCGCCGCCTCAACTTCAACTTTTAAAAGCTCTAGTGTCTTCTTTTCGGCAGTCAACTTTTCCGACAGTTCCCAGTTTCTAGACATTGCCTTAATCGACTGAAAAGTCCAAACTAAACACAAAATAATCGCTAGACCAAGCACCACATTCTCGATTGTAAAAAAATCATGATTTAACTTAAACTTCAATCTCCTCAACCAGTTCTTTATTTTGCTCACGCTTATCATTATACCATTTTGTGGTAAAATAGGATAGCAGGGGGGTATAGCTCAGCTGGTCAGAGCATGCGTCTTATACACGCAGTGTCCTTGGTTCGAATCCAAGTACCCCCACCAATAAAAAAAGGACCCCGAGGGTCCTTTAGTTTTTTTATTAATCCTCAACTACTATTTCGTCATCAACGAAAATTGAACAATGGATTCTAACATCACCACCAACCGAAACTTTAATCCTCTTACCATCAGGTAAACTTCCAGTCAAATGTGGTACCGCGCCAAACATACCATAGAATACATCTTGCAGCTTATCATTAACGAATAATTTGGTAGTTGAAAACTTGTTCTCAACCCTAATATGATTTCCGTCAACATCTACGGACCAATTGTCGCTTTGTTTATTGATATTATCTACTTTCATTTTTTCTCCTTACAAAACACTATTATAACGCTTTAGCTTTAAACCATCAAAAAAGTGTTGTAAAAATTACAACACTTTTTTACACACCTAACTATTTCTTCTTAAGAGTTAAGAAACCGTTGCGTGGATTCTCGCAAACGACACGATCAGAAGGAAGATCACAAGGAGTACCCTTGCCACCATTCTCGTCCTTTGTAAAGAAATAAATCGTCTGAGGTTTGCCGCCGCGAAGAGTAACTTCAGATTTGTGTAGGTAATATTTCACACCCTTACCGTTGGTATGTGCATAAGCCATATAAGCTTTCCTCCTTAAATTATTATAATCTAATCTTATGATTACGCCATTTAATTGTCAAGAGGTTTTTAGAGGTTTTAAACAAAAAGTAAGGATAAACGGAGTATCAACCAGATAAGGAATCTTATAAAAATTACAACAATGATAATTGCCGTAACCAGTAACATAAATCCAGTCAAAGTCGGCACAAAAATTGGCGAAGCATAATTCTTGCGGTAAAGTTCCGTCGAAGGTAAACTTGCGATTATTTTATCCTGAATCTCATCCGTTGCTGGATACTTATTAATCTCCGTCAACATACAATTGATAAAACGTGAATCATTCCAGGTCCACCCATTCTGCGCCGCCAAAGGCGAACAAACATCCGAAGCAAGCGCATAAACATTCCCGTTTGGATTATCGTCCGATCTAAGTTTGCTCTCCGCCTCCTTTAAGGCTGCGTTCGCCGCTCTAATGTACTGATGCTCAAGATAAAATGGCCCAGTCCCGAATGTAATCCTCTGTGTCCCATTATCTTCAACTATATTAATTACAATATTTGAAAACACAAATTTCTTCAGTTCATCAAGCGTCCTGGCAATCTCTTCATCATTCTCTGCTTCATCCGCCGCAAGCACCGCATCACGCAGTTTTGTCATCTTAATATGATCCATCCTAAGAAGCGTCGCATCCAAAAATAAAACTGGAATCAAGATTAAAATCAGCTGCCAAGTTTTTATCTTAAACTTAGGTCGCCCACGCTTTTTCATATAGCCATTATAACATTTTTATGCTTGCCTAATTATAAATCTTTTGCTAAAATAAACCCCATCGCTCATAATTTTCCCAATGGACTATCATAGTCCTTCGCGAGGTGGGTCGGTCGTCGAGCGAAAAACATTAAGGAGAAACTTTGATACATGCGTATCATTAGACTAAAGCGAGTTACGACTCGCAAAAAGTCAAGCATCGCTCCTGCCGCTTGGCAAGAGTTTATCGAAATCTAACGATCAAAAAATCCCCGTAAAGGGGATTTTTTTGTTCTTACTCTTCAAGTTTCGCTGCTACTATTTTCTTTATCAATTTCATGAAATCTTCGCCGCTTTGCGCCTTATCCCACGCAATTTTCTTTCCATTCACGGTAACACTTCCCTCTTCACTCCAATTAATCCATTGTCCGTCAATAAAGAACGCCGGCGTTCCTGCAACGTCAATCCTCTTCCCAATCCCCATATCAAAACTAATCTTCTTAGATACTGCCTCACTTGCAATATCTTTATTAAACTTATCTAAATCACCTTCACCATTTGTCACATCTTCAAAATACTGATTGAAGAGTTCTGTTCGTTTCGAAGGAGCCGCATATTCCCAATCTGCTTGTTCCGCGAATAATTTATCCGCGTATTGTTTCCAATAACCTTGAAGCCCCGCCGCTTCCGCCGCTGAAGCCGCCGCCGTTCCGTTTTGATGATAAGACAATAAGAAACTGCGATAAACGATTGCGAGCTTACCGTCAAGTTCCTCAACTAGTTTGTTTACCTTCGGATTAACCGAAGCGCAACCAGGACACTGATAATCTGCATACTCGAATATTAAAACCGGCGCGTTCGGGTCACCTTTCACGTGGTCAGCGATGTTTCCATTATCCCTCGTAGCTTCAATTACTGAATAAAAATCATATTTATCATAATCCGTCGCTTTATTATTCCCATCAATCACCTTATAAGCACCAAATCCAATTAAAGCAACAACCACAACACCTATTACCACACCTGCAACAGAAAAACCTTTAAACTTTTTCATGAAAACTCCTTTAAATGTTATAATTATTATATCATGTTCGAAAGATTAATGAGAAAGTTCGTTAAGTTTATCGACCCAAAACTCGAAAAATATCGCGCTAAGAAAGCGCCTACGAAATTGCCGAAATATACCCCGAAAACTCTTGAAGAATTCATTGGCGTCCTCCAACGCACCCCTAAAACCATCTTAAGTTCTGACGACCGCGACCATATCGCCGCCGTCATGAGTTTTGATTCTCGTAAAGTTGTTGACCTCATGATTCCGAAAGAGAAGATGGTTTTTGTCCATCAAAAAGATTTCCTCGGCCCATTAACTCTTGATAAATTATATAAATCCGGTTACACGAATTTTCCGGTCGTCGACGATAAAGATAAAGTCAAGGGGATTATTCACACCGAAGCCTTAAATGCTCTTGAGATTAAAAAAACCGACCGTGCCGAAAAATATCTCGATAAGAACGTCTGCTATTTACATATTGACAATTCATTACAGTTCGCCGTCGAAGAAATCGAAAGAACGAATAGCTATTACTTCCTCGTTCTCGACTCCTCCGATTCCCTCGCCGGCTTCTTCACTGTCCAAATGCTTCTAGACTATCTACTAGGATAAAGTGTAAGAAAAATCCTATGGTGTTCTTAGGACCTTGAAGACTTGGCCTGAGTGGCCCGGAGCGTGTCCGAAGGACACGTATAGGATTTTTCTTACACTTTATGGTATAATATACTCTATGAGAATTTTAGCAAATGAATCAGAAAATTTTTTGGGCAAAGAAATCACCGTCGAAGGCTGGGTCAATTCCCGTCGCGACCACGGCGGACTAATTTTTATCGATCTCCGCGATCATACTGGAATCTTACAGCTTGTTGTTACTCCTGAAACTGCCGATTCGTTTAAACTTGCTGAATCCGTCCGCGATGAATTCGTTTTAAAAGCGACCGGAAAACTTCGCGAACGAGCTCCTGAACTCATAAACCCGAATATAAAAACTGGAAAAATTGAACTTGTCGTTAGTGAACTTATTCTACTTAATAAATCTGAACCATTGCCGGTCAATACTCACGACGATGGCGAAAAATCTTCTGAAGAATTACGTCTTAAATATCGTTTTCTCGACCTCCGTCGCCCAAGCATGCAAAATCTCTTAAAACGTCGCTCTGAATATTATCGTTTTATCCGTGAATTTATGTATAATCATGATTTTACCGAAATTACGACCCCAATTCTCGCGAATTCTTCCCCGGAAGGCGCCCGCGACTTCCTCGTTCCATCACGTTTACATCCCGGAAAGTTCTACGCATTGCCACAGGCTCCACAACAGTTTAAACAATTATTGATGGTTGGTGGTGTTAATAAATATTTCCAAATTGCGCCTTGTTTCCGCGATGAAGACCCGCGCGCTGACCGACTTTATGGTGATTTTTACCAGCTAGATATGGAAATGTCTTTTGTTGATAATGGCGAAACTGTACGCGAAACCATTGAGCCATTATTCTTATCTCTCGCAACCGACTTCGGTAAAAAGAAACTCGTATTAAAATCTGAACCGGCCAAAAAATATTTAGTTAAAGGTTCTTCGGTTCCTCGCTTACCTTATGACTTTGCAATGAATACCTATGGCGTCGATAAACCTGACCTTCGCTACGGTATGGAACTCATCGAACTGACCGAAGTCTTTAAAAATACCGACTTCAAAGTCTTTAAAGCTCCTTGCGTTAAAGCTCTTTGCGTTAAAGATGGCGCGAAACTAACTCGCCGCGAAATAGACGAATTTACCGAAAAAGCGAAAAAAGAAGGTGCTGGCGGACTCGCTTATATATTATATACAGACGAAGGCCCGAAGTCCCCGATTCTAAAGTTCATGACAGAAAACGAAATTAAATCTGTAGAAAAACTTACTGGCGCTAAAACCGGCGATGCCGTTTTCTTCGGTGCCGATGAAAGAGAAAAAGTTAATAAGGTTCTAGGCCAACTTCGTATCGCTTTTGCCGACCACATGGGTCTAAAAAATCCGGACGAAGTCGCCTATACTTGGGTTGTTGATTTTCCGTTTTACGAATGGGACGAAAAGAATCATAAATTAGACTTCGGCCACAACCCCTTCTCAATGCCTAAAGGCGGCTTAAAAGCTCTTGAGGAGGCTACAGCAAGTGATTCTAAGACCGTGTCCCGGACGGCTCACGAGCCGTCCGAAGCGAGTGAGGCCCGTAACGACGGGACCGAGCGAGCGGGGTCGAAGAACCACTTGCAAAGCCTCCTTAACATTGTTGCCGACCAGTACGACATGGTTATGAACGGCTACGAAGTCTGTTCTGGCGCCGTTAGGAACTATAATCCCGAAATCATGTATAAAGTCTTTAATATCCTTGGCTATAACAACGAATACGTCGAAGCTCGCTTCGGCGGCATGTTAAACGCCTTTAAATTTGGCGCTCCTCCGCACGCTGGTTGTGCCCCTGGACTTGATCGTATCTTCATGGTTCTTGAAAAAACCGAAAACATCCGCGACATCGTCGCCTTCCCGAAAAACGGCAACGGCGTTGACTTAATGATGAACTCCCCGTCAAGAGTCGACCAATCCCAACTCGACGAGTCCCACCTCGCTATCATCGAAGACGAAGACTAATAGCTATCGCTTTCTCTTTTGCAGAAACTTCGGCACCGCCATTCCAAAATTAATTGCATTTTTTTGAAATGTCTTTGCGGTTAAACGAACTACAAACATTGAAATCAAAACAATTTCAACTAAACCGATTATTAATTCTGTAATGCTAAGTGTACCTAAAGTATTTCGAAGCATTAAAGCAATTGGTGCTGAAAGCGGAAAATAAGTGATAAGCTCAACCATAAAATTCACTTCTCCCGAAAGGAAAAGTTGTAAGAAATAAAGCGGAAAAACCGAAGCAACAATTGCAGGCGCCATGAAGTTTGATGCCTCTCTTGCGTTCGGAGTCGCCGAACCGATTAACGTTAAAATTCCCGTAATAAACAAAATTGAAAATAGGAATAATATTACACTCGCAATAATCATAAATGGATCGACTTCAATCAAATCAAAAACCTGGCTAATCATTGGATTCCCTCGGTTTAAGAAAACTAAAACAATCACCGGGGCAATAAAAGCTATTATCTGGATAAAACCTAAAATAATCATAGCTATTATTTTTCCAACAATTAAATGCTTTGCCGAAACTGCTGTCAAAATCATTTCCGAAATCCGATTCTCTTTTTCCTCAACCACTGTCATTGTTAAACGATTCCCGCTAAGGACCAAAAACAGGAAAAACGAAATTGCAATTAAACCCGGAATAATCGCCCGCCCAAGTATATTTGCATCTTTCCCGTTTTTAGAAAACTGATTTGTTGAAACTTCATATTCTCCCGTCAAAGCTAAAAGCTCTGTCTCAGAAAGGTCTTGCGCAACAGCATTCTTTAAAATTCCTTTTATCGCTTCGGAACTAAAGTCGAATAAATGCAGCCCATCCACAACTTGATAAAACTCAATCTTCTTTGTTTCTGCGAAATCTTTCGGGATATAATAGAATAAATCTACTTCACCTTCCTTTACCGCTTTTATCCCCTCTTCTTCAGTCTGATAAAGCGCAAACGGGTTTAGCGGCAATATCCCCGCCTCATCCGTAATCGCAACTTTTGTGTCTTCTTCTAATTCCGTAAAATGATTCTCGTTACCCTGCGAATAACCGATTAAAAACGTCAACCCAAGAAACGCCGGAACAAACAAAACCGAAAGCCAAAATGATGGTTTTTTTAGCTGACGTATTATTTCAAATTTTGTAACAATAAAAAGTGGCTTATTCATTTTGTTCTCCATATATCTCCAAGAAAATTTGATCTAAACTCTTACCATTAAATTCGTTTTTAATATCCTTGATTGTTCCGTAAGCTCTCGCAACACCATCTTTTAACAACAATGCCCTGTCGCACAATTTTTCCACTTCGTCCATGTAATGCGTAATTAAAATAATTGCTGTTCCTTTTTTATGAAGCTCTTCAATTATCTCCATTAATAATCTTCGATTCATTGGGTCAAATCCCTTTGTTGGCTCATCTAAAATTAAAAGCTTCGGGTTTCCCATAATACAAACCCCAAGCTGAATCTTCTGTTGTTGACCACCAGACAATTTTTCAAGTTTTTCATTCGTCTTATCCGTAAGTCCAACTCGCTTCAAGTATTTCATAGACCATTCTAGTGGATTGTTCAAGCCCTTCAAATTCGCAAAATAAACCAAGTTATCAATCACAGTCTCTTTTTTATATAGACCTCTCTCCTCAGGCAAATATCCGACCGTAACGTTTCTATCTTCCGGATCATAAACTTTCCCATCAATCAATAATTCCCCAGACGTTGGCTTATAAAACCCTAGGAGCGCCCTGACCGTTGTCGTCTTTCCCGACCCGTTCGCGCCAAGCAATCCGAAAATCTCACCTTTTCCCACCTCAAAGCTTAAATCCTCGATTACGGTTTTATTCCCAAACCTCATCTTAAAATTCTTAACTAACACTATACTCATAATTAATATTATATATCAAAAATAAATTGGAATTTACTTCCAATTTATTTTTCAAGCTTGCTTCTTTTGCTAAACTTTTCTTCTTGAAGAAAAGTTTAGGCTAATGGTAGAGCCGACAGGAATCGAACCTGTATCGCAGACTTAGAGGGTCTGGGTCCTATCCGTTGAACGACGGCTCCACTTACTTATATTATAACCTATTCTTCCGGTTTTCTCAACTTATAATAAATTGAAGGCGCAAATCTAATCGGCGCCAGCGCTGCCTGCGCTTTATCTTCCATCTTCACTAAATTATCTGTTCTGAAAATTTTCTTTAGACTTTTACTTCGGAAATTCGAAACCGACAATACTTTTTCAGTCTTAAATCCAGTTTTCTCAAAAATCTCTTCAACATATTTCGGATGATAATTATAAAAACCATTTGCTGAAATATCTTTATAATTTGCAACTTTTTTATCGAACGGATTCACCTTACTTCGTCCAGTAATAAATCGCGCCATTTTCGGGAGTGTCCTTTTATTCGCAACTTCAATTACCGCGACTCCTCCCGGCTTCAAAACTCGATAAAGTTCCGCCATTGCCTTATCCATATATTTAAGATGATGTGTTACCCGAATCATCATTAATCCATCAAGTTCTTTATCCTTAAACGGCAACTTGTAGATGTCTCCGGCCTTCGTCTCGACCTTATCGCCATACATTTCTTTCGCCTGTGCAAGTTCAGACTTTGAATAATCAAAAATGTAAACTTTATGCGCTCGTTTTAAATACTCATTCGCAAGCCGTCCATATCCTCCGCCAATATCTGCAAACTTCTCCATTCGCTTCGGTAATAACTTTCGAATCGCCATACGATCTGCTTGATCTTCATACTCTCTATCAGCATCTTCCCAAAAAATCTTCTTATAATCATATCCATTATAGTCAGAAATAACTTTTTCACTCATGGGCTATATTATACCATATATTATATGACACGTGAAATCTCTTCCAGAGTTGTATCGCCCCGCAAGACCGCTAGAATACCTTTCTGCTCCAAGGTTAACATCCCATTTTTCTTTGCCACTTTTTCAATTGCATTAGTATTAATGTCTGCCACGTCGCCCCGAATAAACGCCTGGATATCTTCCGAAACGACTAACTGCTCCATGATTAACGTTCTTCCAGTATAGCCAAATGGTTCTTCTTCCGTTGGAACCGGATCGAAAAGAAGCGGCGCATCTAAATCAAAGTCGCTTAATACATCTTCCGAAACCCCCTCCATTACGGTACGAATGTATCTTATTTCTGCTTCCGTCGCCGGTCTTTGTCTCTTCGATTTCGACAACTTACGAATTAATCTTTGTGCAATAATCAAACGAATCGAACTTGAGAAAATCGGATTAACTCCAATTAAATCAATCATTCTTGAAAACGCTGCTGAAGTTGAGTTAGCGTGGAACGAAGACAAAACCAAATGACCAGTAATCGAAGCCTGAATCGCCGTTTTCGCCGTATCAGCATCACGAATCTCACCAACCATCACTACGTCCGGATCTAGACGCAAAACCGAACGTAAACCTTCTGCGAACGAACCGCCCGAATTTGTGTTGATTGGAATCTGTGAAATACCCGTAATCCCATATTCAATCGGATCCTCAAGTGTAATAATCTTCTTTTCTGAAGTATTAAGTGCATTTAACATCGAATATAGCGTCGTTGATTTACCTGAACCTGTAGGACCCACCATCAAAACAAGTCCACGCGGATGCGAAACAACTTCATTAATTTCCGCACGCTCTTCCGTTGAAAGCCCAAGTAAATCCAAATTAAGCAAAGTTTCGTCAAAGTTAAACAACCTTAACACCGCATCTTGTCCATACATCGTCGGGATTGTCTCAACACGAATATTTAATAAATGCGTTGCGCCATCGCGCGTAATGTCTTTCTGCATATGCCCAGATTGCGGTTTGTTTGAAGCTGTTGAAACATTTGCTCTTGAAGATAGCTCACCCATAAAAATACGATATCTATCTTTATCAATCGTCGCGACCGGGTGCAAAAGTCCATCAACCCTCATTCTAATTCGAATCTCGCCACGCATATTCTCAATATGAATATCCGACGCGCCTAGCTTATCTGCCTGATCAAGCAAGAAATCGAATACTTTTTCTGTCGACACTGTCGCAAGCGTTTGCGAAACACTCGCAATCGTTTCCGAATCGCCCTCACCCGCAATTTTAATATCATCATAAAGAACCTCTTTCGGCGGATCATAACGCAACATAAAAGCTTTATAAGACGAATTTGAAACTAGGAAGAAATCTGTTCGTTCGCCTCGATCGAGATAATCCTTTCGCATTTTCTCAATCACCGTGCGCGGCGTCTGGCTCGTCACTAAGAATTGGAAATGTTCATCATCGCCACCTTTTTGCAAAGGAATAATAAAATCTTGATGCATTGTTTGTACATCAAGCAGTCCCATTGTTAACGGGATATCGTTTTCAAAATCTCTTGTATCAAGATATGGTAAACCTAAAATTCGCGCCCGCCCCGCCGTCGCTTGTTCTTCATTCTCACGACGTTTCGATTGAATCTCACTTTCATCCATGTTCTCATTATACCATAAACATTATCATGATATAATATATACATGGTATTCGCTGAAATCATCGCTTGGTGGTACGCTCACGGCTGGCAAGTTTTTATTCAAAAAATTCGCACCAGCTTTTCTGGTATTACTGATTTTTTCTCAATGGACTCATTAATTCGAACCTTGTTTAAACCCTTCCGTCAAATTTCTGCCGAAAGCGCAAAGGCCGATGCTTCCCTCGATTTAAAATTCCAAATGTTCATTGATCGCCTAATTTCACGCATCGTCGGATTTACATCACGCCTGATTCTACTTATCGTCGGGACCATAGTCATAATTGTCAGTGGCATCCTTTGCCTTTGCTTAATAATCATTTGGCCACTTATTCCGTTCTTACCAATTCTCGGTATCGTTCTAACTGTTCTCGGAGTAACCCTATGAGCAATGTTTTTGATCCGAAAAATCCTCGCGTTAAAAAAGCTTATCAAAAAAAGCTCTTCTTTAACCCTCCAGTTATTGCCCTTTGCTTTATCCTCTTATTAATTCTTCTTGGTGGTGGTGTTATCCTGCTATATATTAAACATAGTTTTGGCTGGATAGTCCTCGGCTTCGCTGCTTTGCCTTTTATGCTCTTCTTTTGGATTAAAAACTGTCTCAACGAAATACCAGTTACAAAAACCAAAAACTTCACAGATTTGATTTCAGAAGATCTACTAGTTCTTTTAAAGAAAGACCAAACCCCTGCCGACCTTACTTCAGTTATCCCAAAAACAAGAAGCGGTTCATTCCTTATGGCCCGTTTCGAACTTCCAATTCCATTCTTTGATGGCATCCGAGACTATCTCCCTCAATCAGTCGAACCAGTTTACGAAACCGCAAAAACCATTCGTGAAAAAACCAATTCCGAAGAAATCACTGGCGCTATTCTCGCTACCGCTCTTATTGAAAACATTCCAAACTATGAACAACTATTAAATCAATTTAAACTTAACATAACTGACTTATATCAAGGCATAATCTGGTTTAATTATCTCTACGGTGTCGTAAAAGACGGCAAAAAACCAGTCCACTCTGGCGGTATCGCTCGCGACTTCGCCTTCGGTTTTACTCCAACCTTACAACGTTTTGCTATCAACCTTTCAACTCGCTACACCGGCTCAAGTAATAAAATCCAACAAGCCGAAAACGTCGAAATCCTTAAAAAAATCATTCACACCTTTACAACCGCAGGCCGTCAAAACGTCGCTCTTATTGGCGCTTACGGCTCCGGTCGTTCAACCATAGTTAATTCGTTTGCTGAAACCCTTATGAACGCTGATTCAAAAATCCCTAATTCGCTGAAGTTTCGTCAAATCTATTCACTCGACGCCCCAAGTTTAATATCTGCCGCTAGGAACCGTGGCGAAATTGAATACTTTATGATTAAAATCTTAAATGAGATTTATTCCGCAAAAAACATCATCCTTTGTCTAGATAACGCCCATCTTTTCTTTGAAGAAGGTCCGGGTTCTGTTGATATTGCGAATCTCTTAACTCCAGTCATCGAAGCTGGTAAGATTCGCATGATTCTTATCATGGACGACCAAAAATTCCTCGAAATCTCTGCGAAAAACTCAGCCCTCGCAAATTCGCTAAACAAAATTGTTGTCAACCCTTCAAACAAAGAAGAAACCATTAAAATCCTCATGGATCATGTTCCTTATCTTGAATATCAAAAAAGCGTTATTTATACTTATCGTTCACTTCTTGAAGCATATCGTCTTAGCGAACAATACATCCACGATGTCGAAATGCCAGGTAAAGCCAAACTCCTACTCGAATCCGCTGCGAGCTATGCTACGGGCGGTCTTGTAACTGAAGCCTCCGTCCAGGCTGCCGTTGAAAAATCCTATGGCGTAAAGATTAAAGTATCTGAGAATAAAGAAGAACGAGAAAAACTCTTAAATCTCGAAGCCTTAATTCATGAACGTATGGTTGACCAAAAAGAAGCTGTTTCCGCCGTTTCGAACGCCCTTCGCCGCGCCGGCGCTGGCGTTAAAAATAAAGGACGCCCAATCGGCACCTTCCTTTTCCTCGGCCCAACTGGCGTTGGAAAAACCGAACTCGCCAAAACTCTTTCTGAAGTATATTTCAACGGCGAAGACCACATCGTTCGTCTCGATATGAACGAATTCGTTTCCTCTTCCGATGTTTCGCGCCTTATTAAAGACGGCGCTACTGACGCACTTAGCCTAACTGCCCAAGTCATGAAACAGCCTTTCTCGGTCGTATTACTTGATGAAATTGAAAAAGCACATCCATCAGTTTTAACTACGCTTCTTCAAGTCTTAGACGAAGGCATTTTGCGTGACGAAAAAAATCGTGAAGTCAGTTTTCGTGATTGCATCATTATCGCAACTTCTAACGCCGGCGCAAACGACATTCGCGAAAGAATCACCGCCGGCGAAAAAATCGAAGAGTTTAAAGAAGAATTCATCGAAAAACTTATTAATTCAAACGAGTTCAAACCAGAATTCTTAAACCGCTTCGATGAAATCTGTCTCTTTAAACCATTGTCTAAAGAAGATTTGACCGACGTCCTTGACCTCATCATCGCCTCGACCAATAAAACCCTCGAACCTCAAAAAATCGCCGTCAACGTTACTCCCGAAGCTAGACAAATCCTCATTGAAAAAGGCTACGATCCAAAAATGGGCGCCCGCCCAATGCGTCGCCTTGTCCAAAAAACCGTTGAGAACATCGTTGCCGCCGCCATCCTTTCAGGCGCCGCAACCCCCGGCTCTACTTTAACTATTACTCCATCCGAAATCGAAATTAACTAACCATGAAAATGGCGTAAGACAGGATAGTCATCCAAGTCCTTTCCTTCAAAACACTAAATCCAAAGCGAGCTTTGGATTTACTATTTTGGCGGAAAGGACAGGATTCGAACCTGCGGAGCTTTCACTCTCTGGTTTTCAAGACCAGTGCCATAAACCACTCGGCCACCTTTCCACGTTTAATTATACCATATTTATAGAGAATATGTTATAATATCGCCATGGCAAGAAAATTTAAAATGAAAGTGGTTTCAAAACAAAACCGCAATAATAATCATAAACACAGCGACAAGAGGAAACATCCTCGCCTGAAAAACGGCCGCTAAAATAAGCCCGAAACCCGGGCTTATTTTTAAAACAACGACCTAATATGCGAAAGCATTAAACCGGTTTTGGAATAAAGCGCATTATTCGGTCGAAAAATGTGTAAAACCCCTTGAAACGGGGTTGGTGGAGAGGTTTTTAGATTAACTATCAGGGATATAAATAAAAATAGTGGTTGCGACTGGGCGAGCTACGCAACGGATAGAGATACCGCTGCTGCGAAAGTCATAGTCCGACGGATTGGCGTAGCCAGCGACATTGAAGGCCAC
This sequence comes from Candidatus Saccharimonadota bacterium, assembly GCA_017645955.1. Taxonomy (GTDB): domain Bacteria; phylum Patescibacteriota; class Saccharimonadia; order Saccharimonadales; family Saccharimonadaceae; genus Nanosyncoccus. Next base: position 28,154 of record JAGCNM010000037.1, read on the forward strand.
GCGCCTCGCATCGAACTCACCGCTCACGACTGGCGACCAGAAGTCGCCGCCGCGCCCGACACTGCCCAGCACGCCATCGAAGATCCCACTAGCGGGGAAGTAGAGCGGTTGAGTCCAAAGCGCCGTTTCGCCGGAATCGTAGGCATCATCATTATCTGCATCAATAAAGCTCCCGTTTGTATTATTACCCATGTTGTATGAGTTCCATAAAGCATAGAAGGTATCGTCACCAGTTCCAATTCTAGGTAAAGTCCAACCGGCCGGGCAAATGGATTGTTCAATGAGTTCGTTTCGTGCAGTGTGGCTACTGCTATCGTTCATAGCCACAGCTGCAGTCCAGTTATAGTAGTTACCTAAATGAAGTTGAGCAGTACCAGTACTAGAAGTATAGGTAGAGAGTGGGTTGGTACCTGAGCAGCTTGGAGTAGAAGTACTGTAGTCACAAGTACCGTAATATGTATCCCAATCATCGTAGTCGCTTAAAGCAGAGTTCCAATATAGGTCGCCTGGGTCGTAAGATTCGGGGGTATTATAGTTACAATAACCATTTTCATAGAGCCCGCCTTGGCACCAAGCGTGCGTTTGTGATTGAGTAGTTTCGTAGGTTGAGCGAATTGGGGTCCAAGTGGCAGCCTCATATTGTCCAGTCGTAGTATTATAACCAATATCTGTGTCTTCGTTCGTATAAGTAGTATTAGAATCTAAATCTAGGTCTAGGTTTTTTGTCATCCAAACATTGTCGTCCGCTAGCTTCGCGATTGTATAGCTTTTTCCGTCGCGCTTATCTTTTAAGGTATATTGTTGTTCTAAGGTCATAGAAGTAACGATAGCGGAGGCGTCACCGGTTGCGAAATCTTGCATACATTTCGCGGCGGTAATGGTCGTAGCGTTAGGATTACAATCTATTGGCGTATTGGCGCTAGCTGGATGCACAATAGTATATTTTACTTTTCCTGCATAAGTATCAGTCCTTTGAAGCCCAGAAACATAGGCGGCATAAGTAGTCTCTAACTTAGAGCCTAAAGTTAAATCAGTCGTAGAAGAAAAGGAAGCTACTTTAGTATAGGCATTAGGGACGGCACTATAAGAACCGAATCCATTCTCAATAGTTAAGTTAGCGGGATTATAAGCTTCGGAAGTATCAGTAACCTTTGTTAATTTCATAGACCAGACTGAATCGGTAGTAGTGCCTTGTACATAAGTTCCAGTACTAATCTTTAAATCCGAAGCGATACCAATTAATTTTGTACTATCAGTTCCGCCAACTTCTTCACCAGTATAACCAGCCGCATAAATTGCAAATCCGCTTGCATCATTACAAAAGACAGTAAGTGTAGTTTTTCCAATATCTTCTCTATAAGTACCATTATTTACTACTGCGGAATGAGAGGTATTCCCATTTCCAGTAATAGCGCAAGAGACTGGAACCGAAACATTAACGTTAGAAATTACCACATCTTCAGCAAAAACACCAACGCTAGAAAGTATAACACCAAGGACAAAAGTTAAGCCAACTAAGCCACTAGACACAAAGCATAAAGCCCTATTCATACCACCATATTACCATAAGGACAATTAATATTCAAACAATTTTAACTATTCCGCATTTGTATAAACGTTCGTCACGTCGTCCAAATCATCAATCGCCGAAAGCAAACCTTCTAGTTTCTCCGCATTCTCGCCCTCAACTGGCACATAACTCGTCGGAACGTATTGTAGCTCCGCACTCGTTACCATCATCCCCGCTTCATCTAGCGCTTTTTTAACCTTCATCAAATCCGACGACTCCGTATAAATTACAATTCCCTCATCTTCTTCATTCGCATCCTCCGCGCCCGCCTCTAATGCCACCATTAACGCGTCTTCGCCTTTATCCGAAATCTCAATCACCCCTTTTCGCTTAAACTGGAACATCACTGAGCCCGAATCCGCCATTCGCCCACCATTCTTATCTAAAGTATGGCGAACTTCCGGCAAAGTACGATTCTTATTATCCGTCGCCACTTCAATCACAATCCCAACTCCGCCTGGTCCGTAAGCCTCATAAACTTCTTCGATTAATGCCGCCGCCGACTTATCCGCTACCCGCGCAATCGCCCGTTCAATATTCGCCTTAGGCATATTCGCTAGTCGCGCCTTTTCTAGAACCATAGCAAGGCTCGGATTCATATTCGGATCCGTTCCGCCTCTAGCTGCAATCGCAATCTGATTTCCGATTTTTGTAAAAAGCGCCCCTCTTTTCGCATCGACTACCGCTTTTTGTCTTTTCGTTGTCGCCCATTTGCTATGTCCAGACATATTGACTCCAAAATAAAATTAATAGTATTCTTCCCTATATTTTATCATATTCTTATCCATTATTCAAATCGCTTGGCGCATCAACTTTTAGCTCATTGTCACGATTAACCGTTGGAGCCATACTCTCATCTTGTAGTGGCGGCATTGCATCACGCTCAGCTTTCGCTTTCTCAGCTTCTAACCTTATCTGAACTTCCTTCTCGACCGCCGCCTTCGTATCGGCTTCCTTCTTTATCTCTTCTAGAGACGCTTTTTTGACAGCCTGATCATTTCGACTAATTTTTGACATCACTAGCGCCGTAATCCAACCAGTCATAAAGCAAGCCGAAAACACTCCTTCAAGATTCAAAATCTTAGACAATTCTCCTAAATCCTCCGAGAAAATCATTATCGTAGTAATCAGCCAAATACCAATTCCAGAAAACACTGCCACATTTCTTAGTAGACTAACTACTTTTTCATTAACCTTAATACGTAGCACTAAAGCACCTGCAATCGCTGCAATCATTGTGACCGTCGTGAATGAAGTAAACTTTCCTATCGCCGTTAAACTATACGAAAAGAATCCAGTCGTTTCCATGTAAGAAAACGCTCCCCAAACCAACAAAAGCTGTAGTAAAACGCTCACGGCCCCAAACCCTAGCCCAATCATTGCTAAAATTCTAGAAGCCTTTCCTCCCTTTTCAATACACCTCAAGGCTAAAACCGCCACCAGTAAAGCCTCGGCAAATATCCAAAACATTCCTTGGAATTTCGGATAAAATGGCTCCTTTACTACCTTGGCTGTCTCAGAGTTTATCATCTTATAAGTATCATAATAGTCCATTCTTTAACCCTCCACTAGTACTAGTATTGCCCAAATAAGCGCATCGACCAACAAAGCAATAATTAAAACCTTAACTACTGTTACCCTTATTTTACTTATATTATTTATAAAACTTTCCATGTCTCTTATTATACCATAAGCGTTTAAAGCACCTTATTACAAATGGTAAAACAATTAACCCGTACAAAATAAATACCCAACTATTATTAGCGGGTATTTCAATTAAAAACATTCTCATCTCACCAAAAAAATTCACCACTAAAATATGGAAATCCAGTAGCTTCGTTGCTAAAAACCCTATCATTGTTTCAACTCCCGGAACTCCCATAAAAACTCCGGCTAGAAATACTAGCCCCATCGCATAAGAAAGCGTCGGTAGAATTAACAAGTTGGCAATCACCGAAACGAGCGAAACCGTCCCATAATAATATAAAGTAATCGGCAGCGTCATCAACGTCGCCGCGATTGTCGTTAAAATAACCGAACCAAAAAATCCCGGTTTCTTTTCGCCATAAAAAAACTGATTGAGTCTCGGGCCTAAAATCATAATTCCGCCATAACTCGCAAACGACAAAAGCCAACCTAAATTAAAAAGAAAATTCGGATTCAGCATCAATGTAAACGCTGCAACAATCAAAATAATCCGCCACGGCATAATTTTCCGCCCCACATACCATACCAACAAATTTAAAATAGCCATAATACCCGCTCTTAAAATTGACGGCGTCCACCCAACCATCGCCATAAAAAACACGATAAATAAAATTGAAAACAACAGCCCCGAAAACCGCGACAATTTCCCGAAAACTTTTCTCGCAATCTCTACTAAAATCGATAAATGTGCTCCACTCGCCACTACAATATGTACTAGTCCTACTATTCTTAACTTTTCACTCAACTCATCTGGAAGCCCCGTTTTCATACCGAGAAGATACGAAAGCCCTAACGACACTTCGGGTTCCGATATTAGACTCCGAATTCGTTCCGAAAACCAATTTCGAACTTTTAACACTAAATCTCCTGGCTCCGGCCGATTCCAAGAAACGATTTTTGGCCGATACATATAACCCGCATACGTCCCGAATCCCTCGCTCATTTTTCCTGAAATCGTAACCTTATCACCCCGCGCTAGCTTTTCGTTTTTGTAACTTGAAATAAAAACACTCCCACTTACTTTATATTCCCCATTTTCACCAAACCTCAAATCCTGAAGCTTTAGTTTAGTTCCACTCTCATCCGTTTCCGGATCCCCAACAATCGTCCCACTAACCGAAACCATCTGACCAAAAAATTGCCGAATATATTCTTCCCCATAAAGCTCCGACGAAACCCGAAAAAAAGCCAATAAAATCCCCGCAACTAACGCAAAAATCATCATCCATCTTCTCGGATTAAATAGTGTAAAAACACATAAAGCTACCGCAACAACAACCCAACCTATTACGCTAAAAAACTGTACTCTAAAAACTAACCCCAAAATAGCGCCTAGTACTATTCCGACACAAACAAGCACCACCACCCATGACTGATGTACTTTTTCTCCCAAAAACCTCAGCATATCATTCCCCTATCATGCCATAGAAAAAACTTCAACCCCCTCATTCCGCCTAGGCTTTAAAAGAGAAGCAAAAAGTGATATAATTACAACACGCACCCGTAGCTCAGTGGATTAGAGCATCTGTCTTCGGAACAGAGGGTCGTGGGTTCGAGTCCCTCCGGGTGTACCATAAAAAATAAGGCCGAGGGCCATATTTTTATTTCATATTTTTACCAATTTATCTCCGTCTCGTTTACGATGTTATTTACTATCTTTCTGGCATCCCGAATATCCACATTATCATTATCATCTACATCTGCAAGTTTCCATGCCATATTGGAAAGAGAGTCTTTCCCTATAATTGAATTTATGATTTTCCTAACATCCCGAATATTTACAGCTTTATCAACATTCGCATCACCTACATAAAACACCCTTACTTCTGTCACGCTGGCATCGGTGATGCTGAATGAGCGCATATTGTTACTCCCGTCAATCATATTAGATGCTAGACGATTCCATGTTATCCCATTATCGCGTGTCCAAAGCGCCATGCAGGCCTTATCACTTGTTACTGTGAATCTATTCGCAGCAATCATATCAATAGTTGCCCCGTTATTCGTATTATTTATTACATTGCAAGTAGCCGCTACAATGTTTACTTTAAAACTTGTACTCATATTTTCAAATTTAACAGTAATCGTTTTTTCGCCTACTGTTGTATTATCAAATCCACTTACATTCACACTGTCATTTGGCAAGTAAATAGTTTCTTTAGAGCCATCATTGTATGTTACTTCTATAGAGCATCCAGCTAAATCTAATTCTCCATTATTTACTACATAATCTAATTTTGTTGGTTCGTTAATTATGCTTATATCATGCACCTCTTTTATAACTAATTCAGGTCGCAGTATCACATAGTAATCTTTGTCATATAGGGTTTGATAGTTTATATAAGACAATTCGTTATCCTTCTCTTCTTCTGTTAGCTTTGCATATCCAGCATACAAATGATTAGTAAGATTAATCCCTTTATCATTATAGTAATTCCATGTAAAACTATTCCTTTCATTTTCTTCTCCAGTATAATTATTACCCACAAATCTATCATTTATATACACATAAGCATACAAACCAGATTCTTTTGTATGAATAAGACCTGAATCTGTTTCGCTATAATCTACCGTATAGATAAGCACATCACCATCTTTAAAATCTATAGAGTTAATCATTTTCTTTCTTTTATCGCTAGATGACCATCTTGGTAATGTATAAACGGATGTTTCATTGTCATCTTCCATTCCTGTCGAATTATCATCATCGTTATTAGATGAAGTACTGGATACTAATTTTACTAAGCCACTATAGTAGTTATTTAAAATCATTTGTTGAAAAGCTTTTGACTCAGCATCGACATTATCTTTTAATACTACGGCGTTGGTCGCTCCTTTAGCTGTTACATTTTTTTTGTTTATAATGTTTGTAAAATTAAATTCTTCTAAATTAAAACTGTTTCCTCTTGCACATTCATACACTTTACTAATCAATTCCAGACCAGTATATGAATCCTTATAACTACTAAAGCAATTCCCATAACTTATTGAAGGCACAGACACTCTAGGAATAATTTTATTCTTTACTAGACCAGTAGGTATTCTTACGCCATTATCTATTCCGTCATAAAAATATCCATTAGCTTCTATATCATTATTTATAATATCAAGGTCATCCTTCACTTTAACCGTATATGTTAATTCTATACTATCATCCACACCTAAACTTGAAATATTCCAACTAATCGTATTATTAGAAAAATTGCTATTATTGTTAGATGATAAATATGTAACTTCATCTCCAATTATTTCATTTATCTTAAAACCTGAATAATCTTCACCGTTATAAGTTGTATTACTCATATTTTTTACTCTGATTGTATATGTAAGTTCATCATCTGGATAAACACTATTATTATCGCCTTTATCAACCGTCTTCTCAATAAACAATCCTGGATACTTTAGTCTGAGCATACTTTTTCTATAGTTATCAGGATTTATTTTGTAATTAAATATAGCTTTGCCATTATCATTATAGTATGCTCTTATTACAACACATTCTTCATTAGCACATTTTATTCTGCCATTTTTAACAAGTTTAGTATTCTGACTAAGCCAAAAATAATTTATGTTTCCCTCTTTTTCAACGTCTACAATATTGTTATTTCCGTGACTACTAGCAAATATCTTATAGTAAAGATTACTCGTCCCATTTATACGAGTCCTTATATTGCTACCACCAGAAGATTGCAGCATTAGAACATCCCATGTTCCATCTTGTTTCTGAACCTTATCATAAGCTACCATGACATGACCCGTATAAGTAAACATATCTCCTGGCTGTATCAATTGTGCAAAGTCCGATATATCATCCGAATCATTGTATATGTACTTTATGCCATCAGATTTCTTTTCCAAATATAGCAAATATGTACCATCACGAGGATTATCTTGGTTTGAATAATATCTTATGGCGGCATTAGTTACTTCTGTATTATATCTGGGAAAACCATCATAATCATATTTGACGCCAAAAGCTTCTGAATAAACATCGTAATTATATGCCGCGCATACAGAATGTAATATGTCCTGACTAGTTCCCTCCTCGGGAGCTTCTATCCCATACTTCGTTTTGGCATAATTGTATTGCATACGCGGCCCCCTGATATAGTAAGATCGCATGACCTCTTTTACAATTTTCTGCGCATCTTCATATGCCCCATATTCACCCTCTACAAGATTAACACTATAAGCCTTATTGAAACTAACACTTATAACACTACACATCAGCAATATCATAATAATCATTGTCATTATTATTTGTGACCTTTTCTTCGTATTGCTGATACTCATTACCATAAGCTAATTATATAGTACCTACTATACTTATTCAATATATCCGTATAAATAAGCTCAGATACGGCGTAATACAAATTAGGTACCCTTAATGAGAGAATAATAGGCACGATGGGCAATTTCCGCTTATCAAATCTTCCCTTAGCATAGTTGCAACTTCTTTCACTAGGGTGTACCAAGATATTAAAAAGAGCCTTTAGGCTCTATTTTAATATCTTAAAACCATAAAAACTATTGACTTTTTTAACAAAGTGTGCTATAATATATAAATATACTCGCACATTAAAAGAGAATGGCGAAATCTCACAATAAATAGAGGGGGAGACAGTAATGAACGTCAAAATCGAAGGCCTCGAAGAACTCTGCGAGAAGCTCGGAAAGAGCGACCTCTCCGAGAAGGAAATGGTGGCCATCATCATCGAACGGGCCAGAGGAAACAAGCTCATCGAGCTCGATGCCTGGTTGAACGAAGGCTCCGAGACAAATCCGTCTCCCGCTTTTGAATGGAGCGAGGACGAATGGAAAAGATGGCTCCTCTCCTGCATCGAAGAAGATGACAAAAAATCCCGTGGGAGATTCGACGGAATATCCGTTTACACAATCACAGACGTAATCGTCTGTGATTAAGAGCCGTAAAAGTAAAAGGAGGGCAAAGCATGTATATCTACGGCAAAACACATATCGACAAAAACGACCGCATCCTTCTCTCAGGCTTCTTCGCACCCGAAGAACTGCCTGGGAAAATCGTACTGGTCGTCGATGCCGGAATGGAAATGATCACTGTCATCAAAGCGGAAGAAAAACCGGAGCTCGGGACAGCCATCCCGGTCGACGAAAAGGGTCGCGTGACCCTACCGAAATGGCTGAGAGAAGAGCTGAAGCCCAGTCTTAACGACGAGAACGAATTGTTCTTCGTCTACGACGGAGGCAAACGCTACATCTCTCCGAAAACCGGGGACATTCTCTAACGCCAAAAGGCGCCGAGTCTATCTCGACGCCTTTTTCCTTGCAAAAAAAATGGTAGTACCGACTGGGATCGAACCAGTGACCTTGGGCTTATGAGTCCCACGCTCTAACCATCTGAGCTACGGTACCAACTTCGTTCATTGTACCATAAAATATGTTATAATTAAAGCATGAACTATAAGAAAGGCTTTACAATATTAGAGATAATCATCGTCGGCATCTTCGCTGGCCTACTTTTAATCTTTTTCTTTATCCAAAAGTCCAATATCGACGCCATGGAACGCGATGAAGACCGTAAAACTGCTATTAACGCAATGTACTATGCTCTCGAAGAAAGCTTTTATCCTGAAAACGGCTACTACCCTGAATTTATCTCCGAAGAAAACATTAAAGTCATTGACCCTGCGCTCTGGACCGACCCGCTTGGGTTTAACCTTGGTAGCTCTCTAAGCTCCTACTCTTACGAACCAGCCAACTGCAACAACGGCAAATGTAAAGAATACGTCTTAAAAGCCGAACTTGAAAAAGAAGACGCCTATACGAAATACAATCGTAATTAATCCTCTTTCTTCTTCTTACTAATCTTTTTAGCTTCTGTAATTAGTTTTGTTACAGCTTTAAGCTCTGAAGGTTCTATATCGGAATACTTAAATGTATATGTCGTTTCGTCGCCAACCGTCGAAAGTCTAAACGTTCCGTAATGGAACATCTTTTCAAGCAAGCTATTTTGTCTAAAACTCGCATCTTCAACCGAAGCTAGGTCAATAATATTAATCGAATCCGACACTAGCGTATCCATCACCATTTGAATCACATGCTTATTCGTAATAAAAAGCTTATTCCCGCGATAAATCCTAAGAGCAATCACGCCAATAATAATCGCCGCCGCTAGTAACGCAAACAAAATGATAAACAGAAAATGTCTCCCCATCTCATCTATCATAGATTGAGCCAGCAAAGTCAACAAAAACGCCAGTAAAATCAAAATCAATCCCCCCGCCGTTCCCCCAAGAATCAAGAATAGACAAACCTTCGCCCGCGAAAACGCAAATTCAACATATTCATCATCCTCAAGCTTCAAGCCAGGAAAGTCCTTTACGCTTCGTTCATGCCTTATTTTAGCTAAGTTGCTGTCCATTTATATCTTTTTCCTTTCATTTTCATTATATCACATTTCCCCTGTTTTGTAAATGCTTCCTCCCTTTTTCTGTTACGACTCTTCCCTTTGGCGTTCGCGCGAGAAGACCAAGTTGCAATAAATATGGCTCATAAAAATCTTCTATTGTTGTCGCTTCGTCCCCCGTCAAAGCCGCAATCGTCGTAAGCCCTACCGGTCTATCTCCATAATTCTCATACATGAGTCGAAGCATATTTCGATCCGCCGGATCTAATCCTAACTCATCTATCTCCATAAGCTCTAAAGACCGCGTAGCAGTTTCCCTATCTATTATCCCGTCCCCATTCACATCCGCAAAATCTCTTACCCGCTTAAATATTCGATTTGCAATCCTCGGCGTTAGCCTAGACCTTGTCGCGAGTAGTTTTGTCGCATCCGGCTTAATCTCAGTCTTTAAAATCCCCGCCGTCCGGTTAATAATCTCCTCAATTTCCGGCTCTTTATAATACTCTAAACGATGAATAATCCCAAATCTATCCCTTAAAGGCCCCGCGAGTGACCCAGTTCGCGTTGTTGCCCCGATAACCGTAAACTTCGGTAAATCTAACCTCACCGACCTCGCTGCTGGCCCCTTTCCGATTACAATATCTAATTTATAGTCCTCCATCGCAGAATATAAAACCTCTTCAACCGCCCGACGCAACCTATGAATTTCATCAATAAACAAAATGTCTCCGTCTTTTAGATTCGTTAAAATCGACGCTAAATCTCCCGCTCGTTCAATTGCCGGCCCCGAAGTTACCCTAAGCGACGCTCCGAGCTCGTGCGCAATCACTCCCGCCATCGTCGTTTTCCCGAGTCCTGGCGGACCATATAATAATATATGGTCTAGCGTCGAGCCATCATTACGTTTTTTAACCGCCGAAATAGCTAACTTAAGATTATTCTTGAGATGTTCCTGTCCAATGTACTCAGAAAACGATGTCGGTCGCAACGAAATCTCAATCCGTTTTTCCTCCGGATTGTCCTCCGCTAACGTCGGCTCCACTAACCTCTCAATTGCCATATCTGTATTATACTAAAAAACTCTTAAGACCGCAAAGTATTGTATAATTAGTACAAGCAGATTAAAAAGGATTTGAAAATGGGAGAAAGACTAAACACCAGTAATAATACAAACGACGATTGGCAAGCGCCGGGTCTCAGTTATCCGCCTTCAGAATGGGTCTATAATCACACCGACGTCAAGCCTCAAGAAGTTGATCGCTTTGCACCCCAACCTACTGGCCTTTACGCTAATGCCGAACAAGCTTGGGGAGACATGTCTGAAGAAGAGCAACGAGCGAATCTTGAAAAACAACGTGAAGATCGCGAAACCGCTCAAGGGACCGTTGAATCAATCCTCGCAAAAGATGAACAAATGCTTCAAAACGTCGAAAAAATCGCTTTTGATGACAACATTCGCGCCGAATTTTTAAATGATTATAACGCGGCCACACTCGAACTCATCAACAAATACAACGGCGATTACTCCGAACAAGCCTCCGAAGAAGTGAATGCCTTCATCGGCGATTATTGTGCCGTGATTATGACAATGGATAATTTACAACGCGCCGAAGGCCAGAGGCTTCTCGATGTCGCGAGTAACGGCGATCAAATCACGAGCGAAACCGGCGGCCTCGAACATATCGTCCGTTTTATGCAACAACGTCGAAAAAATGGTTGCAATGTCGACATCCCAGTCCCAATTCAATACTCCGAAGACAACCCACATCCTAAATTAGATGGCGTAGTAGTAACTAGCTGGCTTGAACAGCGTCTCGGTCGAAAAGAAATTGACACAACCGATAGCACAAACACCCTTAAAGAACAAGTAACCACAAAACTCACCGGTAAAACCGCTTACCAAAGATTTCAAGAACGCATGGCAGCTAGAAGAGACGCTAAGCAATAATACTTTTCTTTTATTAGCGGTCTTGACATACGAGTGCTAGTGCGCTACAATAGAGACAATTAGCACTCACATACAACGAGTGCCAACGCAAAGTAAAAGAAAGTGAGGAAAAATGAGTAAAATTATTGGCATTGATCTTGGTACAACTAACAGCGCCTTCGCTTACATGGTTGCTGGAAAACCCGAAGTGATTACAAATGCTGAAGGCGATCGTACAACCCCTTCCGTTGTTGCTGTTACTAAAAAAGGCGAACGCCTCGTCGGTAAAGTTGCCCAGCGCCAACGTGTCACAAACCCGAAAAACACCATTTACGGCATTAAACGTCTAATCGGTCGTAAGTTTACTGATAAAGAAGTCCAACACGACCTCGAAATAAGCCCTTATAAAATCGTCAAAAAAGGTCAAGGCGTAGCCGTTGAGATGGACGGAAAAGAGTATACCCCGGAAGAGATTTCCGCCATGGTACTCTCTAAAATTAAAGCCGACGCCGAAGCTTTCCTTGGCGAACCAGTCACCGAGGCGATTATTACCGTCCCGGCTTACTTCGATGATTCTCAACGTCAAGCGACAAAAGATGCCGGTAAAATCGCCGGTCTCGAAGTCAAACGTATTATTAACGAGCCTACCGCCGCAGCTTTAGCCTACGGTCTCGAATCGAAAAAGGATGAAAAAATTGTCGTCTTCGACCTTGGTGGTGGTACTTTCGATGTTAGTATTCTCGAACTCGGCGACGGCGTCTTCGAAGTTATGAGTACAAACGGCGATACCCATCTCGGCGGTGAAGATTTCGATAATATCATTGTTAATTACCTAGTCGATGAATTTAAGAAGGAATCTGGTATCGACATTAAAGGCGATGCCGCCGCAATGCAACGTGTAAAGGATGAGGCTGAAAAAGCGAAAAAGGAACTATCTAGTTCGACCTCTACTGACATTAACCTTCCTTTCTTGTCCGCTGATGCCGACGGCCCGAAACATTTTGAACATACTTTAACTCGCGCAAAACTCGAAGAATTAGTTTCTGACCTACTCGACCGCCTCGAAGAACCAGTTCGAAAAGCCTTAAAAGATGCAAAACTCGAAACTAAAGATATCGACGAAGTTGTCATGGTTGGCGGTATGACTCGTATGCCAGCCGTTGTCGAAAAAGTGAAGAAATTCTTCGGCAAAGACCCGATGCAAGGCGTTAACCCGGACGAAGTCGTCGCTGTTGGTGCTGCTATCCAAGGCGGTGTTCTCCAGGGCGACGTTAAGGACATCTTACTTCTCGATGTTACCCCATTAACCCTCGGTATCGAAACCATGGGCGGCGTTAGAACTCCATTAATTGATCGAAATACTACTATTCCAACTTCAAAATCCGAAATCTTCTCTACTGCTTCCGATAACCAGCCTCAAGTTGAAATTCACGTCCTCCAAGGCGAACGTGAATTTGCCGCCGATAATAAATCGCTTGGTAGATTTATATTAGACGGTATCGCTCCGGCCCCGCGCGGCGTTCCCCAAATCGAAGTTACCTTTAATCTCGACGCTAACGGTATCTTAAATGTTACCGCAAAGGATAAAGGAACTGGAAAAGAACAATCTATTACCATCCAAAACTCTGGCAACATGAGCAAAGAAGATATCGAGAAAGCTCAAAAAGAAGCCGAGGCACATGCTGAAGAAGACAAGAAGAAAAAGGATTCTGTCGACGCAAAGAACATTCTCGAAAATACCATCTATCGCGCCGAAAGAATGTCGGATGAATATAAAGATAAAATTAGCGACGACGACAAGGAAACCATTAAGAAAGCCGTCGAAGAAGCTAAAAAAGTCTTAAATGACGATAAATCCGACAAGGATGCTTTCGAAGAAGCCACTAAGGAATTAAATGACAAAACCATGCCGATTGGCGCAAAACTCTACCAATCCGCTTCCGAAGACAAAAAAGACGACAAAAAACCCGACGACAACAAAAAAGAAGATGACGCCGTCGAAGGCGAAGTCGTCGACAAATAATCATCACTAACAAAAACAGGGCCAAAAGCCCTGTTTTTTAAGGTTTTAAACATCCAATCGGAACCACAAATCTAACATCATTTTTTCAATATTTTATATTATGCGACCAGACATTTTAGCTTGGTCGCATCCTTACGTAGTTGATTTGGGTTAAAAAGGCGGGAGGGGAAAAACTAGAAACTAGGAATTACCTCCGCCGCCACCGCCCTCTGAAGTAGAGGAGACGACTGGGCGAGCTACGCAACGGATAGAGGTACCGCCGCCGCGAAGGCCGTAGTAGGACGGATCGGCGTTGCCATCGACACCGAAGAACGCGCCCCTCGCACTGATCTCATCGCCGACGACCGGCGACCAGAAGCCGCCGTCGATCCCGACATTGAGCAGCACGCCATTGAAGTACCCACTAGCGGGGAAGTAAAGTGGACTACTCCACACATTAGAGATGTTAGTAAAACCATCGTTTTCATCATAGCCGTACTCTTCCCAAAGGGCTTGGAAGGAGTCATCGCCATTACCAATTCTAGGAAGGGTCCAGCCAGCTGGACAAATAGATTGTTCTATTAGCTCGCCGCTCGTATCGTAGTCACTGCTATCGTTCATGGCCACAGCAGCGGTCCAGTTATAGTAGTTACCTAAATGAAGCTGAGCGGTACCAGTACTAGATGTATAGGTTCCGATTGGATTAATACCTAAGCAGCTAGGAGTAGAGGTACTGTAGTCACAAGTACCGTAATATGTTTCCCAGTCGCTATAGGCACTTAAAGTAGAGTTCCAGTAAAGGTCGCCTGGGTCGTAAGATTCGGGGGTGTCGTTCTCTTCGCAATAACCATATTCTGTATTAAAGAGTCCGCCTTGGCACCAAGTTGTAGTTTGTGAATTACTAGTCGCGTAAGTAGAGCGCATTGGACTCCAAGCCGCCGTTTCGTATTCGCCAGTCGTCGTGTTATAGCCAATATCGGTGTCCTCGTTTGTATAAGTATCACCAGCAACAAGGTCTAGGTCTAAATTCTGGGTCATCCAGACATTACCATCGGCAAGTTTAGCGATAGTGTATTCTTTTCCATCACGTTTGTCCTTTAGTGTATATTGTGTACCCGTAGCAAGTGAAGTCATAATCGCATCATGATTCTCTCCTGCGAAATCTTGCATACATTTTACTTCTGAGATAGTGGTTGCATTAGGATTACAGGCTACTGGAGCTGAATGAGTGTTTGGATGTACCATTACATACTTAACCTTACCAGTATAAGTATCCGCAGGTTGAGTATTAGAAATGAAGACTTGGTAGGTAGTAGTAAGTATGGAACCGGTAGCTCCAGTACCTACATCAGTAGCGGCAGTACGTTTAGCTACTAATGTATAGTCGTCTGGTACTGTATGGAATGAATCAAAGCTGTTTTGGATAGTAATAGGATAAGCCGGTTCTGGACTAGTCTGTGTCGCTAGTTTCATAGCCCATTGTGAGTTACCGGAAGTAGAAGTTCCAGTAGGAATGTTAACTGGAGAGGTTAGAGTAGTAGAAACTAGATTATTATTACCATCTGTATTATTAGTATATCCAATAGCATATATAGCAAAGCCATTACTATCATTACAGAAGGCTTTTAGTGTGGTAGTTCCTACTTCTGAATTATAAGTACCCGGGTTAATGGTTGCGTTATGGGAGTTCATGCCAATACCTTCCAATGAACAGGCGGCTGGAACTGTAATATTAATAACATCTACTACTGAGTCATCAGCAGAGACAATACTAGAAGATAAGACAAAACTAGAAAGAATAGTCAAAAAAGATAGAATAACTGCTGGAGCGTATGACCTATTAATGCTCATGGTTATAGTATACACTACCATAGAAAAGAGTCAAGTTATCAAAACATGTTATAATAACCTTATGAAAATCATCATTCCCGAATTAGAAAATCCCTTCGTGAGAGCAGCCATTAAAGAATTTCCGGATGTCGAATTCATCCCGGCCGAAAACCTTGATGCTGCCGCCGAAATGTTAAAAAACCAAGAGGCCGATTCTATCATCTCCGGTATCGACTACCCTTCGCGCGACGTCGCCATCACTTTTAAAAACCATCTCCCTCTAAAATCCGCTTTCTTTTCAAGTAGCTTTATCTGCAAAAAAGACGATAAAATCCTTGCTCTCGCCGACGGCGGCATCAATAAACAGCCTGACGCCGAAAAACTTTATTGTATTGTCGAAGATACCGCTGAGACTTTTAAAAACTATACAAAAAAGCAACCTAAAATCGCCATGCTTTCCTATTCAACTTACGGTTCCGGCGGAAAAAATCCCGATCTCGAAAAAATCCATTTTGTCATCGAAAAAATCCGCGAAAAGCATCCTGACTATCTCATCGACGGCGAAATGCAATTAGACGCTGCTATAAACCCGCGCATCGCCGCGAAAAAAACTCCTAATTCCCCGCTGGGCGGCGACGCCAACATCCTCATCACTCCCGACTTAAACTCCGGAAATATCCTTTATAAATCCCTCGAACAATTCGGCGGTTTTATCTGCGCCGGCCCCATTATCCAAGGCTTTAAAATGCCTCTCGCCGATCTCTCTCGTGGCAGTACCGTAGAAGATATTACTCTGACTATCGACATCATTAAAAAACAACTCGAAAGGAACTAAAATGAAATACTTTGGTACCGACGGTATTCGTCAGAAAGCCGAAAAATTTACTCCCGAATTCTTGACTAAAATCGTCGCCGGACTTGTCGACTACGCAGGCGATAATATTAAAGTCCTTCTCGGCGGCGACACTCGCGAATCAACCGAATGGATATTATCCGATCTCGAATCTGCTTGCGAAACTTTTGGTGTTGAATACGGAAACGTCGGAGTTTTACCTACTCCCGCGATTAACTACTGCTTTTACCAAATGGGCTTCGACTTCGCTATCGACGTCACCGCCTCTCATAATCCCTATACTGATAATGGAATAAAAATTTTAGAACGCGGAAAAACATGTGGTCATAAGCTCGACGAAAAAGGTTGCTCGGTTATCGAAACCGCTCTCGATTCGGAAAAAACCTACGCGCTCGCTTCGCCGACTTTAAGGGAAGATTTACATGAAGAAGCCGTTAATCTCTATAAAGAACATCTAAAAAATTATCTCGGCTCCGCCGACTTTAATGGCCTTAAAATCGGCATGGACTGCGCAAACGGCGCAACCAGCGTCATTAATAAAACTATTTTCGAAGAACTCGGCGCATCGGTTGAATTAATTAACGCCGACGAACATTTCGGTACCGCCATTAACTCTAACTGCGGTAGCACTCATCTCGAACCCTTAAAAGAACTCGTCACTTCTCGTCATTTAGACTTCGGTGTCGCTTTTGACGGCGACGGCGACCGCTGTCTCATGATTGATAAGAACGGCGAAGAAGTCGACGGCGACGAAATTATCCCTATTCTCGCGAACTACCTCAATCTCGATAAAATCGCTATTACTGTCATGGCTAACCAAGGCATTTTAAACTGGGCAAAAGAGAACCATATTGAGACCGAAATCACTCCCGTCGGCGACTCAAACGTCGCCCTTGCGATGCGCGAAAAAGATATCAAAATCGGGGGGGAACAATCCGGCCACGTCATTCTCCCAAACGAAACTACCGGCGATGGTATGTTGACGGCCCTCATGGTGGCTAAAGTCGTTTCGGAAACGAAAAAACCTCTAGAAGAACTCGCTAAAATCATTACGAAATACCCTCAAGTCATCGTTAATATGGACGCCACTCCCGCCGAAAAGGAAAGTCTAAAAACTTCCGAAAAAGCAAGAGAGTTACTATTAGCTTACGATGAAAAACTAAAATCTATCGAAGGCCGTTTACTCGTCCGTCCGTCCGGAACCGAAAATCTCATTCGGATTACGATGTGGGGAAAGAATGAAGAGGAAATCACCACTCTCGCTAACGAACTAAAAACTAAACTAGGAGAAGCCTTATGAATATTAAAATATTAACTGAATATAGCGAAGAGACCGCGAACCGCGTTCGCGAACTCTTAATCCAACTTTCGCGCAGCGGAAAAGACCGTGGCGAAATCCCGAAAGAATGGTTTGATGACCTTATCGCCTCCCCTTATCACGACATGCTCGTCGCCTACGATGATGATAATAAAATCGTCGGCATCGCTACATTGTCTATTATCATGGGGCCAATCGTTAGAAAAGTCGCTTATCTCGAAGATTTCGTTACAGACGCGGCATTGCGCGGAAAGGGCATTGGCTCTGCCCTTTGGAATGCAATGTTAGACTGGGCAAAAGAAAAAGGTTGCACCGAACTTTGCTTTACTTCTGGCCATGGCCGTGAAGCCGCCCAAACCTTCTACCTAAACCGCGGCGCCGAAATCTACGATACGAATTACTTCCGCAAAACTCTGTAAAAAGTATACCTTTTTATAAATTTATATTAAAACAATTCAAACTAGTAATCCTAACTACCAGAAAAGAGGCAGCGAATGCTCCTTCCGTAGGATTTGTAATAGTTATGGCTTGGATTGACACTAGTAGAACTCAGGCCAAAATCATACGCTAGGTTAGGCGACGTTGTCGCTGTAGACGACCAATAACCACTGTACGAACCACGACCACTTCCTGAACCACTACTACTAACGTCGCCAGAATAAACAAAATTATTAGGATAACTCCTAAATCTACTAGACATAACTACTCCTGTTGGATTAGAGCTACTATCTGCAATAGCTCCACCTTCTGGACCACCCAAAGCTACACTAAGTGCGCCAAAGCTTCTATCTGTTACAGATTGGTTACTTATTGGCAATCTCCATCCAGTAGGACAAATCGAAGTAGTACCATGATCGCTACCATCGGCATAATGAACAGTATCCGCGATAGCAGCAGCCCAAGTGTAGTAGTTACCATAACTATACATACCAGCATTAGTGGTACTATTGGTAGCTGAGTTGGATGTAGGATTCTGTGGACGATCCGAAGAGGCAGTTGGGGTATTCATATTGTTATAACGCGGGAATCTGTAACCTGCAATGCTATTACCAATATTTATCGTATTATTACTACCGTCTATACTATATAGACTATTGGCGGTAGTATCGTCAATTCCCCATAAAGCTTCTGGAGCCGCTAAACCAGAAAAATTACCATAAGTAATGCTTGTACCATAACCTTGAGCAAGGGCTCCGTCACCGTTATGACCTGCGGTATTTTCTAACCTTAAATTTTCAATCATCCAGCAGTTACCATCCGCGAGTTTAGCGACCGCGTAGGTTTCGTTATCCCGCTGGTCAGTTAAAGCCGTAACGGCGCCTTCTTGGAGAAATGGACAACCGGTCCAATCTTGGAGATTACCAGCGGATTTAATCCAATGAGCGTAGAGGGAAAGGCCATTGTTTTGTCCAGTGTAGGTTCCAGCGGGGAATTCAATGTATTCTTGCGGGCCATAGAAGCCTTCTGAATCAGAATAGTCATAAGTCGTAGACCAACCAGCGAAGCCGTAGCCATCGCGGCTGAAGTTAGAAGCGAGAAGCGTAGCATTGGTAGTAGATGCCGTAATCGTCTGGCACCCCATCGAACCTAGAACCATACCGCCATTAGGATAGTAGCAGATTTTACCAGCTTCAGTAGTCTCTTCGTGAAGCGGGATTTCAGTAGCTGGATGAACTAGAGTGTAGATGACTTTACCATTATAAGTACCAGCAGGTTGTTCTGGAGAAGCATAGGCTCTATAAGTAGTAGTGAGGGTAGCACCAATAGCATTAAGGCCCATGTCTGTAATACCATTTCTTGAAGCTACTTTAGTGTAAGCTGAGGGAATTACGTGATAAGAACCGAATGAACCATTAGTATCAGAAGCTAGAGTGATTGGATAAGTAGCATTACTATCAGTAGTTAGTTTCATAGCCCATTGGGAGCTATTACCATTTAGTAGTAAACCAGTATCAATAGTGTCTGTACCGGATGAGGCTACTAGTTTAGTACTATTAGTACCTCCTACTTCATTACCAGTATATCCTGCAGCATAGATAGCGAAGCCTTCATTATCGTTACATGTTACAGTGAGAGTTGTAGAACCAATGTCTTCTTTATATGTACCGTTACTTACTATATCCGTATGAGCGGAGTTTAGTGTACTAGATAGTGTACAGGAGACTTGGATGGAGAGAGAAACATTATCTATGACGGAGTCGGCGGCGGAGACATTATAAGAAGAGAGAATCAAGAACGAAAAAAGAGAACAGCTAACCAAGAAAAAACACAAACAAATCATTAAAGACTTGGCGCTTTTTACCATAATAATTATATTATAGCACAAACAGTTACGACAACCTAACCTTATTATCAAATAAATACATTAATTCGGGCAATAAATAAATATGTAACGCGTTCGGCAATCCTGAGAAGAATACAAGGGAAACACCATACGCAACAATTAGCGACAATACCAAAACTCCTCCCGAATTCTTAATTAAGGATTTTACGATTAAAACCATAGTCAACACGAAAAGCATCACCCCAACTAATCCCGTTTCTAATAATAAACTTGCATATTGATTTTGGACTATTTCTTTCGGCGCCGGCGACAAATCGTTTTCGTATAAAGCTCTCCCCGCACCCCCGAGCCCGACTCCGAATAACATTGTCCTAAAATCCTTCTTCCAAACCATCACTGCCGCCCCCGAAAGTCTTAATCTCGTATTTGTCGACTCCGCTACGTAACCATCAAAAACCGATTCATTTTCTTCCCACTCCTCCTTAAAGTTTTCCACAGGTTTTTCCGCAACATCTTTTTGCCTAAAGTCAATAGTTCCAAGTGATAAATGGTTTAAAGCCTTTGCAATTCCCGACTGATAAGTGTCATTCGTCGGCGAAACCGCCGCCATAATTCCCTGCGCGTTTAGAGTAAACAAAAATGCGAGAGCAATCGTTACCCATACACCAAAAACCCGTTTTAAAACCTTTCCCTTTTCCCGCACCAACAAAACCGCAGTCAAAAATATCATCGCCACCATAAACGCATAAATCGCCCCTCTCGAAAACGTCAAAAACAACGTCGCAATAACTATGAAGAAACAGAACCACAGAAAATTAGAACATAAAGAGCACGAACCGTTGTCATTTTTACAACAGTCACGGACGAGATTTCTGTACTGAAATACAGAAGCGAGTCCGACTGACCTGTTGTAAAAATGACCATCGCGTGAGTGCTCCAGTTCTAATTTTCTGTGGTTCTGTTTCTCTATAGATTTCCGTCTTAATTTCTTATTATTTAGTTTCCTTATTATCAGCCATGCCGTGATTATACTCGGCGCGAGCAGTAAATTTCCCATAAACTGAGGTTCTATCGCAAACCCATTCGGATGCGGAAACCCGAAACTAGTGTATGTGCATCCTGCGCAAAGTAAACTATACTCTCTTAAAACTCCACTTAAATCTAAAATGCATTGCAAAAAACAAAAGAGACAAATAACAACTGTCGAACCAAAAAACCATTTTAAAAACTTTCGTAAAAACTCTTTATCAAATAACTCCCGAAAACTATACATTGCATAACCCGCAAAATAAATTAGCCAAACGATCCCAACCGTTAATGCCCCGCGTAAACTATTTAAAGACCAAAATACCGAAATTGTTAAAAATATAGGAAATAATAACCATACCCATTTCCCTTTCAGCCCAGAAAATAATTTCTTTCGTTTAATTAATACAAAAAACGTCACTAAATCAAACAGTACCAACCATATTAGCGGCAACGAAATCTCAAAATTCATCGATTCATCCGACCCAAAATGCATCAACGGATAATACGAAAAAAACAAAACTAGAGGCAAAATACAAATCATCCCCTGAATCATTTTGTTTAGTTTATTTAAGCTTTTCATCAATGAACGCCTTCATTTCTTTTTCAAATCGTTTCACTTCATATTCCTGAACCGACTTCGCAATCTTCTCACGATTAAAACGAATCTTCTCGAACTGCAAAATCGCTTCCGCTAAAGAAGTGGCGGTTTGCTTTTCGAAAAACATCCCATTCTCGCCTTCCTTAATATAATCACGCGACCCGCCTTCATTAAATGCTAAAACCGGACATCCACAAGCCAGCGCTTCTACCGGCGCAATTCCAAACGGCTCTAAACTAGGAAATAAATATCCCTTCGCTCCTGAAATATACGAAGCTAATTTTTCCTTTTTCATCATCGGCAAAAACTCGACCAACCCCGAACCCTTTGCCAGTTTAACTAGTTTTTTGTGTTCCGGACCCTCACCAATTACAACTAATTTCCTTTGCGACATTAAACAAGCTTTGACCGCAAGATCAACTCGTTTCCAATTCACCTGTCTAGATGTTACAACATAATAATCCTTCGGTTTTGTCTTTTCGTATTTAAATGCATCTAGCTCAACCGGCGGATGAATAATCGTCGCCTCGCGTTTGTAGTATTTTAAAAGCGCATCCTTTGCATATTCCGAAATCGTAATATAATAATCCGGCCTTTTTGCCGCCCTTAAATCCGCTCGTCTTAAAGGAATTACAGTTAATCTAAAAAAGAATCGCACCAACGGATTAAAAATCCCAAACCCCGGGTTCTTAATGTAGTCATTGTACATCTGCCAATAATACTGCGTCGGCACATGACAATAAGAAATGTGAAGCCCATTTGGATTTTTTACATTCTTCTTTCCTTTTCTGTGAAGCCACTTCCCAGACTTCACAGCCTTTGCTTCCGCTCCCGTTACAGAAATGATTAAATCGTACTCCGATAAATCTAAATGTGAAAAATATCGCTGCCTTAAAGGTCCTAAAATTCTTCTTAATTTCGCTGGGTATTTTTGTAACGAACCTGTCCTAATATCAGCGTCCGAAAACCAACCAATTCCCTTCGGATCGTATTGTGAAGTAAAAATCGGCGCCTTCGGAAACATCTTGTGAATATAAAGTAAGACTTTTTCCGCCCCACCGACGTTTGTTAACCAATCACAAACTATCGCAACCTTTAAATCTTTTTTCATTTTGCACCATCTCGTCTTAAAACCGCTGCAATCGTTTTAAAGAAAATCGAAGCGTCTAACATTAAAGACCAATTTCTCACATAATAAATGTCTAGCGCTCGTCTTTCTTCGAACGGAATATCTCTTCTTCCCGAAACTTGCGCAAATCCAGTTAATCCCGACTTAACCGTTAAAATTAGCGACCTGTCACCATAATCCCGTAACTCACCCGGAAGAAGTGCTCTCGGCCCAATTAACGAAATATCTCCTTTTAGAATATTAAATAGTTGCGGTAGCTCATCAATTGAAGTCTCTCGAATAAATTGTCCAATTTTCGTTACGCGCGGGTCATTCTTTAAATAATCACCATTCTTACGATATTTTTTTATTAATTCCGGCTTGCCCATTTTAATAAACGCCTCTTCTGCCGTCATCCCACTATATTCCGATTTCATTGACCTAAACTTATAGCAAATAAATTTTCGATTATACTGCGTCAATCTTTCATCCTTATAAATTGGCGAATGTTTAAAGTCCGAAAACTTAATAATTAACCAAACAATCATCATCGGAATTAACGTTATAATAATCGCTATTAAACTAAACACGATATCAAACAACCGTTTCACGATAGCATATCCACCCGAAAGCGGAGTCGTCATTACGAGTACCGCCGGCGTATTTCCGACCAATTCTAACTCGCCAAAATGCGACGACAAAGCCGTTTCCGACGGCACAAAATAATATAGTAAATGACGATTAATCGCCTGTTTATAAACATATTCCGTCGAACGCTCATCCGTTTGGAAAATTACATCCACTCGCGCTTTCTTTAAAGCTTCTTTTAGCGAAGAATATTGACGTTTTCTTAAATCCTGCGGAATAAATTTTCGACTCGCGACAATTCCCGCCAACCTATATCCAGCCTCCGGCGTTGAAGTAATATAATCAGCTAAATATTCCGTATTTTTATGATTTCCAATAATCACTACTCGCTTTGTTCCGTAATCGCGCCTAAATATTAATCTAACAATTAACCTTACGATAATTCGTTCCGTCAATAAAAATACGAATGACAAAACAGCCGACGTCAAAGCCATAATTCTTACTGGAAACAAATTTTCGCCTTTAAAAAAGTCATAAACAATTAAAGCCGCTACCGATAAAATCGCCGCAAGAATCAGCTTTCCGCGTTCCGGCAGCCTAGATTTTCCTAAGAAAATATCCTTCCGATAAAGCCCCAAAGCCGCCAAAATAATAATTAGAATCGGTACCAGTAAAATAACTGTGGTTGTAAAATCTAATAATTGCGACTCAAAAACATACGGCCTTGGATCGACATGTACCCTAATGTAATATGCTATTGCAAATGACAAAATTAACGCCACTGCATCCCCAATAATTAAGCAGAGTCTTAAAATAAAATCGGATTTTTTCCGCATATATATATTATATCATATTACTCTACAGTAACAGATTTCGCGAGGTTACGCGGCTGGTCAACATTATAGCCTATCGCAACTGTCATATAATATGCAAACAATTGTGAAATTAAGTTCATTAAAATCGGCGTAAAAATCTTCAAAGGTGTTGTAATTTTTACAACATCCTCAACTTCTAAATCAAATTTATCTACATTCGTTACCGCAATAATCTTCCCGCCTCGTGCTAAAACTTCCTGGACATTTGAAACGGCCTTTTCATACAATTCTCCTTCCGGAAGTAATGCCACCTCGAAAAATCGATTATCAATCAACGCCAGCGGTCCATGTTTCAACTCGCCGAATGCATATGCATTTGCATCAATATACGATATTTCCTTTAACTTCAAAGCTCCTTCCATCGCTGTCGGATAAGCTGTTCCGCGTCCAAGATAAATTGCGTGCTCATAACCTTTGTACTTTTTCGCAATCTCTTTTATTAAATCTTTATTCACATCTAGGACTTTTTTAATTTCCGCTGGCAACTTTGCAATTTCCTCAACATACGGCCTTAGAATGCTAGTTTTAACGCCTTTCGCCTGCGCAATCGTCAGCCCAAACATCACCATCGAAATCACCTGCGAAGTAAAGGCTTTTGTCGACGCCACTGAAATTTCCGGCCCAACGTGTACATACGTCCCGCCATCAACTTCCCTCGCGATCGTCGATCCAATCACATTAACAATCCCAATCGTTTTAATTCCCTGCTTCTTAATTTCACGAAGACAAGCCAATGTATCCGCCGTTTCTCCTGATTGAGAAACAATTAATGCCACTGAATCCCTCGGAATATAAGCTTCACGATAACGATATTCCGAAGCAATTACTGTTTCAATCGTCACTTCCGGAGCAAATTTCTCAATATAGTAACCAGCCAAAACTCCAGCATGATAAGCCGTCCCACAACCAACAATAATCAAATGTTTAATCTTACGCAGTTCCGCTTCTGAAAGGCCAGGTCCGCCTAAATGAACTACTCCGTCTTTTACATTCACGCGTCCACGCAAGGTTTCCGTGAGCGATTCCGGTTGATCCATGATTTCCTTAAGTAAGAAATGGTCATATCCGCCTTTTTGAATCGCTGAAAGGCTTGTTTCAATTTCCTCAACCTTTGCCGAAACCGGCTCCGATCTTAAAGTTTTAATCTCAATACTCTCGCTCGTTACTCTCGCTACCTCGCCGTCATTTAAATAAATCGCTTGTTTCGTATGTCCAACTAAAGCCGAAGCGTCCGATGCGATAAACGTTTCATCATGTCCCACTCCAATTACAAGCGGCGAACCGGAACGCGCCACTACGATTTCCTTCGGACTGAGTTCCGAAACTACCGCAATCCCGTAAGTACCCTTGACTAGCTTTAAAGCCTGTACTACCGCATTCATCAATGGATGTTTCCCATCCTGATAGAACGAATTAATTAATGCCGCTAAAACTTCTGTATCCGTCTCGGATTTAAATTCATGATTCTTAATTGTTCTTTTCAAATCTTTATAGTTTTCAATAATACCATTATGAACTAAGAAAAGATGCCCAGCTTGATGTGGATGTGCGTTAGTTTCGCTCGGTTCTCCGTGTGTCGCCCACCTTGTATGACCAATCCCAATCGTATCTTCGCGTTTACTCTTTGCGAGTTTTTCCTCTAAATTTACAATCTTCCCCTTCGCGCGAATCAGCGTCGAAGACCCATCTTCCGCTAAAGTCACAATTCCCGCCGAGTCATATCCTCGGTATTCAAGTCGCTTTAATCCCGATATTAGAAAATTCTGTGCATTCTTTCCCCCAACATACCCAACAATTCCACACATATCTTCTCCTCCACTTTATTAGTGATACCTCTTATTATAACA
Source organism: Candidatus Saccharimonadota bacterium (assembly GCA_017645955.1). Classification (GTDB taxonomy): domain Bacteria; phylum Patescibacteriota; class Saccharimonadia; order Saccharimonadales; family Saccharimonadaceae; genus Nanosyncoccus. The sequence goes on from JAGCNM010000037.1 coordinate 54,075, forward strand.
TACTAGTTGTCGGCGACACATCTAATCGAGTATCCCGCATGTTTATATGTACCACCAGGATTCGAGAATGAAAATATACTAGTGCCAATACCAAAATCATAAGCTGTAGCTTCAGTATACGAAGTAGATGACCAATAATCTCCATACGATCCAAGGCTCCCAAAAGATTCAGCCCAAACGTGGCCAGAATAAACAAAATTATTAGGATACTTTCTAGCATTTTTGCTTGCCGAAGCATCATGGGCATCGCTATTGTTATTAATTTTATAATTTAGATAATAAAAACCGCCCGGTGTATTTCCACCATAAGTCGAATTTGCATCTCCACCATACGGCAACCTCCATCCTTTCGGGCAAATACTTGAACCAGAAAGAACCACAGAATTATTGTTCGCTATGCTAGCTACGGATGCAGCCCATGTATAATAATTACCGTAGCTGTAAACATTTTGCCCAGCCGAAGTCATATTAGATATACCATTAGATGTGTTAGTATTGTTGTATCTTGGAAAACGATAAGGACCATAAACAGCAACAGTATTCCCGCTTCCGTTTATACTATATAAACTATTGGATGGATATGGATCCGCAACATTCACCCATGGCGCCTCCGGATCCGCTAAGCCAACAAAACCAGAAGAATAACCTTGAGCCAACGATCCGCTCGCATTGTTGCTTGCATTACTATCAAGTCTTAAGTTCTCAATCATCCAACATTTTCCATCCGCTAGTTTAGCTACCGCATAAACATCATTATCCCTCGTATCCTTTAAAGCAGTCACAGCACCACTAGCTAGAGAAGAACAACCCGTCCAACCTTGTAAATTCCCCGCCGAAGCTACCCATTTCGCGTAGAGGATGAGTCCTTGACTTGAATACTGTCTAGCAGTAATTGTGATTGTCTCATTCGGACCATAATTAGTGCCCGTCCCATCAGCTTTCGTATTCCAACCCGCAAATCCATATCCACTCCTTTGGAAATTAGAAGCCCAAAAAGTCACTTCGGTCGCAGATGCACTTATTGTTTGTTTACCCATAGTAGTAGAACTATTCGCACCATTATCAACATAACAGACTCTCCCACCCGTACAGGTATAATGAGCATAGAGAGTATTACTCGCGCTAACATCATTCGTCGTTGAAGTCCTAATCCATCGACCGCTACTATCGGTCCAACCCGAAACAGAACTTACAATCGTTCCATCCGCGTTAACCACTTTCGTTCCGCCTTCCGCCGCGGTATACCAACCATCAAAATCAAGATTAGTTGGCGGAGTAGCACTAGGAATCGCTCTAGCACTAGAACCGGTTCTAGAAGAGAAGGTTCCTGCCATTTGATAACTAACATAAACCGGGCTTGTCCCACTTAAAGTCCCCCCGTTACTCGTCGCATTAAAGTCGATTCTCGAATTAACTATTATTAAACGAGTTCTATTCGCGACAGTTGTGCCAGTACTGTATCCAGTACCAGAAGTACAAGTCGAAGTAATCGTACTATCATTTTTATCAGTTACTACCACTCTAACACCATAAAACCTCCCGTAAGCATTCCTAAATGCATTAGCCGCAATAGTCAAAGTATTACTACTTTGAGCTGTACCGAAGTTACCCAAATCCGCAGTACCCCCATCCACAGTTGACGAGCCCGCCACATACCCAAACGAATAAGTAATATTAACACTACTAGTATCGTAATTAGCCGCATTGGAAGTTGCCGTTAAAGTTGTACTCGAACGATTATAAGCCTTTGTTGCACCGCCTCGAATAGTACAAACTGGCGTTGCGAGTGTAGTAGCATTTATATTAATCACACCGTTCCCCACCCCGACGGTATAAGTCGTCCCATTTAAGGTACCATAACTATCTATCTTCTCATATCTAGTCCCACTATAACCAGTCTTATAGGTCGGAGTCGCAGAAGAAAGATTAATCGTATCGCCATAATGATAAGTCTTAGTTAAAGTAGCCGACCCAGTACCGGTCCAGCCCGAAAGCGCCACACTACCAACACCATTACCAGCATTTATCGTAATCGTGTAGTCCGCCAACACACAAACACCATAAAGAGTCTTATTACTAGAAGGCGCTAACGAACCTCCGGACTCGTATTGAATCGTAGTCGCGCCAGAAGAAGTCTCAGTCCAACCACAGTTATAACCCGGTCTAGTAATGGTCGGCAAAGTTTTCGCTTCAGCCGTCCAACCAGCATAAAGAGTCACGCCTCCATTCGCAGTCCATCCACCGTTCGAATTAGTGTAACTTGTGTTAGCTTGCAAAACTGGGATGGCATCGTTTGAGGCTATTTTATTCGTAGCACCACTTTCCTTATACCAACCATTAAAGGTATACGTTGAAGTTAATGTAGATGTAGACGAAACGGAAGCCCCGTTAGCATTATTACCAGAAGGCTTAGAAAATCCAGAAATAGTGTGCTTTCTTTGCGGTACCGTTATAGGCGAAAGTGTCGTAGAACCAGAAGCCGTGGTAGTAGAGCTCGACCCTGCTGTAGTAGCACCATTACCATCAAGAATAATTGTATACGTATCAGCTACACACCTCACAGATTGCCCATAAGACTTAATATTTCCAGCAGTCCCCGGCGAAACACTAGTAGTTGATAACGAAAGATAATAGGAGCTAGTATTACTATTTGACAACGATGTCCAATAGTATCCATTGCTACCTCTACCATTAAAAGTTGACCCATTATAGATATCCCCAGAGAATACAAAATTATTCGGATAAGCCCTTAAATTATTACTTGCTGCAGTATTGGTCACATTAGAATTGTTATTAAGCTTGTAATTCAAATAGTAAAACCCGCCAATACTATTACCACTACCTGAAGCATTACCGCCATAAGGCAATCGCCACCCAATCGGACAAATCGAACTCCCTACAGTTTGGGAAGTATAACCATCGACCACAGTTGTAGGACCAGAATAATCCTTTGTATTAGCCATTGCTGCAGCCCAAGTGTAATAATTACCATAAGAATAAGTTGCAGTGCTTAAACTACTATAATGTTGAGTAGTCGAAGTCGATCGATTATCCGTAACACTCGGGCCTGATGCTCGTTCATTCGTATTAGAGTTATTATAACGCGGGAAACGATATCCCTGATTATTACCGGTGATATTTGTTGTACTATAAAGTGAATTAGCCGTAGTTGAATTAGAAAAATTAGCCGATTCCGACGTAGATAAACCTGTAAACGGCGCTACATAACCTTGGGCAAGCGACGCATAACTGTTAGTTGTAAATTGACCTTCAAGCCTTAAGTTTTCCGTCATCCAACAAGCCTCATCCGCTAATTTCGCAACCGTATAAACCTGATTATCTCGTTGATCCTTCAGAGCAACTACATCATTAATAGACATACTGGAACAACCATTCCAGTTCTGCATATAAACTCCCGTTTGCGCCGGCACCCAAACCGCGTAAAGCGTCTTCGTTTCGCCAGGAGTTGTTGGCGCTGAAGCGACAAAAGCCTCATTTGGCCCATAAATCTTAGACGAACCGCCCGGCTGCGCACTACTATCAAACGACCAACCCGCAAAACCATAGTTAGCTTTGCTATAGTTCGAAGCAAATAAATCAAATTTATCATTTTCAAACACATTCGTATGTTTCACGTTCGTCATTACCCCCGCATCAGCTCCATTCCCATTATAGACAATAGTGTAAGCTGGTTTCCAAACAGTATAAACAGTTATATCCGAAGTCGGCGTGATACTTTGACCCTTCGTATATACTACATTCGTACCAGCACTATTAGTATCCCAGCCAGCCAAACTATAATTAGTCTTAGACCAGCTCGTAGAAGGCGACACAGCAATACTCTGTCCTCTAACCACATTCTTCGTTTGTGTAGCATTCGTTTCAGTATTCACAAATGTCAACACCCAAAGGTTATCCCATATCGCATATACAGTTTTCGTCATTCCATTACCGCCAGGAAGAGATTTCAAAATCTCATCTGCCGAACTATAATTGACCGTAGTAGCAGAACTGCTTTCATGCCAACCATTAAATGCTGTATGCGCATCCATAGTAGGAGTCTTATATGCCCCACCCACAATAGAACGCGCAGTACAAAAGGAAGTGTTTTGATTAGAAGTTATCGGCTCCCCGTTTGCATCAAGTCCTACAATCACAGCATAATATCCATAATCAACGACAGAACCATCAGATCGAAAAGCGAACGTTACCGTATCTCCCATAATCTCACCACTCAAAGTCGTCATCGTTTTACCACCATATTTTCCCCCAGTACTACCAGTCCCAGTCCACGTCACACCAGTAGAATAATTATTTGCTGCCGTATAGTCCGAATGGCTCCCAGTCCAAAAACTCACCCAGTCATAGCTAGTTGATTCCGTCTTATAAGTTAGTTTAATATATAGTTTCGACGCCCCCGAAATCGTAATCACCTCATTAGTGTTCATATTATTCGTATAAGTACCATTTCGCGTCCCATCATCCGAAATATTGCTCGTATGAGAATAACGAATTGCACTAGTCGCAACATCCTGGCAATCGTTATAATAATATACTGTATTTCTCGTGGCTCCACCGCTAAACTCTAGTCCATTCCCTTCATAATTCACTTTCAAAGTCTCAACCCCCTTCCACTGTGCATACAGCGTCACAGCACCACCACCCGCCGTCAAATCTGTCACCGATTGCTCGTCAATATAACTCGTCCCCGAGCCATCCGCAGCTGTATTCCATCCATCAAACGACCAATAAGTATACTCGGTCCCAGGAATAGTTGTTCCACTCGCGTTTTGATAAGACGAACCGAGCGCCGGAGCAGTAAAGCTATTTGCAGAAAGATTCGTTGCCTCTCCTTCATAAATCGTCTGATTCGCCATCGAACCCGAACCGCCATTAGCGTTAAACGAGACAGTATAACCACGACTTGCTATACATCTCACCGACGTTCCGATATATTTAGCCTGCGAATACGTACCAGGATAAAGCGTAGAATTACCGAAAGCTAATCTATAACCATATCTATAACCATTTACTGAAGATGTTGCATAATAACCATGAGTACCCTTACCAACAGATGAAGTATCATCGAATCGTCCAGCAAAGACAAAATTATTCGGATACCTTCTAATTAACCTATCTTCATTTCCCCCAGTGTAGTATGGTCGTGAAACACTGCCGTAATTTGATGGTCTAGTACCATTATTTAGAGTAGTTACAATCAAACTCCAATATTCGTTATTAGATTCATTATTCTTGTCTCCGCCCTTAGGTAACTTCCAACCAGCCGGACAAATCGAAGTTGTAGTAATAGATGAATTATTCACGTCGTAATACCCTACATCAGCCACCGCCGCCGACCAAGTATAGTAATTACCGTATTGATAAACATTTTGACTAACCTCAGACATCGTCCCAGTGGTGCTATTCGTGTTAGCGTTGCTATATCTTGGAAAACGAGAAAACGGATAGCCACTAGACGAAATATTAACCGTCGCACTGCCACTCTGAGTACCAGCATAATACAAACTATTAGCAGTAGTAGACTCAGCAAAGTTCGCTGTTTCCGGCTGAGCTAACCCCGAGAAATTACCATAAGTTGAAGAAGAAGCATACCCTTGCGCCAATGTCCCATCCGAATTATGCGAAGCATTATAATCAAGCCTTAAATTCTCAATCATCCAACACCTTCCATCAGCTAATTTCGCAACAGCATAAACATCGTTATCTCGTTGATCTTTTAAAGCAATCACATCGCCAGCACTCAAGCTATCGCAACCCCTCCAATTCTGTAAAACCGCATTTTGAGCTGGCTTTACCCATACTGCATACAAAGTAATATATTGCGTATTATTCTCTACCGTCGCCTGAGTTAGAAAAGTTGCATCTGTCGTAATAGTCTCGTTCGGCCCGAAAACTTTGCCCGCTGCAACAGCCGTGGCTAAATCGGACTGAAAAGTTCCCGAATCCGGATTTAATTGAACCGTGGACCAACCCGCAAACCCGTAACCGCTTCTCTTATAATTTGATGTAGCGAGCGTCACATCATCGTCTTCTAGTACATTATGTGTAATTCCCATCGTCGGTGTAGAACTCGCCCCGTTTCCATTGTAACGAATAATATAATTTGCACAGTTAGCCGTCGGAGTTAAGAAATAAGTAATCGCATCATCGCCAGCACCCTGTGACGATTCAGACAGCGTATAAATACCTGGAGGTAAATCGGCATCAACTGAAACCCCGAAGAAGACCGTAGCTGAATCACCGCCCGAAGCTGAAGCGGTTAACTTCGTTTTAATCTGGTTAGCGGTATTAGTTAAACCAATAAAGTTCGAACTAACTGTCGTTTCGCTATTTGTACTATATCCCCAAGTCCCTATATTATTTCCCAAAATAGATGCCGGATTAGCGTTCGTTCCAGAAGAAGCTTCAATTGTGTTTGCGTTCGAACTATTCCCTCCTAGATACAAGGCATTATCCGTTGGCCCAGCAATCGAAACCGTATAACCTAGTGGACAAGTCGAAACGATATTAAGACTATCCGTCCCAAGATTAGCGCCGCTACCGTTAGGCGAAACATTAACTGTTATTTCCCCTTCAGTAGAAAGAGTAGCAGTATGCGCAAAAACAGGAGCGACGTTCATCGAAGAAATCGTCGTAAGGCAAAGAGCAACAATCCCGACACTTATTATGCGAAAAAGTCGCCTGCGTCCTCCAAAATTATTATTTATGACCTCCAAAACACACTCTTTTTATCTAAACACTTACGTTTAATCTACTCTTTAATCATATCGCTCATCGTTATTCGTGTCAAACGAATTTCCGACTTTTCCACAGTAAAATTTAGTCATAAAACTATGCTACAATAAGCTTATGGTAACAAAGCAAAAATCTTTTAAAAAACTTTACCGTGACTATCTTGATAGCAAAATCAAATTAAAAAAGTACCAGCTCGTCGGTATTTTTCTCTTAATCTGGGTTGTAGCCGGAATTGTCGGCTGGGTTTATGAGTTCATCGTCGGCTTTACCGAACCCGGAGGCCCTTACATGCAAGGCGGGAACCTTCTCCCTTGGATCAACATCTACGCCGTCGGCGCGGTTTTAATCGTCCCTGCGGTTTATAAAGTGAAAAAGTATCCTTGGGCAGTTTTTCTAATTTCTGTCCTCGTTACTGGGGTTGTCGAACTTATCGGCGGTTGGCTCGTCTATACCATCGGCAACGGCGAAAGATATTGGAATTACGACCACGGTCTTTGGGCTATCGGCAGCATTAATGGGTTCGTCTGCCCGTTGAGTGTTCTCTTCTTCGGCATCGGCGCGCTTGGGTTAATCTATTTCTTCTTACCTTACTTTATTTATCTTGCTTTAAACATGTCAAAACGCGCTTTTCTTATTCTCGCCATCTCATTATTCGTCATCTTTACTGCCGACGGAGTTATTAATCTAACCTTGAAAAACACTGGCCAACCAACCGCGATGGATTTTTACCGTTCCCTCGGCCTAAAATACCAAGAATTGTAAAAAATCTAATTTCGTGATATAATTATTCGTACCTGGTCCGGTAGCTCAGCTGGTTAGAGCACGAGCCTCTTAAGCTTGGTGTCGTGGGTTCGAGTCCCACCCGGATCACCAAATGAAGAAAGATTGAACACACCGTAAAAAGGTGTTTTTATTATTCTGTGCTAAGTTTTATAAGAATACTTCCTTCGCC
>JAGCNM010000038.1 GCA_017645955.1 Candidatus Saccharimonadota bacterium
AGTAACCGTATTAGTAGATACATTTACATTGATAATATTAGAATCACTAGCCGTATTAGGGGCTAGGTTATTAATATAGAGATCGGCTGAGATAGTTAAATTAAGAGTTGGGTTAAAGGTAAAGTTCACGCCGATTTCTTGCTGATAAGTGAGGGCAAAAACTGAGGACACAAAACCAAAACCAAACAAAACCGTCATCAAACTAAGAACAATCACACGCGCACACCTATACATAACTACAATTATAGCATAACTATTTTAAACGATAAAAAAATGGCCCAAAACAGGACCATTTTTTAAACCTAATTACTTGCTGTTTGCTTCAGCTAAGAAGTCCAAAGTTTTTTCAATAATCATTCGATTCTTAATATCCATCTTCACGTTTGGATCTTTCAAACTCTTCATCGCTTCTGGCGACTTTTTATAAACATCTTTTAGTTCATTAATCTTCGCCATTACGAGCTCATCCGAAACTGTAATTTTTTGTTTCACCGCTAAAGTTTGTAAAGCAAGCGACGCTTTAACACGGGTCTCCGCAACTTTTCGCGCTTCCTTTTCCCAGTTCTCTTTCGTTTCCCCGTTCGCCTTTAAGAAATCATCAAAATCCATTCCTTGCGAAGCTGCATTGCGCTCCATATCATTGCGAATCATTCGCATTTGATCGTCAATTAAGATTTCCGGCGCTGGAACTTTCGACTTTTTCACTAACGCCTGAATTAAATCATCTTTAAACTTCTCTTCTAGTTTATGCTCATTTTGTGAAGCTAAGTTTTTCTCAATATCCGCTTTTAATTCTTTCAAACTCTTAAACGGCCCACATTTCTTCGCCATTTCATCATCGATCTTCGCTTTTTCAATCTCATTTACTTGCTTTACTAAAATTTCAAATACCGTCTTAGCGCCTGCTAAATCTTTTACGCCATAATCCTTCGGAAAAGTAAGTTTTAAATCAAATTTATCACCCGGCTCATGTCCAACAATTCCATCCTCAAACCCAGGAATAAACGCTCCCGAGCCTAAAGTAAGCGCGTAGTCTTTTGCCGATCCACCTCTGAAAGGTTCGCCATCCTTCTTTCCAACAAAATCGATAATCACCTCATCTTCTAGCTTAGCTGCGCGTTTTACCGCCTTCTTCTCAGCAAATGACTTTGCAAGGTTTCCTAAAACATCCTCAATCTCTTTCGCAGTAACTTTCGCTTCTCCTTTTTTCACGCCAAGCTTCTTATAATCACCTAAAACAACCTCAGGAATAATATCGGCCGTCGCCGAATACTCCGCCATTTCGCCCGGAACATATTTCGTCACATTCACATTCGGCAAAACTAGCGGCGATTTCTCTTCTTTCTTAAATGCCTCAACGACCGTCGTTCGAACCGCAATATCAATTGTTTCAGCGTTCAAATCATTTTCCGGAATAAATCTTTCCGCAACTTTAACCGGCACCTTTCCTTTTCGAAAACCCTCAACACTTATTTCTTTTGCTAGTTTTTCTAAGGCTTTTTCGCGCGCCGACGCTAAGTCTTTTGCGTCTAGCGTTACCGTAATTTCAACACGCGAATCAGAAATCCTCTTTGATTTTGTCTTCATAAATACTCCTATATATTATATATATTATAACATAATCTTTGACGAATTAGTATCTCTAAAGTGCGTCAAAGTAAACTTCGAATTTGCGCCCAACTTCACGTCTGGGTTTAAAATACCATTCGGATCAAAAATCTTTTTTAGTTTCTCATAAAGCTTTCTTTCGTCTTCCGGCATCTCAATATTCGTCACAACCGCTTTTAAGCGCCCTTCCGGCGTCCCACCAGCAAGCTGCCCACCATGTCGGCTAATAATATAAGCCCCCGCTCTTAAAAATGTCGTCGCTTTCTTATTAAAATCAGTATCCTCGAGATTAAATTTCGGCCTTAAACTAAAGTTCTCAGTTTCCAAATTTCCATAAAGCTCTAGGTCTAACTTCAGCTTATCTTCTAAAATCTTCAAATCTTTTAGAAAATTCGCAACATTATAAATCGGCAAATAAAAATCCGTTAAAATCGGCACTCTTTCCGCATTTTTAATATGGTTCAAATAATTCGTCAACGAGTTCTCAAACTCGCCCAATGTCGTCCTATTCTCCGCCGACTCAAAAACAAACTTAGTATTGCGCGGTAACTTCTCTCGCATCGCCATTATCTTCTTTAGAGCCGAATTCGCTCTTTCGTCAAAGCTCGCAAACACCACAAAACCATCTTCAAGTTTCCTAATCACGCCATCAAGATTCTTCCCAGCTTCTCTCGCTTCCATGATAATTTTCAAATCATAAAAATCAACCTTTTTCGGGTTCAAAGCATGTAACGCTTCGGCATATTTCAGAGCCGAATCAGCTTCCTTAAACGTCGCAACTACTCGCGACGCGTTTTCTCGCATCGGTACTGCCTTTAATATTACCTCCGAAATAATCCCGAGCGTTCCTTGTGCACCAAAGAAAATTGGCATTAAATCAAGCGTTTCTCGTTTTGATAATTTCGTAATAAACGAATATCCAGCTAACGTCTTTTTCTTATCTGAAATTTTCTTTAACAAATCCGGATTATCGTGTAGTAGCTTCGATACTTTCTGATAAATGTTTCCTTCAAACGTTTTCTCCGCCGCAACCTTCGCCACCGCATAACGCCTCAATCGTTCCGTTTGTAGACATTCGCCATTCGTTAAAACAACCTCAATCCTATCCACAAAATCATAAATCCCACCATATTTCCCCGCCGCCGAATCACTCGGCGCATTCGATATTAATCCACCAATCGTCTCATCGTCTCTTCCTTCAATTGGCACCGTTAGTCCCGAAACTGAAAGCGCAGTATTTAATTCTTTTAAAGTTATACCGGCTTGAACTCGCACTAATCGCTCGCGCGGATCAATTTCAAGCAACTTATTCAGCTTTTCAGTCGAAATAATAATACCACTTGACAACGATTCGCCACCTTCACTCATTCCAGACCCACGCGGAGTAATCGAAACATTAATATCTTTCGTAGAAAGCTGATTGAAAAACTTCATCAATTTACGAATATCGTCCGTCGATTCCGGAAACGCAACAAACTTCGGCTTAATCTTTAACGCCGACCGGTCGGTCGAATAAGACTCAAGTACCTCGGGATTATCAAAAACATTTCCCACGGTTAATTGATTTAAGTATTTTGCAATTTTCCCCATCCTACTTATGATTATATCACATTAAATTTAAATGGTGCCCGAGACAGGACTTGAACCTGCACGCTGGAAGGCATATGCTCCTAAGGCATACGTGTATACCAATTTCACCACTCGGGCTTAAAAAACATTATAACACAAAAAAGAACCTCTTTCGAGGTTCTTTTTCTACTAAGCCTCCTCTTTTAACATTTTCTTAGAAGTAAGATAAGTAACAAACATTCCAGCAACTAATGCAAATGGCAAAACATCTTCCGGACCAGTACTTGGCATATCCGAGCTCACTTCGCTCTTTGAGCTAGATGAGCTAGAAGCGTTTGATGCATTAGAATTCGAAGAAGTCGTCGTCTCCACCGTAACAGTTCCAACTACATTTGAATTACTAGATTTGTTTTCGGTTTTCTTTTCATCTTCAGTCTTAGATTCGGTCTTTTTAGAAGTTTCCTTCTCGTCCGATTCTTCAGCGACTACAAACGAAGAATTCTCCTCGTTAACTTTTGCAGTTCGTGACTTTTTCGTCGCAACAACTATAATTGCAACAATTAGTATTAATATTAATACAACCGCTGCAGTTGCTACTGCTATGATTTTACGGCGTTCTTTTTTCTCCGCCTCTTCTTGATAATACATACCAAAAACTCCTTCTCTATTAATTATATCACTCTTAAGATGAAAAGTCAAACGTTTTTTACGTAAATTGAGATAGAAGCAGCGGCATATTTACGAGATTTTGTCAATTTTAAACCCCGAAATTCAGGGGCGGTACCTGGATGAGATAAGACTAGCGTCCCGTCATCTTTTAATAATTTTGTCAAGTTATTAATCTTCTCTATTTCGAATTTGTCATATGGCGGATCTGCAATTACAACATCAAACAGCTCATTAGTCGTAAACCTATCAACATCTCCAACATACACTTCCGCCTTTTCTAATAAATCTAAACTTTTTAAGTTCTCACTAATAATGTGCGCCACCTTCGGAGCTTTTTCAATAAAAACAACCTCATTTGCTCCTCTCGACAAAGCCTCAATTCCCAGCGCTCCCGAACCAGCAAATGCGTCTAAAACCCTCGCCGAAGACAAGTTGCTATCAATCATATTAAACAATGCCAACTTTTCTCTCGACCCCATGGGATGCGTCAATTTAGAGCTAGGAGATTTTACACTCCGCCCGCGCAAATCACCAGATGTAATTCTAATCGTATCCATATCAGTTTAACGTCGTTATTTGTTGATATTTTGAAATACCCTGCATCAATTCCTTATATTTTAACATATTTTCAGAGTCTTGTAAAAACACATTAACGTCCTTTCGCGCCCTAGATATTAATTTCGTATCCGATAATGACGCAATTCTAAGATCTAGAGCCCCATGCTGAAGCGCCCCGTAAATCTCGCCCGGCCCCCGCAATTTTAAATCTACTTCCGCAAGATAAAACCCGTCCGCAGATTTCTCAAGCTCTAAGAGTCGCCGCGACGGCCTCCTGTCGCCAGAAGTTAAAAGATAACAAAACGACGCCGTCGAACCACGCCCAACGCGTCCCCGAAGCTGATGTATCTGCGCAAGTCCGTAATTCTCTGCATCCTCAATAATCATCAAACTCGCATTCGGTACATCAACCCCAACCTCAATCACCGTCGTCGACACTAAAACATCAATCAGCCCCTTCGCAAACTGTTCCATAATCTCGTCTTTTTCGTTTTGCTTCATTCGCCCATGCAAAAAACTAATTTTAAGCTTCGGAAACAGCGCTTTTAACTTCTCGGAACGTTTTTTCACCGATATCGTTTCTGTTCGCGGGTCATCGTCAATCGCCCGACAAACCCAATAAACCTGATTCTTCGCCGCCACGGTCTCCAAAATCTTCGGATAAAGCCTCTCTTTTAAATCGATTTCTCTTATAATCTCGGTTTTAATCGGTTTTCTCCCCTTCGGAAGCTCGTCCAGAATCGAGACATCTAAATCTCCAAAAACCGTCAATTGCAAAGAACGCGGAATCGGCGTTGCCGTCATCGAAAGAAGATGTGGCGCTAATCCTTTTGGCGATTTTAAAGCCAATTTTTGTCTCTGTTCCACTCCAAAACGATGTTGCTCGTCAATAATTACGAGCCCCAAATCAGAAAACTCCGTATCGTCCGTCAAAAGCGCATGTGTCCCCACAACAAAGCTAATCTTCCCGTTTAAGATATTCTCTTTTAAGTTTTTCTTGTCTTTTGTCGCTCCAGTCAGCAAAGCGACTGTAATTTTAAAAGGCTCCAATAATTGTTTTAACTTCTCATAATGTTGCGTAGCCAAAATCGCCGTCGGCGCCAGCAGTGCCACCTGTTTTCCCGATAAAACTGCCATAAAAGACGCCATCGCCGCTACCATCGTCTTTCCCGAACCAACATCCCCTTGCAATAATCGATTCATCGGCGTCTCTTTTTCTATATCCTGAAAAATTTCCCACGCCGCCCGTTTTTGCGCCTTTGTTAGTTCAAATGGCAACTTCGCCAAAAAATCTTTTATATAGTCTAGTTTAAATTGAATCGGAGCCGCCCTGAGTTTTTCATTCTCTCTTTTGTTCAGCTTCGCGGCTAAGATTAATTCAAATAGTTCCTCGTAAGCTAGATAATCCCTAGCTCCCCCTGCCGACTTCATGGAATTCGGAAAATGCGCAAAGAACAAAGCATCCTTCCTCGTTCCAGCCTTAACTGTCGGCAAAAGATCCGGAATTAAAGCAAATTTATCTCGCGAAAGACCTATTAGTCTCTGGAAATCATGTGATTTTAAAGACCCGTGTGCAACATAAACCGGATTTAAACCAGATTGAAAATCTACATCCGAAACTAAAGCCGCTGACGGCGACATTAGACTATATCGTCCATTTTTTAACTCATAAGAGCCCGTAAAATAGTATTCTTTTTCTGGCACAAATTGACGCACGCGATAACTTTGATTAAACCAGACTACTTTAATCGACCCCGTCGCATCACTAATCACTCCCTCCGTAACAGATAGATTTCGCTTCCTCGCTCGCCTCGTCGTTATCTTATCGATGCGGCCGCGAATTACAACCTTCCCCGGCCGGATTTCTGATATTGAAGTCGGCGCCTCAAAATTCTCGTAATCACGCGGAAGATTATAGAAAAAATCTCGTACCGTCCGAATCCCGTATTTTTTTAATACTTCCGCTGTCTTCGGACCTACTCCTTTTAAACTCTCAACTGGAAGATTAAGATCCATACCTATATTATAACAAAGAAGTCCCAGAGTGTTCTTCGCGCCACTTCGCAATTTCACCATGATTCCCTGAAAGTAAAACTTCCGGCACTTTCATCCCCCGAAAATCTTCTGGACGCGTATATTGCGGATATTCTAAATTATCCCCATTAGAAAACGACTCAATCTCCGCCGACGTCTCCCCGCCGAGCACCCCCGGAATTAGTCTCACCACCGAATCGATTATAATGAGCGCCGGCAACTCCCCACCCGTCAAAACATACTTCCCAAGCGAAATATTATAATCCACTATCGCTAGAATCCTCTCATCATACCCCTCATAATGCGGACACAAGATAATGTAATGAGAATTTGCATTTTGATTCGGGGCATTGCGGAGCGCGGCAGCGCGAGCATTAGTGCCGGCCGGACACGGCCCCGAATGAAATGCAAATTCTCTTGCTAGCTCCTGGTTCCACGTCATCCCGACCGGGGTAGGAAGTATCACTTTCGCTTCCGGATCCTTAGCTTTAACGAACTCAATCGCCGCAAACACCGGCTCACATCTAAGTAGCATCCCATCTCCACCCCCATACGGCGTATCATCAACCGACTTATGTGGCCCAAGCCCAAACTCTCTCAAATTCACAAATTCAAATTCGGCTAAACCCTTATCTACCGCCTTCCACATCATCGAAGTCTTAAGATATGGCTCAATCGCCTCCCTAAATAACGTAATAATTGTAAACTTAATCATATCTATATTATACTATATTTTTGACATTCTCTGTTGCTATAGTATAATCTAAAACCACTATACTACTTCACCTTTGGTGTTTATGATAGAGAACGTTAATAGTTGATTTTTCTACGTTAAAAAGGAGGGCCAAAAATGGAAAAGAAATATGAGTTTACCGGCGAAACAAAAGAATATAATGGCCGCATCTTACACCGCATTCGCGCTTTGAAGTATCTCGACATCTGTGCCGTAGGCCAACTCGGCGGTTGGATTGAAAAAGAAGAAAACCTATCCCACGAAGGCCTTAGTTGGGTTGGTGACGAAGCCGAAGTGTATGGCGATGCGCGGGTTTACGAGAATGCATGGGTCCTCGATAACGCCTGTATTTTCGGCAACGCAATAATCCGTGGCAATTCAACGGTTTTCGAAAGCGCAACTGTTAGCGGTAGAGCCGAAGTCTGCGAAGACGCCGACATCTTCGGGAACGCACATGTCTACGGCAGCACTAAAATTTTCGGGAATGCCCAAGTCCACGGTAACGCCAGAGTTTTCGGCTGGGCTAAAATTCTTGGAAAAGCCGATGTTTATGGCGATAGCCGTATCCGTGACTACATGGTAATCCAAGACATAGAAGAATAGTAGAAAAATCAACTAAACCATTGGCGCCGCGTTAAGCGACGCCTTTTTCATAAAAATCCACTTTTTATTGACAAATAAGAATAAGTATGATATAATTAATAGACTATACCTTAATTACGCCTTGTGCGATTATATAGAGTTCTTTAACAAGGGATGTCTCAGAAAATTGTCTGGAGGGACAAAATGGAAAAAGTTGCAAAAAAGTACGAATTCACAGACGAAACCCTCATCGTGGGAGATCGCACTCTCCATCGTATCCGCGCCATCATGGATTTTGGCAATGTTAAAGTTGGCAAACTCGGCGGCTGGATCGAAAAAGAATCCAATCTTTCCCATGAAGGTAACTGCTGGGTCTACGACGAAGCAAGAGTCTATGGCAACGCCAAAGTTTATGGCAACGCCAAAGTCGACGGCAGGGCTAAAGTATATGACAACGCCCAGGTTTATGGACGCGCAAAAGTACGCGATAGCGCCGAAGTCTTCGATTTTGCAAGAATCTATGACCGTGCCGAAGTCTATGAAAGAGCTCGTATCTATGACTACGCCGAAATCTATGGCGAGGCGTTAGTCTATGGCGACGCAAAAGTATTCAGCCACGCCAACATCCATGACAACGCTGCGGTATTCGACGATGCCGAAGTACATGGATGTGCGAATGTTTATGGTCATGCCTGGGTTTATGGTTTCGCCAAAATGCGCGGTTTTTCGAGAGCATACGATTATGCCGAAATCTGCGGCAACGCAACACTCTACAACTTCGCAAGAATCTACGAAAGTGCCAAAATCTATGGTGACGCCGTCATCAACGGCTATACCGAAATCTTTGGTAACAAATCAATCAGCCAGTGAGGAACACAACCTCACTTCCATCCTTTATACTTTTGTCTGGAGGGCAAAATGGATCTTTTTGAAAAAAAGTATGAACTGACCGAAGAAAACCTGAAGTGGAACGAACGCACCCTTTACCGCATCCGCGCACTCAAAGACTTTAGCAACGTTAAAGTCGGCGATTTTGGCGGCTGGGTCATGAGCGAGGAAAATCTCTCGCAGGACGGTCTCTGCTGGATCTTCGACGAAGCAAAGGTCTATGACGATGCCTTAGTCGACGACAACGCAACCATCCACAACAACGCTGAAGTTTTCAACAATGCAACCGTCAGCGGTAACGCTGAAGTTTTCGAAAACGCCACCGTTTACGAAAAAGCCTGGGTCGATGAATGTGCCCGGGTGTTCGGCTGTGCGCAAATCTTTGGTAGTGCAAAAATCTACGGCAGCGCCAAAGTCTATGGCAGCGCCAGAGCGAGCGGAACATCTCGTGTCTTCGGCAGCGCCAGAGTCTTCGGCGAAGCAAAAATCCACGGCGACGCCTCAATTTACGGCGAAGCAACGATGTTTGGGATCGCCCAAGCATTCGAATCAGCAACTATCTACGACAAGGCCGCAGTATACGACAACAGTCGCATCTATGGCAAAGCCTGTATCCACGACCTCGCCAAAGTCTACGGTTCCGCCAAGGTCTTTGGCTTTGCAGAAATCTACGATGAAGCCGAGGTACACGACAGAGCCGTCGTGAACGGCTGTGCTAAGATTTTTGACAGAGCCGAAATACTCGGCAGCGCCAAAATCCGCGATTCTGCGAAAGTCTTCGACCACGCAAAAGTCCTTGACGAAGCAGAAATCAGTGGTAACTCCAGAGTCTTCTACGACGCAAGAGTCTTTTATGGCACGAAAGCTGTCGATGAAATCATCGCAGCAAAGCGCCTCGACGCAGCACCTGAAGAAGAATCATTTACAGACGATTAAAAACGAGACATTTCTATATATACAGCTTGCACCGCTTCGGGCGGTGCATTTTTGTACCCAAAAGAAAAACGACCTTTCGGTCGTTTCCCCGCTGTTACGCGCCCACCCTTGGGGCACATTGGTTTGTTTTAATCCGCTGTTTTTGTTTTTAATGTAAGTCTCCACACTCCACTAATTACTCAGTGGAACCCCTGTGAAGCGTACCAGCTTAAATACATAATAAAGCATAAGCACTAAAATGTCAAGTATTAATTAATAGTTTTTTTAATAATCTTCCACTAATGTAAATTCTTTTCCAGCAATCTCAATAATCGAATCTGGTTCAGCACCTCTCGATGTTAATTCAGCGCGAATACCAAGTTTTTTCATAATATCGCGCAAGCGATTTAAGCTAGCATAATTATTTAAATCAGTTTTTCTGGCAAACTTCTCAATTTTTTCACCAGTAACTTTAAACCTTCCATCTTCTAATACTTCAACTTTCCAAGTATCTTTCAAAGCCCCGTCACCTAGCGAAATTGTCGGTATTTCATCCTCATTCAAGTCATCATGTTCAAATAATGCCTGCTTTTTAGCCTCGCGAGCCGACATTACAACCTGAAGTAATTCCCTTAACAATTCCGTTAAACCTTGATGTGCACTTGAAGAAATTGTGAAGATTTTTGCCTCTGGGTTTTTCTCTAATATCGACGACATCTGCATTTTTATAATTTCTTCATCAACGCCTTCACATTTTGTCAAGGCGACAATTTCCGGACGATTCTTTAAATCATGATACTTATTTAGCTCGTTACGAATAGTTTCATAAGCTTCACCCGCATCATTATTATAAACATCTACAAGATGCAGTAAAACTGCCGTCCTATCAACATGACGAAGAAAATCATGCCCTAATCCCTTCCCTTCCGAAGCCCCTTCAATTAGCCCCGGAATATCAGCAATCAAAATATCTTTTTCATCAATTGTCGCAACACCAAGATTTGGCGTAATCGTCGTAAATGGATAATCAGCAATTTCCGGCCTAGCATTCGAAACAACTGAAAGAAAAGTCGATTTTCCAGCATTCGGAAGACCAACTAATCCTACATCAGCCACGAGTTTTAGCTCAATCTCTGCCTCAAATTCCTCACCAGGTTCACCTACCTCGGCAATAATCGGAGCCTGACGTGTACTCGATTTAAAATGCGCATTACCAAATCCGCCCGAACCGCCTTTTGCAACAATCGCTTCTTGTTGGTCCTTAACTAAATCCGCAATTATCTCTCCATCCCTTTTAACTATCGTTCCGACAGGCACTTCAACAATTAAATCTTTCCCACTCTTTCCGGCCGAACGAGTCCCGGAACCATTTTTCCCGTTTTCCGCTTCTAAAATTGGAGTAAAACGAAAATCTACTAATGTATTTGTGTCTTTATCAGCTTTAAAAATAATATCCCCACCTTTTCCACCATCCCCACCATCAGGGCCACCTTTCGGGATGTAAATTTCATGGCGAAACGAAATGGCACCATCACCGCCTTTTCCCGCCTTTAGACTAACTTTCGCTGTATCAACAAACATACTATATATTATAACATAATCATAGTTATAAAGCTAACTTAAGGCTAATGAATATAATTGAAATTACCCACCATACTAGCTGGAATTGTCGATTGAACCACTCGATAAGGCTGATAGTTATAATTCATTTCCGTAACCACAATCGAACCGTCCGGATTGACCGCTTCGACATAACCCACGTGACCATACCAACCGCCACCAGTCTGAAAAACAGCGCCTGCTGACGGGGTTTGATTCACTACGTAACCCGCCGCCGCGGCATTATACGCCCAGGACGAGGCATTTCCAAGATTCCTTGGCAAATCCTGACGTTTATACCAAGCCCATTGCGTACACTGACCAGCCCCATATGGACCACCTAAATTATAAAAGTAGCCAACCGTAGTAATATTCTGGCGCATCGCCGTACTACCTAGGTAAGTATAGGTATAAGTATAAACCGGTCGAACGACTGGCGGAACATATTCAGGACGTTCCGTTTCTGGTAAACTTCCGCCTTTAACAACAATTTTCATACCCTCAGAAATACCCGACACTTCAAGATCGTTTAATGCAACAATCTCCGACTCGTTCGAACCATATTTCTCAACAATTGAACCAATCGTATCACCAGATTTAACTGTATAAACTATACCCGGAGTACTCGGAATATAAAGTACGGTCCCAGCCGCAACATTTGCAGTCTTTAAACCGTTTGACCATCTTAGCTGATCCGAAGTAATGCCGAATTTCGCTGCAATCGAATCGGCGTTTTCCCCATCTAAGACAGTGTATTCTATTACGCCTCGTGAAGCCGAAATGTTTGTAATGCTTGGTTTTTCTAGTTTTCCAGTCGAAGTCTGACCCGCATCATACATCGTATTCGCAATCACGTAGTTTGACGCCACGTCTGTCGCGCTTGCAAGTCCCAAAGCATCCGACAAATCCGCTACGATATAAAGCTCAGATAACTGATCAACTGAAATCTTATATTCGTTCGCACCGAACGCGTCTAAACTTAGATTGGCGTCCGCCGTCTTCTTATCAATTGAACCAAATCCGACCACAGCTAAAGTAATTATTGCCATGAAAACATACGGCAAATATTTCTTCAGCCGTTTATAATCTAATAATTTCTTCTTTTTCATCATAACGAAATTTTACAAAATTCTCCGCAATGTTCGACAATATTCTGATTATGCTCGAATTCTGTATAACTATAATACATCACACCGTCGTCCCCTGTCAAGAAGTAAAGGTAAGCTGTATCAGACGGGTCTGCAACCGCAAGAAGAGCCGAAAGACCAGGATTAGAAATCGGCCCACAAGGTAGACCAGCGTATAACCTCGTGTTATAGCAAGAATCAACCTTTAAAGACGACTCGTTATCTGTATACGACTCCCTACCAGGATCGACTATATTAAGCGCATAAGATACCGTCACGTCGCTCCCAAGGGGTATACCATATGAAAGTCGTAATAAAAACACTTGCGCAACGGTCGGCTGTTCAGGGGAGTAATCCGGCGAAGGCGCTTCCTTTTGTACTATCGAAGCAAGCGTAATTCCTTCAAAAAGCGATAAATCCCTCTCAGCATATTTCGCTCTTAAATTGTTCTCCTCAATCGTTCGCCCCATTTCCCCTAAGAATTTATCAATTATTTCTTTTACTGTCGCATTTTTATAAAACTCATGCGTATCTCCGAACAAAAATCCCTCTAAACTCGCTCCCGCCGGTCTTTCTCTTAAAAAATCGTAATCATAATTCGCATTAAACGCCTCTTCTATCTCCTCGTTAGAGTATCCTTCCTTCGCTAAGTTAGCCTTAATCTGAGCTATGGTTTCGCCCGGTTTAATCGTAAAATCAAACACCTCTGGCTCCATTTCAGCTTCTAACTGCGCATAGTACTCCGCTCGTTTCTTAGTTTGATAATCTTTATACCAAAGCGCTCCGCCAACTGCTAGTAGCACAACAATTATTAAAGCAGCACTTCCTGAAATCCACTTTGTCACTCTTTTAGTATTTCTCTTCACTTTATCAACTTCCTTTTCAATCACATTAGTTTCTTCTGGCGGTTTAATCTCGGGTTCCTTAAAATTTTCAATGAAATCTTGTAGAATTATCGTCGCAGCTTCAGTATCTATTTCTCCCTTTTCGTATTTTTTCTTTCTAGCCTTCAACCTATTTTCCGCTTCGACTGAGGTTAAACTTTCATCTTGGAATCGCACCTTAGCATCTGGAATCTTACTAATTAATGTCTTCGCAAAGTTTCGCACATAAAGCGATTGCGCTGTTTCATTCCCTTCGTTACTACGCGGCAACCCGAGTACGAAAAATGTTGTATTATTTAGTTCTGCAATTCGTTCAATTTCGTTCCATTCTGAACCATTAACCTCAACAAAACCCACCGGAACCGCAATCCTCGTCCCCGAATCTACTCTTGCAACACCAATTCTCTTCTCGCCAACATCAAGCCCAATGACTCGCATTGTTATTCCTCTTTTGAACCGTCAGATTTTTCTTCAGCACCCTCTTCCGTCTTTTCTTCCGTCTTTTCTTCTGTCTTTCCGTCTGATTTTTCCTTAATCTCATTACCTTCTTGGTCTTTAATTTCAAACGACATAGTAATCCTATTTGAGTCGGTCGGCACTTTCATCACCCAAGGATAAGAAGGATTCATTTTTACAGCCGAAATACCTTCAATGTCTCTAATTTCGCGACTTGCATCACCTAAACCTTTACCCATAATCTTCTCAACTAGCTCAGTTTCCGTAATCTTCGGACCAGTAAAGTAAACTGCCTTAATCTTACCCGTAAATCCACTGTCTAATTCCTTAAACCCATCGATATAAACGTTACGAATTTCGAAAATCTTTTTATTCTCGGATAAATTGACTTTCTCCTTAATCAACTCTTCCATCTTTGTTTTGTCGACAGTATAAACTAAAGTCGTCGTCGTAGTCTTAAGAGTTGGTTTAACACCATCTTTAACTTCTTCATCTACCGCCGGCGTCGAAACTGTTGCTGAAGTTGTCGTCTTAAAAGTCGATTCAATAATCAAATTATCGTCTTGATTAATAGTTTCATATAATTTTTCTTTATTCTCAGACTCTTTACCAGCATTCAATTCATTTCTAGCCTTCTCAATATCCGATTGTTGAACAACGGTAATAATATGGTCCGAACCGCCAGACATTTCCTTGTCAGAATAAACCGCAACGTTAGCTACAGTCTCCCAACCAGTACTTGATTTTGCAATATTATATTTCTCGCCTGCTTCTACCGCAGTTACGCCTACTCTTCCCGAAATCAAACATTGAATCTTCCCATCAACAATAATATGATCATTTTCGCAACTCTTTCCACTTCCATCCCAAGAAAGCGTAACGTTTTCATTGGCGACATACGAAAGACCACTAATCGTAAACCTCGTACCAGCATTTACTGCATTCATACCTTTAGCACTAAAGTAAGAATAAATCACCACTTCTCCAGTTGCCTTCTCGCCTACATTCTTCTTCCCCGTCGCCTCGAACTCAACTTCATTCTCTTTTTCAATCTTTCTCTCTTCTAAATAAAGCTTTCCTTCTTTAATGTCTTCTTTATCCTGTTCCTTTACAAAATTAACGGCTTCCGAAAAGTTATTCGTATCAGTTTTAATCGAAACAAAGACATCGACCGCCGGCGCAAAAACCAACGCCCAGACTAAGACAGCCGCTAAAGCTATAAATAATAAACCTAAGAAAATCGCTAATTTCTTATGATCGACAAAGAAAGCCACGAACTTATTCTTCGATTTCCTCTTTTTCTCCTTCTTTAACGAAAGACCCTTTTTATCCGCTTTTTCTTCTTCGTCATCCTTATCTTCATCTTCGTCCTCATCTTCGTCTTTATCTTCTTCATCTTTTTCTTTTTCTTATTCGTCTTCGTCTTCCGTCTCTTCTTTTTCTTCTTCGTCCCCCGCCTCTTCATCAACTACCTCTTCTTTCGACACTTCTTCGCCTTCCACTTCCGCTTCCGGAATTGACGGTGCCGACTGTAAATCCTTCGTAACTGGCAACTTCGTCGCCGCTGCAAGCTTCATAATCGACGGATCAGTCGTCACGAGCACAGCAGTTTTCTTCGCGCTCGTCGCAGCTTTTGTAATAAGTTTAATATTCACGACGCTTCTTAACACTCCAGCTTTCTTCGGCGGCACCAAAGCGACGATTTTTTCTTTGGAATTTTCAATCTTCGTGATGATATCGGTAATATCATCCTCCGGTTCAATATAAATGACGTCTTTATTCATATATAAAATATACCACATTTTTTAATGCTTGTGTTAAAATAAGTCTAGATGAGTCTTTTTAATCGTAATAAATCTGCAAAAAGCAACCAAGGAGCATTGGCTGAAATCGCCTTAAATGCTATTAATGATGGCGTAATTATGACTGATAAAAACGGGATTATCGAATTTGTTAATCCAGCCGCAGTAACAATGACTAACATTAGCTCGGCGAGTAACGCTCTAAAATTTAGCTATGATACGATTATTAAGCTCGAATCTAAAGAAGGGCGCGAATTATCTGAAGCCGAAAACCCTCTCACTAACGCTATGAAAACCGGACAAGCTCTCGAGCCGTTTCGTGGCAGTCTCATCGTTAACCATTCCGACAAACGAATTCCGATTGCTATTTCAGTTTTAATAGTCAACAGCATTAATCAAGAGCGTATCATTACTTTTAGAAACATCACTAAAGAGCTCCAAGAAGAAGGTGAACAAACCGAATTCATCTCAACTGCCTCGCATGAAATGAGAACTCCTGTCGCGACCATCGACGGCTATCTTTCGCTCGCTTTAAACCCTCAAACTGCAACTATCGACGAGCGCGCCCGCGGTTATTTGTCCGCTGCTGAGGCCGCCTCGAAACATCTCGGAAAACTCTTCCAAGACCTACTTGATGTTACTAAATTAGATGATGGTCGCATTCGCCCAAATCTCGTACCAGCCGAAATGGTTGAACTTGTCAAAACTATTACCGACGATTATCTCCCTCGTGCCAAAGAGTCTAAAATTAACTTCACTTTTGGCTCAAACGAGCCGGGTACACTCGGCACTAATCGTCGCATGGAACAAGTCGTTTACAGTTTTGTCGATCTAAATTTCGTTCGCGAAATCTTAGACAATTTAGTTGATAACGCTCTAAAATACACTCCCGAAGGCGGCTCGGTTTACGTCAATGTCCGCGGTGACGGCGACCGCGTCTTAATTAACGTAACTGACACCGGCATCGGCATCTCTGCCGACGATCTTGCTCATATTTTCCAAAAATTCTATCGTGCAGATAATTCCGATACTCGCACAATCGGCGGCACTGGTCTCGGTCTCTACCTCGTCAAGCAACGCGTCGAAGCGATGGGCGGTAAAGTCTGGGCCGAATCTGCTTTTGGCGAAGGCTCGACTTTCTATGTTTCCTTACCGCGTATCACCAGCGCCGAATATGAAAAACGTATGATTGCGGTTCGTCAACAACAAGTTCAAGAACAACTTGCTAGAAACGCTATGTCAGCACCTCAACCAGCACCAGTTGCCCAACCCGTACCTCAACCAGCCCAACAACCCGCACCTCAACCAGCCCAACAACCCGCACCTCCAGTCCCGCCCGAGCCCACCGAAGCTCCGCCGGCTAACACCCCACAACCACCACAACCACCACAACAAGAACAAAAAGAAATTAATATTAACGTAAACGGAGAAAGAAAATGAGTAAAGTAATGGTAGTCGAAGACGACGCGAGCTTACGCGAAATCTACAGTATTAGGATCACCGCCGAAGGATATGAAGTTGTCTCGGCTGGCGATGGCGAAGAAGCACTTGCTGTCGCAGTTCGCGAAAAACCCGATTTAATTCTGTCTGATGTCATGATGCCGAAAATTTCCGGTTTCGATATGTTAGACATTCTCCGTTCTACGCCAGAAACCGCAAGTATTAAAGTTGTCATGATGACCGCACTTTCTTCCGATGACCAACGCCATCGCGGCGAACAGCTTGGCGCCGATCGTTATTTAGTTAAGTCTCAAGTCGGAATTGAAGATGTCGTCAATACGATTCATGAAGTCTTAGGAGATCGTGCCGCAGCGCCAGAACCAGAACCCCAGCCAGCTCCGCAACCAGTCCAACAACCAACCCCGCAACCTACTCCACAACCAGCCGCTCCACAACCAGCCGCTCCACAACCATTACCGCCCCAACCTCAGGTACAACAGCCCCAACCACAACAACCACAATTTCAACCACAGGTAGCTAATGGACAACCAACAACACCAGTTCAAACCCAACAACCAGCAGCCCCAACCGGAACTCCGGCTCAATAAATTCTTAGCCGAACGACTTGGCGTTTCGCGGCGTGAAGCCGACGAGGCGATTTCTGCTGGAAAAGTGACAATTAACGGAGAAAAAGCCATCCTCGGCGCCCGCATTAACAGAGAAAATATTGACAAAAACCTAAAAGTGTGCTATAATGGAAAGATAGTACCGTTTGAGACGGTTTTTTTATACCTTGCATTTAATAAACCAGTCGGATACGTCTGTTCTCGTCGCGCCCAAGGCTCTGCCCCGACAATTTACGAATCAATACCGAAAAAATATCAACACCTAAAAACCGTCGGCCGCCTCGACAAAGACTCTTCCGGACTAATCCTTTTAACTAACGACGGTGATTTCGCTTTTAAAATGACTCATCCAAAGTTCAGAAAAAACAAAGTTTACGAAGTTGAGCTCGACCGCCCCCTCGAACCCCTCCACCAACAAATGATTACCGACTACGGTATCGCTCTCGATGACGGCCCCTCACGATTCAAGATTATCAAAAAGCTTGAGGAATTACCTTTTGAGGACCGTAAGCTCGGGCGAGCGCCCTCGAGCGTGTCCGAAAAAGGTAATTCTCAAGCTTCATACATTGTAATTTTATCTGAGGGCCGCAATCGTCAAATCCGCCGCACTTTTGCCGCTTTAGGCTATCAAGTCACAAAACTCCACCGCACCAACTTCGGCAAATATGAACTAGGCAATTTAGAACCCGGAAAATATGCTATAATTAAACCATGAGTACGATTCTAGCTCTTGATATTGGTACTGAATTTGTTAAGGCTGTCTTAGCGAGACCGTCAAAAAAAGGCGAACTCGAGATTTTAGGTGTTGGGAAAGCTAAACAGACTGAGGGTAATATGAGCGCTGGTGCCGTAGCCGATATTCCGGCCGTTGTTGAAGTCTGCGAAGAAGCGTTAGTCGAAGTCGAAGAACAAGCCGGCGAACGCGCCGACCAAACTGTCGTTGGAATTGCTGGTGAGTTAATTAAAGGCAATACCACGACTGTTAATTATAGTCGTAAAAACCCGAATAAACCCATTTCCGAAAGTGAAATGAATGAAATTATTAAAAAGGTCCAACAAAAGTCCGGCGAAGTAGCGAAAAAAACCGTTGCACTCGAAACCGGCAACGATAACGTCGAAGTCCGCCTGATTAACTCCGCAATTGTATCGCTAACTATTGATGGCTATAGAATCTCTAACCCGATCGGCTTTAAAGGTTCGGACCTCACGATTCAGTTTTACACCGCCTTCGCGCCACTAATCCATGTCGCCGCAATTGAAAAGGTTTGTGCCGAGCTAAATCTCGATTTACTAACCGTCGCAGTCGAACCATTCGCAGTTTGCCGCGCTTGCCTCGGCGATGATTTAGAATCGAACTTTTCTGGAATCGTCATGGATATTGGCGGCGGAACAACCGACATTGCTGTTGTTGAAGACGGCGGCGTCGAAGGAACTAAAATGTTCTCTATTGGCGGACGCAGCTTTACACACCAAATCGCCGAATCTTTAGGTGTTGATTTTGATACCGCTGAAAACTATAAACTAAACTACGATACCGGCGAGTTAGACGACCGGGTTAAATCAAAAGTCGAAACCGCCATTTCGCGTAATCTCTCCGTCTGGCTAACCGGCGTCGAAGTCGCGCTTGAAGAATTTAATAGTACTGGCAGCCTCCCGCGAAACATTCTACTTTGCGGCGGCGGCGCTAGCCTCTCTCTTTTACAAGAAACCCTCGCCATTTCCGATTGGTACGAAAGCTTACCATTTTCTCGCCGACCGATTATTAATTTAATGGACGTTAACGACCTACCAAATCTCATCACTGAAAAATTAAACGTCGCCGGCCTCAGCGAATTAGATCATTCCTTTATTACCGCTCTGGGTCTCCTTCGCGTCGGTGTCGATACCTTAGCTGGCGCTCCTGCAGAAAACAAATTAAAAGCAAAAATCGCTAAACTTCTTCAAAATTAATTAGTATATATGATTATTTTTATGCTAAAATAAAACCATGAATAACGCTTCAAACCTTTCTCTTTATGGTTTAATCATCTTAACCTTAGCTTCGGGCATATTACTTTCCAGCTCAATCGTCTCAGCCGAAGATGTACACGTCTCTAATGTAAACGTAGCGGTACCTGCTTCCTGTGAATTATCTGGTACTGGAACTTTGCACTCAGCTAACGTAAATAATGGTACGTATCAAGAAGATATTGGAAAGACAACTCTTACAGTTTTTTGTAATGATGGTGGGGGTTATGCGCTTTATGCAGTGGGTTATACTGGTGAAGAAATTGGCGGAACTGATAGTACGAAATTAATTGGTATCACTTCTGATTTGAAAATTAATACTGGGGCTTATATACAAGGTACTACTACTGATTCAGTTTGGTCTATGAAAGTTTCTAAAGTTACAGATTCTTCTGTTTCTTATAATCCGGCTAATTTAACGATTGAGAATGGGTTTGGTTCTTATAGTGCCGTTCCTAACGCCTATACTAAAGTAGCTTCCTTTACTTCTACTACTGACTTAACCCTAGGCTCTAAACTAGAAACTACTTATGCGGCCTATGTTTCTGGGCTTCAAAGAGCCGATACTTATGCCGGAAAAGTGAAATATACGTTAGTACATCCAGGCACTATAGCTGGCAATACGCTCTATATTATGCAAGACGTTGCTAGCTGGAAAGATAGTCTATCAACCGGTCAGGAAGTATACGCAATGGATGCGAGAGATGGTAAATTTTATAGCGTTGCTAAACTGGCTGATGGAAATATTTGGATGACACAAAACCTTGACCTTGATATTGATAGTAATACAACATATACTTCAGCAGATACAGATTTACCTGCGGGAACTACTTGGACGCCAGGGAGATCAACATTTAAGGCGCCGGATACGACATGGTTTAGAACTTATGAGCTTATTAATTCGGAGCCTGGCTTTGTTCAATCTCGCGATCCAGGGGAACTCTTTTGGAATGGGGTTTTTCGAGAGTATAGTTCATCTTATACTTCGGTGCCACAAGAAACAGCGAGTACTGGCGACAGTCACTCTGCTATTGGTAATTATTATAATAGGAGTGCTGCCCAGGCGACAAATAATAGTTCTACTACTGTTGACCAATCCATTTGTCCAGCTGGCTGGGCTTTACCGAGAATTGGTAGCGGAGATGATTCATTTTACCAGCTGTTCTTAAGCTATGGATATGTTGATGATGGCGGAGATGGCGATTCAGTTAGTTTTGATAGCTCTAGTGTTGTCTTTCATAATCCGATGTATTTTGTACCTGGTGGACGTTTGTACTCTTCGGGTTACGAGGTAACTGCGAATATGGGAAATTATGCCTCCTTTGGAGATGAATTTGGGGGAGCAATGATAGGCGATGAAGGTGCCATGACTTCGGTTTGTATACAGTTTGATGATTGGGGGTCTTCGGTTCGTTGTATCGCGCGTCCGGTAACTAGTACAATTATTAATAATAATTTTTGGTGTGATTAATTAAAAAAGCTATCCTTTTTATATCACTTATGCTAAAATGGAAACATGAACAGAGTTTTATACTTCTCTCTTTATAGTTTTCTTAGCCTAAGCCTTATTTCCGGGTTAATACTATCTAGTTCTAGCGCTTCCGCCGAAGAAGTAGTCAATGTTTCTAATGTAGATATTGCAGTTCCAGCTTCTTGTGAATTGTCTGGTACAGGTACTTCACATAGTGCTAATGTGAATAATGGTACTTATATGGAAGATATTGGTAAGACTACACTTACTGTCTTTTGTAATGATGGCGGGGGATATGCTATCTATGCTGTAGGCTATACTGGTGAAGAGATAGGTGGAACTAATAGTACTAAATTAGTTGGTGTAGAATCTAGTCTTACTATTAATACTGGTACTTATACCCAAGGTACTACGACTGATTCTGTTTGGTCTATGAAAGTATCTAAAGTCACCGATACTTCGGTTTCCTATAACCCTGCTAACTTAACAATTGAAAATGGCTTTGATGCTTATTCTGCGGTTCCTGCTGCTTATACTAAAGTAGCTAGCTTTACTTCTACTACTGATTTAACGTTAGGTTCTAAACTAGAGACTACTTATGCAGCTTTTGTTTCTGGACTTCAGAGAGCAGACGTTTATAACGGGAAAGTTAAATATACTTTAGTGCATCCGAGTACTATTGCTGGGAATACCATTTATACTATGCAGAGCGTCGCTAGTTGGAAAGACGGTTTATCTGTTGGGCAAACAGTGAGCGTAATGGACACTAGAGATGGTAAAATATATAGTGCCGCCAAGCTTGCAGATGGTAATGTTTGGATGACCCAAAATCTAGACTTAGATATTGACTCAACTAGAACCTATACCAACAAAGATACCGATATTGGCTACAATACTACGACTGGCGAATATGAGACCGCAACCTGGACACCAACTCGTTCGACTTATACAACAACCGCCTCACAAACCACAACTTGGTGCCAAGGCGGAATCCAGCGTTTTGATGGTCGCTGCGAGGATAATTACACCCCAGAGTCCTACGACCCAGGAGACTTATATTGGAATTTATCAATTAGTGACCTTAGTGATTGGAGCACCTACTTTAATAACTGTGATTTTAGCACATCTACGCCAAGCTGTTCAGGCACTAATCCAGTTGGCACTTATACCTCTAGTACCGGTACTCAACAATATCATTTAGGTAACTACTATAACTGGGCTGCCGCTCTTGCTACTAATGATAGCTCTATTTATGATAACAATGATTTAGTAGAACAATCTATCTGCCCAGCTGGTTGGACTTTACCTAGAATTGGCATAGGTGATGATACTTTTGATGCTCTTATAGAAAATTACAGCCAAAATATTTCTAACTCATGGAATAGCCCGCTCTACTTCCCCGCTAGCGGCTACTTTGAAGGCGCACTAATGGAAGTTGGATATATCGGTAACTTCTGGTCGCCAACTGGAGGTGGCAGAGGTAAATCCTTCATTGTCAATGGAGAAAGCAGCTATTTTGGAGGCCAGAGTGCTGGACACTCTGTGCGCTGTATTGCTCGTCCCGTCGCGGATTCTATCTCACTACCCGAAGAGGTATAGAGTTTTAGTTACTGATACTAAATCATATCATAAACAAATAATAAGCCCTTTCGGGCTTATTATTTTATTCCAAAACCGCCTTGATTCTTCGCACTCCCGCCGAAGACGATTCTTCCTTCTTAATCTTAAACTTTCCAATTACTCCCGTATGTTCGACATGTGGCCCGCCACAAACTTCTCTCGAAACCGGATCATTAAAATCGCCAATCGTATAAACTTTCAACTTCTCCGGGTACTTATCCCAAAACTCACCATGTGCCTTTAAAGTTTCTCGCGCATATTTCTTATCATATTCATCAAACACCACCGGAAGATCCGCTTCAATCCACTCATTGACTTGCGCTTCAACCTTCGAAATCTCTTCCGGCGTCATTTTATGATCTAAATTGAAATCAAACCTCACGCGTTCCGCCGTAATGTTCGAACCTCTTTGACAAATATCCGATGCTACTAATTTTTGTAAAGCCGCGAGTAATAAATGCGTCGCGGTATGATACTTGACCGTCGTCTCGCCATGATCCTCAAGCCCGCCTTTAAACATTCCCTTTGACGCCG
>JAGCNM010000003.1 GCA_017645955.1 Candidatus Saccharimonadota bacterium
ATAGCAGATGTAGCAGATGCGTTCACTGACTGATTACCCATAGTATCATCTACTTCATTACCAGCGTTCGGGAAGTAGCCGATGTAACCGGCATTAGTAGTCTTTGGTTCATTTGGAACATTAGTCGCCGGATTAACTAATGTATATTTCACTTTCGCAACATAAGTATCGGCAGCTTGGTAGCTGGTCATAAAGGCGGCATAAGTTGTTTCTAGTTTAGAACCGAGAGTCCTATCGGTAGAAGAGGAATAAGTAGCGACTTTAGTATATGTATCAGGAATGGCAGAATAGTCATCATAACCACTTAAGATTGAAAGGTTGTTGGGCTGATAACTAGTAGAAGTATCGGTTACTTTCGTTAGTTTCATCGCCCAGTTAGAAGGGTCGTTAGAATTAGAGCCGGTCGCGGTTCCGGTACTGATTTTAGCTCCAGTAGTAGTTCCGATTAATTTCGTATGGTCCTCGCCGGAATAAGCATCGCCAGTAAAGCCAATCGCATAAATACCAAAACCGGAACTATCATTACAAAAGACTCGTAAGGTCGTCTTTCCGATGTTTTCTACATATGTACCATTATTAACTGTTGCGCTATGAGAAGTATTCCCTTCGCCGGTTAGAGTACAAAGGGCGGGGATTTCAATGGAAACGTTATCGATGACAGGGTTGTCGGCGGAGGCGGAAGATGAACTTAAAATAAACCCAGAAGAAATAGCTAATAATAAAGGAATAATTAATACCTTACATGACCTATTTGTGCTCATGGTTTAATTATAACATAAATGGAAGATGGCGTGCGGAAAAGTTGAGTTTTGTTTATGATATAATTATAGATATGAAAAAGAAAAAGGTGTCAGATTCGGTCACGGTTAATCGGAAGGCAAGGTTCGATTATATTTTGGGTGATGAATTAACTGTCGGGATGGCGCTAAATGGACTTGAAGTGCGCTCGATTCGGGATCATCATGTTCAACTTAAAGGTTCTTTCGTAACAATTCGGAATAATGAGCTTTGGCTTAATAATTTGACACTCGGCGCGGAGACGGCGCGAAACATTAAGTTACTCGCGACGAGGAAACAAATTTCAGCATTAGAACGAGAGAAAGTCGCGGGCTCGACAATTGTTCCAGTTAAACTACTCGGCGGGTCGCGACATATTAAACTCGTAATCGCGGTCGGAAAAGGTAAGAAAAAATACGATAAACGCGAAACGATTAAAAAACGTGATATTGAAAGAGGAAGATATGCTTAAAATATTTTCGTGGAATGTGAATGGACTTAGGGCGGTAATAAACAAAGGGGCTTTACAGAAATTTCTTGAAGAATACAAGCCGGATATTTTATGTTTACAAGAAATTAAGGCAAAGCCGGAACAAGTCGACTATAAGCTTCCTGGCTATAA
This sequence comes from Candidatus Saccharimonadota bacterium, assembly GCA_017645955.1. Taxonomy (GTDB): domain Bacteria; phylum Patescibacteriota; class Saccharimonadia; order Saccharimonadales; family Saccharimonadaceae; genus Nanosyncoccus. The sequence continues at coordinate 1,400 of JAGCNM010000003.1, forward strand.
AGTTTTTTGGAATCCAGCGAAAAGAGCTGGGTATTCCGGAACTGCAATATTAGTTCGGAATGAATTATTATCATCACTTTTTTCAGCGGACTTAAATGATCAGTTTTCAGAAAATAGTATAGCAGTTCCGGAGGGTAGGATTTTAACTTTAGATTTAGATAAGTTTTATTTAGTCAATGTTTATGTGCCGAATGCGAAGCCGGATTTGTCGAGACTTAAACTACGAGAAAAAGAGTGGGATCCGGAGTTTTTGAAATATTTGAAGGAGCTTGAGAAAGAAAAGCCGGTTGTGGTATGCGGAGATTTTAATGCGGCGCATGAGGAAATTGATATTGCACGGCCGAAGACAAATCATCATTCGGCTGGGTTTACGGACGAAGAACGGCAAGGTATTACGAATTATATTAACGCGGGACTAATCGATACGTTTAGAAGTTTAAACCCGGATTCGGTGCGCTATACTTGGTGGAGTCATTGGGGGAAGGCGCGCGAGAATAATGTTGGGTGGAGAATTGATTATTTCTTTGTTTCGAAAAGTTTAAAACCGAGTTTAAAGTCGGCGGAGATTTATGAAAAGGTGATGGGGTCGGATCATTGTCCGATTTCGATTGAGTTGGAGATTTAATGGATTATTTTGAGAAAATCGAGAAGAAGCCGAAGGAAGAATTAACTTGGAACATTCCGGAGAAAAAGAGCGGTTCGGTAAATGTTATTGGCGGGAATAGTAAAAGTTTTAAAACGGAAGTTAAGGTTGCGGAGTTTTTAGGTGAAAAGTATCCGATCGAGAATTTAAAATTAGTTTTGCCGGATGCTTTGAAAAACCAATTGCCGCCGCTGCCAAATTTTTCCTTTTTAGAATCAACAGATTCAGGCTCATTTAAAAACGAGAAGGAACTAGCGGGTGTTTTTAACTTGGCGGATTTTAACTTAGTTTTAGGAGATTTATCGAAAAATGCGATTACTGGAAAGGCTTTAGCGGATGCATATCATGATACTAAGAAACCGATTTTACTTACGCGCGACGCGGTTGATATTTTTGTTGAAAATCGGCCGGAATATAATTTGATGAATGAAAACTTGATTTATTTTGCATCGATGGCGCAGCTACAGAAGTTACTTAGAGCGGTTTATTATCCGAAAATGCTACTACTCTCGCAGTCGTTAGTTCAGGTCGTTGAAGTTTTACATAAGTTCACATTAAGTTATCCGGTTTCAATTATGACTTTGCATAATGAACAAATACTAATCGCGAAAAACGGAAAAGTGAAGGGAATAATGTTAGCTAGTTCGGGTTATTCACCAATAATGTTTTTCCAGGGTGAGTTAGCCGCAAAAATCGTTGCATTAAATTTATTTAATCCAAATAATTTTATCGATGCGAGTGTCTCGGCAGTTTTTTCAGTCGACGCTTAACTTTGTTTAAGAAAAGTTTAGAAGGATTTAGAACTAGACAGAAACCGCCGATGTATTCTTCGGTAACGCCACGGAGACCGCCTTTAAAATAAAGTAAGGGATTCTTCGGCGAGAAGTCGCCTTTCATACCATAAAGATTCAAACGAGTTTTACCGCGTTTTAAACATTCTTCAATGTTAAAACCTTTAATAGCGGTTGAGCCGTTATAATGTTTATTTTCTTCAACAGTTCCAGCAACGAACGCAACCATTTCATTAGGATGAAGAATGTCAACTTCACTCGAGACAAGTTCACCATTATCTTTTCGACGGGCTTCGACGAAAATAGCGTTTTTTCCGAAAGCGTCCCATAAGTCTTCAAAATATTTCACCTCGCGAGTATGAACGCCATTTCGTTTATCGCTGTCTTGTAAGGCCTTTAGCCATTCGGGCAATTCTTTTTTATCTTTTAAAACTTTAATATCTAATTCGCGACGAGTTTTATGAAGTTTTTTGCGGGTACTACTGTTCATGGTTAATTCGGCTTCGCGAAGGTCTTTTATGCCAGTTAAATCTTTTACAAACATCCAGCGATTAGCTTTATTTTCAATTTCGGTTGTAAAACCTTCGTGAGTAAAACCATGTTTTTTAAAGAGTTCGAAAACTTTATCGTAATCCCATTTTTCAATAACACTGCCGTCTAAATCGCGGGTTGATAAAACTAAAGGCGGGAAGATTTCAAGTTTAACAAAACCGTGATTTTTACAATAGGTTTTTAATTCAGTTAAGAAAAAGTCGAGAAGCTTTAGATTCTTATAATCCAGAATTGGGCCAAGTTGGATCCAGGCTTCTTTATCGCGTTCGATTAAAAGCGCAGCAAGAAGGACTTTTGATTTTTCTTTGACGCCGATTAGGTGTGTCGAGAATCCCATTTTTTTTCTAAGTTTAGCGCGAGGGACGGATTGGAAAAAATTTCCAACTGGTTCTTTTTCTTCAAAATTAGTGAATTCTTTTTCTTCTAATTCAGTAAATTCCATAAGTTAATTATAACACTTATTAAAGGTCGCGATGTTCGGCGGCTTTAAGTTTTTTTAGATAGAGTTTTCCAGTTATATTTAGTGGGGCGGCGAAGGTACCGACGAATTCTTCAACTTCACCATGAAAACCTTGTTTAAAATTAAAAACGCCGTCGTTTGGGTCGGGATTTGTCCCCCAGAAATTATATTTTTTAAAACCGTTTGCGTAGGCATAGCGAATCATGTTCCATTGAATTAAGTGCGGGCCGCCGAGTTGTTTATGTTCACGGCTTAAGCCGCTCGAAAGATAAATAATTTCATCGCCATAAATAATAAAGAATCCGACGGCGACGGGAGTTTTATCGGGAAGCTCGGCGATGACGGTGGTAGCTTTGCCATTAAAAGTTTTGTGCATTTGTTCGAAGAACTTTTGGTCGCGCGGAATGAAGTTATGAACTTTTCCGGCTTCTTCTAATAATTTAAACATTATATTATATTCTTCGGGTTTCAATTCTCGAAGCGATAAATTATAACGTTCGGTTGCATAGCGAATTAAGTAACGATGTCCTTTTCGGAAGTTACGGAAAATGATTTGTTCGGCGTCTTTGTCTAGATTTGGGTTTAAAAGCTCAGTCGCTTTTTTCGGAGGTTTGACTTTTGGTAAGTTTTCAATTTTATCAAAATTTATTGTATAAATCCATTTAACTTGTTCATATTCGCCGAGATATTTAAACGATAAGTTTTTTAAGTCGGATTTAAAAGATTCTTTAGCATCGGGAACGAGAAGATTCGGCGAGATTTGAAGAATGATGCCGCGTTTTTCTTTTAAGAATTTTTTAGATTGTTCGAGTAGGTAGTAAAAGGATTTTATGTTGTTTTTATAATCAGCAAGTGGGCCGCGCGAAAAAGTAAAAATTTTATAGCCGAAACGTTCGTAAATCACGCTTGCAATGCCAGCGGCGATGACTATATCGTTTTCAACGACGCCGAGTAAATAGGCTTCGCGACCAATTTCTTGATAACGGCGAAACATTTCGACCGATTGCATATAGTTTTTGTTCGGACAGGTTTTAATGAACTTTTCGAATTCAGCTTCAGTAATTTCGCGAAAGATTTTTTTCATTTTTTTGCTTTCTTTTTTGAGAGTTTTTCTTCAATATCTATGGCGTCGCGGGAAACGTGTTTGCGACGTTCGTGCAAAAAGAACCAGGCGAAGACGAAAATTGAACAACCGAAAATAAAGAGACCGTATTTTACTGGGTCGGGCCAACTCGTCGCGAATAGAATGAAAGCATTAATAATACCAAGACAAATTGTATATAAATAACGGCGAGTTAATACGATCTTTTTCGCGAGTGGGAAATTACGATTAGTTAGTGAATTTTTTGTACAATCGTCGGGATGGCCAAAGAGTTTTCCGTAAAGAATGAATTCGAGGATGCCGCAGACGATAGTGTAGTAAACAATAACAATTACGCCGGCAATCCAGTTGACTTGAAGCGTACAAAAGAGGACGTGGGCTGCGGCGAGGAGGACGTCGGAAACGATGTCGAATTGCGCAGCATATTTACGATATTTTGGAGTTTTGTTTTTCGGGAATGGCCATTTTCTCGCACAGGTGCCGTCGAAAACGTCGGTAAATTC
>JAGCNM010000039.1 GCA_017645955.1 Candidatus Saccharimonadota bacterium
CGTTGAGTTCCATCTTGGCGATGCGCGGCTGAGAAAGCCCGACGCGTTCCGCAAGTTGCTTTGCGGTCATTCCGAGAGCCCGACGAACGGCGGAAATCCACCCCTGCTTGGGAGGTTGGGCGTCGCGAAGCTGGGCGAGGTCTCCCGTCTTATGGGCAAGAGCCCTGAGCAAAATCAACCTTTGGTTCATAAAATAACCTATTTATTATAATATTCTTAGATAATATAATAAATATATTATAGAATTTCAATAAAATATAACTTTTTTATTGTAAAGTGAAGTTTAACTCCGGAAATTACCAAAATAACAATTTGAAGTCTCGGATGAAAACTGCTAATATATCGGCGCTTTTGATAGAATTTAAGAGGGATTCGCCAATATTTGAGCATGTGTGTGGATTTTGGGGCTTGATTTTAAGAACTCGCCGCAAAGCTCAAGGCCGAAATGGTGTAGGGTATGGGGCCGCGCTGAAGTTCTTAGCTCGGAAAGAGCCTAAAAATCAGTAATCGTCGCCGAGGATTTCGGCAAATCGCTTGTCGTGGAAGTCCTCTCCGCCAAGGTCAACACTGTCGCCGTTCTTGTTGTGGCGGTTGTAGGATTTTGCCTTGAGACAGAAAACATCCCAATCCCAGCAGTCCGCCAGGCGTGGCTTGGACGTCACCGGGTGTTTCCTGATAAATTCGATATATTCGCGGATGTCCGCCTCGTCGTAGACTTGTTCTTCGGGCATAATCACGACTTCAGTTTTACCTCTGCTCATAAAGAGTGTCTATAAGATTTATTTTGTCTATTTTTTACTTATTTCCATTTGCAAAATAGGACTGTTTTATTAATTCCATAATGTCAGCAATCTTTGATTTTTCTGAAAGATATACTCTGTAATCGCCATTACCCCAATGACCAATATCTGAAACATCTTGTGCTATTCCATTGGGATCGACTAGAGTACCCTTGGACATATTGATGAAAATCTTCAGGTTATTTTTTTGAATTTCTACATCAGTGAAATTTTTTGGAGATTTGAACGCAATGTAAAGTTTCTTTGGCTCAACAACCACGTTGTCAAGTTTCTTTATCTCTTTTTTTAGTTCTTGATAAAGTAGAATGGTTTCTTTGTTTCCTTTGGAAAGTAAACTATCCTCTGTATACAACACTGAATTTTCAATTTCTTCTGCCAATTTTTCGTCAATGATTTCGTGACCTTCCGGTGAAACTTTGTGCAATCTTTGGACTGTTCCACTGACGGTTGCAATCGTCTGAAGAATTGCATAAGCATCATCGGCAGACATTGCATAGAACTCTTTTTTTCTTTTTTTACCATCAAAAGTTTCAATAGCTCGCAGGTTTGGATTGATGCTGTCTATCATATTATGGAGAGCCAAATCCTGAAGGCGCTCATTAACTTCATAGATGGCGAACACTCTGAAAGCATAAGGAATGCACTCGCTTCGATTAAGTTCCTTTAAGCGTTTCTGTAAATTATCCGCATATCCAATTTTCACATATTCAGGAAAGCTCGGATTAGTAAGGATATATACAACGCCTTGACCTTCGTTATTTTTCTTGTTCATTATGCTTTACCTGTAAATGAGGCTCTTCTTTGTATGGTGGTTGTAACGCGACACTTAAAGTATCCATATAAAAATATATCATATTTTTTGTTATCTCGCAAGCATTTAGGGCAGAACGTTTATTTTTATGTGCTCGCAATATCCAAAAAACGCCCAGGCATTTAACCTGGACGTTTTTGAATTGCTTGTGGATCCTATCGCCGCTAGGCGGCTCCAGGATGACAATCCGAATTACTTAAGGAACTGCATATACGGCAGCTTGCTTGCGAGTTCCTGCACCTTGTCGGCGTTGGCCATGAGGGCGGAACGTGCGTGCCAGGAACCGTCGAGGAACTGGCCGCGGGGGCCGTCGGCAAGCGTGAGCTCGATGGTTTCGTCGCCCATCTTGAGCGTGCGGCTTTCGGTGCTCGTGACGAGTTCTTCGCTCGGGTGTGCTTCGATCCAGGCGAGGATCTTGTCTGCAACTTCGTGGCTCACCTTGTAGCAAGGCACGCCAATGGCCAC
>JAGCNM010000040.1 GCA_017645955.1 Candidatus Saccharimonadota bacterium
GGTTCTAATGATTTTAATTCTTCTAGAAACTCTAGCGAGCATTCGCTTAAGTCTTCAATATCGAGATCGGGGGCTTGTTTTAGATATTTTTCTTGGTCTTTTAGGTTTAAACTCTTATAATATTCGTTAATTCTCTCTCGAAACGCGTAGAGATTTTTTTGCTCAACTCTTACTCCAGCAGCGAGGGCATGGCCGCCGCCACCGATGATTATGTCTTTAACTCTAGTTAATGCTTCCGCAAGATTAAAATCACCAAAACTGCGGCCAGAGCCTTTCAACACTCCGTCAGTTGTCCTCGTTAAAACAAAAGCTGGCTTTTTAAATTCTTCGACTAAACGTCCGGCAACGATTCCGAGCACTCCTTCATGCCAATCGCCGGTTTCAATAATCACTGGGTCGAGCTTTTCGCTGCGTTCGATAATTTCTTTTGTTGCAGAAATTTGTTCAGTTTTTCTTTTTTTGTTCAAGGTTTCGAGCTTTTCGGACAGGGCCGCGGCTTCGGATTCGGAACGAGAACGGAGCAAATCTAAAGAGAGTTCGGCGGTTTCTAGGCGGCCGGCAGCGTTTAAGCGCGGGCCAATCTGAAAACCAATCGACTCAGAGTTCAACTTTTTTACTCCGGCTCTATGCATTAATTCAATTAACCCTGGGCGGCGAGTTTTTGCTAAAACTTTTAGTCCATAAAAACCGAGAATATGGTTTTCGCTGGTTAATAGCATATTATCGCTAATCGTCCCGAGGACAACGAGATCGAGAAGCCATTTTTCCTGGCCACTTTTAATCATTCCCGCTTTTTCAAGAGCCTCAGCGACTTTAAAAGCAACGCCGACGCCGGCGAGGTTTTGAAGTTTTTCGACCGGCTTATCTTTACGATGCGGATTAATAATAGCGAGTGCTTCTGGCATTTTTTCGTCAGTTTCGTGATGATCGGTGACGATAGTGTCGATTTTTAAGGCGTTTAATTCGTCGATAATCTCGTGATTTCGGGAACCGCAGTCGACGGTAATTACGAGGTTAATCTTATCTTTTTCGGCGCGTTTAACTAGCTTCGGACTCATGCCGTAGCCATCGGCGAAACGGTCTGGCAACATTATTCCGATATTTTTAGGGTTTGCGCCGGAGAGCGTTAAGGCCTCTTCCATGAGCGTACTAGAGGTTACGCCGTCGACATCATAATCGCCGTAAATGAGGATTTTTTCGTGGTTTTTAAGAGCATCTTTAATACGCGAGACGGCTTTTTCCATATCGGGGAGTTCGTAGGGGTCGGTCAGACCCTCGTATTTCGGGTTTAAAAAAGAGGTGCTAATTTTACGCTTTTTGAGGAGACGTTCAAATAATTTGCTCAAGCTTAACCCCTATTAACCGATAGTTTTAGAGGGCTTATTACCCTTTTGGCTTTTAATCACAATACTTTGAAGTTCTTTTAAAATTGGGAACTGTTTATTCGTTTGATAAATTTTTGTCTTTCCTTTTTTCGTAACAATGAGGAATTTTCCTTCGGCTAGACGGTTTAATTCCCTCTGGATATTACCCGGATCTTCCTTAATTAATTTAGCTAAACCCCTAACATGGGTTTTAAAATCTGGATACTTTGCAAAAACTACGATAATTTTTCGGCGCACCCGAGACGTTACAAATATATCTAACATGTTCCCTCGCTTATGTTACTCAATTATAGCACACGTTCTGTAAAAATTACAACAATGTTATAATTTAGTCATGTATTACGAGATTGTGCCAGAGGGAAAGGTAGAGGGGTTAACCTATGATTATAGTGATTCCCTTCTAATCGGGCAGATTGTTTTAGTGCCAGTTGGAAGGCGAACAGTACCGGGAGTGGTTGTTAAAAAAGTTGCGCAACCGAATTTTAAAACTAAATCAATTTTGAAAGTTTTGTATTCAAAGCCATTACCAAAGCATTTATTAGAAACTGTGAGGTTTATACATGAATACTACCTAGCGCCATCGGGACAAGCAGTCTCACTTATTTTACCGAGAGGGGTTGAGAAGAAACGGAGGAAAACCGAACAAATGTTCGGGAACACGAGTATCGCAAGCGCTCCATCGGTGATACCACTTAATCCCGCGCAAAAAGTGGCCCTAGAAGGCCTTCAGAAGGGCGTAGGAGGCGCGAAACTGCTTTATGGCGTTACTGGTAGTGGTAAAACGAATATCTACCTTAAAATGGCTCTAAATGCGTTTAAACGGCATTTGTCTAGTATTATATTAGTGCCGGAAATCGCTCTGACGAGCCAGTTTGTCCAAGTTTTTCGGGAAGTTTTCGGCGAAAATATCGTCCTCATACACTCTAAACAAACTGAGGCGGAAAGACACTTAATCTTTAATTCCCTTCTTGAGACTGAGAATCCTAAGATAGTAATCGGGCCACGTTCGGCTCTGTTTGCGCCGCTTTCTAACCTCGGATTAATCATTGTCGACGAGGAACATGAAAATACCTATTACCAAGAAAATCCGCCACGTTATTCGACGGTCCGGGTAGCGAGTTTTATCTCGAAGTCTTTAGATATTCCGCTCATTCTCGGCTCGGCGACACCGGCAGTTGAGGATTTTTACCTCGCCTCAAACCGTGATGTTTTGGTCAAAATAGAAAAAAAGGCGATAAAGACCGCTATGAAGCCAAAGATAAAGATTGTTGATTTTAAAGAGAGGGAGAATTTTACAAAAAACCGGTATTTTTCTAATGCCTTAGTCGGGGCTGTCTCTGAGAATTTAGAGGCCGGTCGCCAAACTTTAATTTTTCATAACAGACGAGGATCGGCACCGCTGACGATTTGTGAAGACTGTGGCGAAGAGGTGTTATGCCCGAATTGTTATCTGCCCCTAACCCTGCACGCTGATGAATATGTATTACATTGTCATACATGTGGTTTTTCCGAGAAAGTACCGACGAATTGTCCGAAATGTGGACATCCGGGAATGATTCATAAGGGGTTCGGGACGAAGTTGCTCGAAAGCGAGCTAAAGAAATTATTCCCGAAGGCTCAGATAAGCCGATTTGATGGTGACAATAAGAAAGATGAGGGACTAGAGGCGGTTTACGAGGCGGTAAAGGGAGGTGAAGTAGATATTTTGGTCGGGACCCAGACGCTCGCTAAGGGGTTAGATTTGCCGAAGCTCGCGACAGTGGGGATAGTCCAGGCCGACGCTGGTCTTTCCCTGCCGGATTACATGGCGGAAGAGAGAGCTTTTCAGTTACTTACGCAGGTTATAGGGAGGGTTGGGCGCGGACACTTAGATAAGGCGGAGGTGATTATCCAAACTTTCCGACCCGAACACGAAGTAATCAAATTTGCTTCAGAGGAAGATTATTTAGGATTTTACGATTATTTAATTAAAAAACGTAAAAAATCTGGCTTTCCGCCGTTTCGGTTTATTGCGAAGGTTGAGATTACGATGAAAACAGAGGCGATTGTGATAAAAAAGGTACGAGAATTAGCTTTGAAGTTTAGTCGCGATAAGAGGCTTTCGGTTTCCCCTCCGATGCCTGCGTTTCATGAGAGGACTAACCGCGGTTATACCTGGCAGATTGTCGTCAGAAGTAAAACTAGGAAGGCGCTTATAGAGGCGTGTTTAGATTTGGACCCCAATTTTAAGGTTATCCTTGATCCGCCTGGATTATTGTGAATATTCGGACATATGAACGTTTGAAACGCATTATGCTTATGCTAAAATAAATACAAGTATTTAAAAAGGAGAGAATATGTGTACGGGGGCGAGGTTTAATGATAATGCTGGGAATATGTATTTCGGACGAAATTTGGATTGGTCGGTGGGATATGGTGAGAAAATCGTAGTGGTACCGAGGGGTTATAAGTACAAATCAGCGTTTTTGGGCGAAATAACAAAATCTCCGGCGATTATCGGGATGGGGATTGTAGTTGAAAATACGCCATTATACTTTGATTGCGCCAATGAAGACGGTTTAGCGATTGCTGGACTCAATTTCCCCGGTTACGCCAAGTATGAAACAGAGGCGGTTGATGAAAAGAATAATGTTGTGGCCTACGAATTTCCACTTTGGGTGGTTCTAAACTTTAGTAGCGTTGATGAGGCTAAGAAGGCCCTAAAAGACGTGGCGATTGTAGCAAAGCCCATTAATGAGCAATTCCCTGTTTCGGAGTTACATTGGATTATTGGTGACGCGAAAGGCTCGATTGTGGTTGAATATACCGAAAGAGGGATGGAGATTTTTGAAAACGATGTCGACATCCTAACAAACCAGCCTGGATTTGGGTGGCATAAGGAAAATTTGAGAAATTATATGAACCTGTTCCCGCAGACACCGAAAGAGATAAAGTGGGAAAAAGCGAAGCTGACGGCGTTTGGGCCTGGCTCTTTGATGCAGGGTCTTCCGGGTGACTATTATTCCCCTTCGCGGTTTATTAGAGCAGCTTATCTTAACACACATTATCCAGTTAAGACTTCAGAAGAAGAGAATGTTTCGCGTTTATTCCATACTTTAACTGGGGTAGCGATGATTGATGGAGCGGCCGCGATGCTTGATGGCCAGTTTGAGAAAACAATATACACTGGCGGATATTCGACAGCTACACAAACTTATTATTACAATACTTATGAGGATCCGGCGATTAAGAGCGTATCTTTAAAAGATTGTGAGCTTGATTCTAAAGAGCTTATTATTAAGTAGGTCTTGCTCTTTGATAGCTTTTTGATTCCGAACTTACCTTAATTTAAGGTAAAATGTGGTATAATATTCTTATGAAAATAATTACGACGCCGGATAAGCGGTTAAGGGAGAAATCTAGTAAAGTCTCTAAAATCGATGATGAAGTTTTAGGGATTATTGCTGATATGCGAAAATTGTCGCTAGATTGGGAAAAAGAGCACCCTTACGAGCTTTCGGCGGCGATGGCAGCGCCCCAGATGGGCGTTAATAAACGTATTATTATTATTCGTGATGACATGGAAGATAAAGCAAAAGCGACCTTTACAGCATTGATTAACCCGGAAGTGATTCGAACGGAGGGTAAGATTAAGACGGATTATGAGGGGTGTCTTTCGGTTCCCTCAATTTATGGGATGGTACCGCGAGCGACAAAAGTTAAGGTTAAAGCTAAGCTCGAAGACGGCTCAGAGGTTCGCATTAAGGCGACCGATGAACTCGCGAGAACGCTTTTGCACGAGATCGATCATCTTAACGGAATCCTGTTTATTGACCATATAAAAGACGAAAAAGACGCTTTTTACGAAATGAATGACAAAGGAGATTTGATTCCTGTCGATTACGATAAAAAAATTGCCAATAACAAGAAACTTTGGGGTGAGGAATAGATTTTAAAATGGAAAAAGTGATATTTTTCGGAAATGGGCCACTAGCAGATTACGCAGAAGCAATTATAAAACAGAGATGCAAAATACTTTTTCATGCTAAGTCGCGTGAAGATTTAGAGAAAGTTAAAGAGATAAAAAAAGCTCACCCAGAGGCGCACGGCATACTGGCGTCATTTGGAGTTTTAATCAAAAATGACGTTTTAGAGATATTTGAACCGGAGGGCATTTTAAACATCCATCCTTCCCTTTTACCGCTTTACCGGGGGGCTTCGCCGATTGAAAGTGCGATTTTAAATGGTGATACCGAGTTTTCCGTATCTGTTATGAAATTAGTGAAAGCGATGGACGCTGGTCCGATTTATTACCAAACAACGCTTTCGGATTTGCCGCTCTGTAAAAACGATATCTATAAAGCCCTAGCTGAAACGGGGACGAAATGGATAGTTAATAATCTAAAGAAGTTGCCAAAACCAGTTTTACAAGACGATTCTAAGGCGACTTTTTGCGGGAAATTGGAAAAAAACATGGGATTCTTAACTCCGGAAACAGATACCGCGGAACATACTCTTCGCAAAATCGTAGCTTTTCAGACCTTTCCGAAACCAAAATATACGTTTTTTGGGATTTCTTGCATAGTACACGAGGCGCATATATTAAAACCGAATGAGACAGCGGTTCTTTCGATCCCCTGTGCTGACAGGCATTCTGTTGCGATAGATTTATTGCAGCCTGAAGGTCGTAAAGTAATGGACGCAAAAAGCTTCCTTAATGGCTATTCAAAATAAGATTAGATTTGATGGTCGTCAACACCGACTAGTTTTGCGCGATTAGCGCGAATTTCTTCTTTCATCTCGTTAATAGTGCGCGTGACAATTTCCCGATAGTCAGGACGGTTTTTTTCAAGCCATTTGGCCGCTTCGGCCTGGTCAGTAATCATATCAAATTCGTTCAGTTGGGTTTCGGTTAAACCTTTAGAAATACGCTCGCCGATGCGGACTTCGAGCTCTTCTTGAACATAATCTAGAAAGGCTTGTTTTTGGTCCTCTGGCATTGCTGAGAGACCCATTTCTTGTAAAAATCGTTCATCGAAATCCATTTTTAATTCTCCTTACGCTTATTATAACACATGTATTATAATAATAAACTTTCAAAGCTTACTTAGGTGAAAAATTAAAAAAATAATTTGATGGAAGCCTTCCGGTATTCGATTTTTGCTTCGCAAAAATCGCCACTACGTCGTAGTACTAAAGAAAACAAGTTTTCTTTAGTACTCCTCCTTGTGGTCAGTACCGGCTTTCCATCACTATTTTTTTAATTTTTCAGCCTATAAACAGTAAGCTTTGAAAGTTTATTATAATTTACGTTTTTTAGTTTCGCGAGTGAAGAATTTGAGGCGATCGTTGATTTGTAAATCAATTTTTTTAGAGGTTTTAAGCGCAAGTCCACCAGTTTCGCCTGCGACAAGTTCTTTAACATCCATTTTCTCTTTTTGGACTGAGGTTACTTCGGCTTCACCGAGGTATTTTTTATCACGAACAACGCGAACGAGATAATTCGGCTTCGCGTCACCTTTCAAGACTTCTCCACCAGCAATAATACTCGTCTTTTCAGTTCGGAAGACACCGAGAACTTTTAGTTCGCCTTTGTCTTCTTCGACAATTTCGGCGTCTAGGAGGTTTTCCATTTCGGATTTGGCATCGTCTAATAATTCATAAATAACTTGGTAAGTGCGGATTTTTACCCCGTCGCGGGCAGCCATTTTCGAAATATTAATCGGAACGGAAACGTTAAAGCCATAAATAATCGTATTTTCGTCGGCGGCCATATAAACATCGTTCTCATTAATATCGCCAACACCAGTCGAAACGATATTAAGGTTAATCTCGCCGTGTGTATCAATCATTTTAAGAGAGTCCACGACGCTCGTGACTGAGCCGAGAACATCTCCCTTAATAATGACATTGAAGACCTTTGAGTTATCTGCCACATTCATCATGCGAAGGAGGTCGGAGCTCGTTACATTTGCGGAAGCTGATTCGTCAGCAGCAGCCTGAGCATTTAATAATGCCATCTTGCGAGCAGTTTTTTCGTCTTTAACTTCAATAAAGCGATCACCGAAATTCGGAAGCTCCTTAAAACCAGTAATCGTGACTGGAGTAGAAGGCGTAGCTTTACCCTTTGGTTTACCTTGCCAGTCTAACATCGTACGAACTTTTCCATAAGATGAGCCGGCAACGATAAACTCGCCGGTTTTTAGTTCCCCGCCGGTAACTAATAGATTCACAACCGAACCTTTACCAACTTCCATATGGGACTCAATCACAAGACCTTCCGCCGGAATTTCAACATCAGCTTTTAATTCTTCGATATCGGCGGTAAGGAGAATCATGTCGAGTAGTTTATCGAGGTTCTGGTTCATTTTTGCTGAAATTGGTACCATTATAATGTCGCCTCCCCATTCTTCGGGTTGGAGACCGTTATTGCTAAGATCAGCCATGGTGCGCGGGATATCGGCACCTTCGCGGTCGATTTTATTAATCGCGACGATAATTTTCGCATTTGCTGACTTAGCGAAATTAATCGCTTCGATAGTTTGAGGCTTTACGCCGTCATCGGCAGCAACAACAATAATGACAATGTCGGTTAACATTGCGCCGTGCTGACGAATTGCAGCGAAAGCTTCGTGGCCTGGAGTGTCTAGGAAGGTAATGAGTCGATCTTCGTGTTTTAATTGGTAGGCGGAGATATGCTGAGTAATACCGCCAGCCTCGTCGTCGACGGTTTTCTTATGAAGAAGCGTATCAAGAAGAGTAGTCTTACCATGATCGACATGGCCCATTACTGCAACAACCGGAGGTCGCGATACGGCTTTATTAGAAAGCTCTCGATGATAATCGGACGTTTTAGTAGAAGTGTTCTTACGCTCAAGTTTAACTTTTTTGATGCCTAGTTCATCTATAATGATGGAGGCAGTTTCGTAGTCGAGGCGCTGATTAATCGTTGCAACAATGCCGTTTTTAAAGAGAGTGCCAATTAAATCAGTCACAGAAAGACCGAGCGCTGTTGCAAGCTCGTCGACTGTAATAGAACCAGCAATTTGAATAGTTTTCTCTTCCATGACTCTCTCCTTTCGTTTCTGACGGGCCTGGTCGCACCTATTTTTCTGATAGTGGGACTTGAATTTTTGAAAATGTCATACACAAGACAGCCGGCAGAACCGCCCTTCGGGCGAACCTGTCGGTGTCGTCTGGAATATGCATTTTCAAAAATTCAAATCATCTTATACTATCAGAAAAACAGGTTGCGACCACCCGCCAAACTAATCATGCAGTAATTTTATCACAAAATCGGAAAATATGCTATAATGGGGATATTCCCGGGTAGCTCAATGGTGGAGCAAGAAGCTGTTAACTTCGAGGTTGCTGGTTCGAGCCCAGTCCCGGGAGCCATTTTTTTAGCAAAAAACAACAAAAAAGCTGGGCATCGTTCTTCGAATCGAGCCCAGTCCCGGGAGCCATTTTTTATCAAAAATGCTCGAAAAAGTGGGCTCGGATCTCGGACTTCGTCCTCGATGCGAGCCCAGTCTTTTTTTATTTAGCGTGCGACACAGCGGACAGAGTGACCGTAGTTGCGACGACCGTACACATCACTGAACCAGCCGTCAACGGCGTAATCAACACCCCAGGATTGGGTTTCGTCTCTTACCTCTGATGACCAGAACGATCCATCGCTACCAACGTAGTCCATTACGGTATTAAATCCACCACTAATCACAAAGTAAAGCGGCTCAGTCCAGAGTTTGTTTTCCCCGCTAATCGCCGACGATGTGAAGCCGTATTCAGCCCATAGGTCAAAGAATTCATCGACGCCAGGCAATCTCCATCCAGTCGGACAAATAGAGTCGTTTGCTATTTCGCCACTGGTAGTGTATACCGAACCGTCGTTAGCCGCTACTGCAGCTGACCAGTTGTAATAGTTCCCTAGATGATACTGCGGTATGCCGGTAGATCCAACATACGTTGGGAACGGGTCAACCGAATCATCGCAGTTCAGTTTACTCGTTTCAGGATTAAGCGTACAAGTATCATAATAGTCATCCCAGTCATACCAATCGCTCTCATTCCCATTCCAATACCAATCTCCTGGGTCATAAGACGCTGGCGCAAAATTTGAAACTGTCCAGCCTTCAGCATCGGTGGCAGTGCCACTAGAAGGCTGCCATGAAGCAGTTTCGTACTCTCCGGTAGTAGTGTTGTAGCCTAGATCAGTATCTTCGTTTGTATAAGTAGTGTTAGCGTTAAGGTCTAGATCTAGGTTTTGCATCATCCAGATTTTGCCGTCTTTTGTCTTAGACACGAGATAGGTTTTACCATCTCTTCTATCTTTGGCTTCGACTGGAGTATCTTCTTCTAAATCATCTTTCCAATTCGCGATATCCTGCATGTAAAGTGATGTTGGATTCGCAACAGCGATATAGTTTATGACCGCGCCGGTATAGGTTCCATAGTCTAGTTCCGGCGTAACATAAGTTGCGTAATAAAGAGTCATAGCATCACCGGCTGCCGTAGCTTCATCGGTTTGTTTAAGAACCATTGGGGTACTAGCGTCAGTAGGTAGACCAAAGAAGACTTCGCTATTTTGATCGGTCGGACTGGCTAAAGCGACTCCCCAAGTGTTATCGCTAAGCTTGGTTGCTTCTGAAGTAGTGAGACTAGTTATTTGATCTGTAGATTCTTCTGAAACTAGGTTAGCATTTTCTACATATGCGCTAAGTACGTAGCCAGCTTCTGTAGCAGAATTAACAGTTACTGTACTAGTAGACATAGCGTAGACAGGGTCGTTTTCAAGTTCAATATTAATTGCTACATCGTTAGTAGTAATAGAAAGGGTGTCGCTAGTTTCGCCTTCGGCTCGAGCGGAGTAATGTTGGTCATTCGATTTTAGATATCCAAAAACAGCAATGGTGGTCAGTATGAGAATTATACTAGATACTACCGATATCATTCGTTTGTTAGATTTAGGATTGGTTTCTTCTTTCTTCATTTTATAACGAAGCGCTGCGACGGCAATCAAAACTGGCACTATTATTAATAGTGCGATAGCAACTCCGTTGATATTTGTCGAAGAGACAACAGTGTTATTATTTTGATTCTCGACACTAAATATACCAGTATTCGGCACGTCGATATCATCATCCGGCACTATTATTTCTTCTGGTTTATTAACGTTAACCGTAATTTGGTTCATTAATTAACGCCTTTCTTTATATTCTCTATATGACCTTATTGCTTATGATTATATCAGCCGCAAAATGTGAAGTCAATTGTTTTAGGAAGAAATTTCGTGGTAAAATATGAGCGTGAGTAAGGCTAAGAAAACTACGCTAAAGGCATATTTACAGAAGAAAAATAAAGTCGCGCTTTTTGCGTTTATTGTGATTTGGCTTTTATCATTCGTAGTATTTATCAATACTATTGTTCTTGGTGATTGGATGAAAATCGGGTTAGCCTTTTCGGCACTAGTTCTCTTTCTTGTGCCAGATTTAGTTTCTTATAAACTAAGACTTCATTTACCGGCAACACTTGAAATAACATATTATCTTTTCATATTTGCATCGTTAATTCTTGGCGAAGTGTTTGCTTTTTACGGTCCTTTTCCTTTTTGGGATATCATTTTGCACCTCTTAAGTGGGTTTGTAATTGCAGGGATTGGGTTTTCAATTGAAAGAATCGTGAATAAAGACAAAAAATCGAGAATATTCACGCTAATATTTGCGTTTTGTTTCTCGATGACGCTTGGAGTGCTATGGGAATGTTTAGAATTTTCATTTGATATGACAGTGCGGACTGATGCCCAAAAAGATGCGCATGTGCGGCAAATTTCGACTATTACATTGCAGCGTGATGGCGGGAACCAGCCCGTAAGGGTAAATGAGATTGAAAAGACTGATATTCATTTATCTAGCGGAGAAGTAATAACGATTGATGAAGGGTATCTAGACATTGGTATTATGGATACGATGAAGGATATTTTGATTAATACGGCGGGCGCGGTTTCGTTTTGTATACTCGGAGCATTTTACCTTAGAAACAATAAAAAGGACGTTATTGTTAATAATATATTGCTAACAAAAGATTAACCTAAAATTACTTTGAAGAGGCCTAGCGAAGCGGCGAGCATAATGAGGCCAGCAGTAAGAACGCCAAGCAAGATAGCAATCACGGCTTTTTTGAAGTCCAACTTTAGAATGCTTGCCGCTAATGTACCAGTCCAAGCGCCAGTACCGGGGAGCGGAATGGCAACAAAAAGAAAGAGCGCCACGTATGTGCCGTAATCCCCTGCTTTTTTAAGCAGCTTTTCGCCAGCTTTTTCGCCTTTTTTTAGACAGAAATTGCAAAATTTCTTGAAAGGTTTCCAGTTCTTTTTAGCTCCCCATTCAAGCACTTTACGAGCAAAGAAATAGATAAATGGAACTGGGATTATGTTGCCGACAATCGCAATAATTAAAACTAGCCATTCTGGCAGTCCGAGATTCATGGCGATAGCAACCGGAATAGCGCCGCGAAGTTCAATTAGCGGAACCATTGAAATGAGAAAAACGATGAGAATCTTCCAAAACATGAAAGAATTATAGCATATTTTCTGTTGACTTGGGCTTTTTAATGCTGTATTATTGTATTAGTTAAATAATACAATAGAGGTAAAATGAATACAATTGAAAACAACTCGCCAGTATACCTCCAAATTGCGGAGAAACTTGCGACTCAAATTTTCGGGGGAAAGTTGGGGCCGGGAGCACAACTCTCTTCGGTAAGGGAGATTGCTCTTTCTGAGCGGGTAAATCCGAACACAGTACAAAAAGCTTTAGGCGAGCTTGAGCGAGATGGCTTAATTCTCTCTCGCAGTACGAATGGGAAATTTGTAACGGAAGACGTCGAATTAATTATGCGTAGACGTGAAGAATATGCAGAAAGGTTGACGAAGTCCTATGAGAAGAAGATGAAGGATGTCGGTGCGGAGATTACAATGCCAAAAATCATGTGGCTAACTGATGAACAGCTAGACGTTTTAACGAAACCAGAAAAGAATAAGGAGCGACGAAAATGGTTCTTTTAGAGTGTAAGGATTTAAGTAAAAAGTATGGTAAAAAACAAGCTTTGGCTGATGTTAATCTAGAGATTCCTTCTGGAAGAATCGTAGGGTTGCTTGGACGAAATGGCTCGGGAAAAACTACGCTTATAAAACTCATTAATAATTTACTCACGCCAACTACCGGTGAGGTATTAATTAATGGCAAGAAACCTGGGGTAGAGAGTAAAAACATTGTCTCTTATTTACCAGAACGAACCTATTTTAGTCGCAATATAAGCGTAAAGAAAACGTTGGAGTTTTTTGAAGATTTCTATAAGGATTTTGATTTAAAGCGGGCGCAGAAACTACTAAAGGATTTAGATTTAGACGAAGACCAGCGGATCTCAGCAATGAGTAAGGGTATGCAAGAAAAGGTGCAATTAGTGCTCGTAATGTCTCGGCGAGCAAAACTATATATTCTTGACGAGCCTCTTGGCGGAGTTGACCCGGCAACGCGCGACTATATTCTCGATACAATTTTGACGAATTTTAATGAGAAGGCGAGCCTAATTATTTCGACACATTTAATATCAGATATTGAGCGAATTTTGGATGATGTAGTTCTAATTGATAAAGGACGGATTGTATTACATGAAGAGGCGGATGTTTTAAGGACTAAATACAAAACTTCAATTGACGCAATTTTCAGAAAGGAGTTAAAAAATGCTTAGTAAGTTACTGAAATATGATTTAAGGAGCAATTTTAAATTTTTAGCGATTTTTTATGTTCTTGCAATAATCTTCGCAATTATTACGAGGATACTTTTCGCGGTCAATGATTCCCTTTTCTTAACGATTCTTGCCTACGTTTTTAATGGCGCGACGATTGCGATGATTGCAAATATTTTGATCAACAATTTGATGCGAGCCTGGGTGTATTTTAAGAATAATCTATACGGCGACGAAGGATATTTAATGCACACCTTACCAGTTCCGCGCAGTAATTTATATGCGTCAAAGTTTTTGATGGGGCTAATTACTATGGTTACTAGTTCGTTAATAATTATTGCGACGATGGCAATTGCGTGGTTAACGCCAGAAAGTTTTGAAGGGCTAAAAAACATGTTGGCGCCGATGGCAGAAATAATAGATAGCACGGCAGTTGAAATAATATTACTGACAATATTTGTGGTAGTGTTAGAAATCTTAGTAATGCTTTTCTCGGGATATACTGGAATAATTCTAGGACATAGAAAGCTTAACAAAAGGACGGCTTGGTCGGTTTTCATTGGGTTTTGTTGCTATATCGTTATTCAACTGGTAATTCTAATCGGAATGTTTATTCTAGCTGGAGTTAAACCAGAAATTGGCGATTCTCTGTTTTCAAACGAACGGTTAATTCCGGATATCAGCGCCCTAAAACCAGTCTTTGTTCAATCAATTGTTTTATACTTTATTCTAATTGCAATAAATTATATGTTGTCAGCAAAATGGTTTAAGAGGATAGATTTAGATTAATTTTTAACCGTGACATGGTAAAATAAGAAAAAGGAGTGTTTATGCTGGCAAATAATCGGCTTTTAATTGGTAAAACTGAAGATAAAAAGGAGCTCGCGATTCTGCCACAAATGGCAAATCGACATGGTTTAATTACGGGAGCTTCCGGTTCCGGTAAAACGATTACCCTAAAGGTAATGGCCGAAAGTTTTTCGGACGCGGGAGTGCCGGTATTCTTGGCCGATGTAAAGGGCGATCTTGCAGGAACGGCTGTAGATGGTGAAATTACCGAGGCGATTCAAAAACGATTAGATAAGCTAGCAATTAAAGATTTTGAAGCGAAATCCTTCCCTGTTCGGTTCTGGGATTTATTTGGGACCGAGGGGCATCCAGTACGCGCAACTGTAGAGGCGGTCGGGCCGGAAGTCTTGTCGATTATGCTCGGTTTATCGGAGGCGCAGGAGGGTAATTTAGCTATCGCTTTTGCGATCGCGAAGGACGAGAATTTAGCGCTAATTGATTTAAAAGATTTACGAGCCGTCTTACAATATGTCGCTGAAAATAAGGATAAATACTCGACGAAATACGGAAACATTACAACCCAGAGTATTGGGGTAATTCAGAGGTCACTTTTAACGCTTGAAAACCAAGGTGCGGATCATTTCTTCGGACAGCCAGCTCTAGACGTGAATGATTTCTTCGCAACAGAGGGAGGACGAGGGGTGATTAATATCCTTCATGCGGTAACGCTGTTTGAGAGCCCGGATATGTATGCGGCATTTCTCCTCTGGCTACTGACGACGCTCTTCTCAACTTCGCCAGAGGTAGGTGATCTTGATAAACCGAAGCTAGTATTCTTCTTTGATGAGGCGCATCTTCTCTTTAATGGTATGCCGAGTTACCGATTAAAAAGAATCGTTCAGATAGTAAAACTAATCCGTTCGCGTGGAATTGGGCTTTATTTCATTTCCCAGAGTCCAACTGATATTCCGGACGAGGTGTTAGCACAAATGGGTAATAGAGTACAGCATAGCCTACGTGCTTATACACCATCGGAGCAAAAAGCAGTTCATGCAGCAGCACAGGCCTTTAGGACTAACCCGAAGTTCGATACAGAGAAAGCTATCTTAGAGCTCGGAACTGGCGAGGCATTGATTTCTTTCCAGGACGAGAAAGGTGCGCCGGAAATTGTAGAACGAGCAACAATTTTACCGCCTCAGAGCAAAATGGGGGCAATTGATGGAATTACCCGTAATAAAGTAATAAATGCTAGCCCGTTATGTGGTAAATACGACGAGGCAATCGACCCAGAGTCGGCAGCCGAGGTTATTCAACAAAAAGCTGATACGGAGGCGGCCGAAAAACAGGCTAAGTTTGAGGCAGAAGCGGCGGAAAAACAACGACTCGAGGCGGAGAAGGCAGCAGAAAGGGCTGCCAATGAGCAAGCAAAATTGGCCGAGAAAGAGCGTATCGCGGCTCAGAAGGCCGCTGAAAAGGCGGAGACGGAACGTATCAAGGCTGAAGAGAAACGACGCGCACAGGCCGAAAGAGAGGCCGAAAAAGCCAAACAAAGCACCAAAAAGAAGGCTGACAGGTTCCTTGGTAATGTGATTGGGTCTGCGGGTAGCGCAATTGGACGCAAAATTACCGATAAAATCTTCAAGGATATATTCAAATAATGCTAGAAATATCAGTCGTTATCCCTGTATATAATGCTGAAAAATTCCTGGAGAGGTGCCTTGGTTCAGTTTTGTCTTCTTTAAAAGGCGTTAAGGGAGAAATTATAGCAATAAACAATAAATCTACGGATGATTCTCTGACGATTTTAAATAGATATAAAAAAGAGTATCCTAAGATTATAACTATACTAGATTGTGATGTGGTCGGAGCATCGGCGACGCGAAATCTTGGCGCAGCTAAAGCAAAAGGCGAGTATCTCTGGTTTATAGATGCAGATGATGCTATTTCTAAAGATGCCGTCACTGAACTTTTAAGAGAGGCAAAAAAGAAAAAAGCTGATTTTGTAATGCCTGGAACAGATAAGTATTTAGAGAATGGTGAGAAAACTTATCTTCCGGCGCTAGACCCGAAGGATCCGGAGTTTAAAAGTAAGTTCATTAGGCGAGCAATTGGCCCTTGGCAGGTTATTATAAGGGGAGAATGGTGGACTAAAAATGATTTTCGATTTAAAGAGGGTATTATTCATGAAGACTTAGAGGTAATGCCGACTTTAATCTTACACACAGATAACTACGCGAGCGTCGATAAACCCTTGTATTATTATTATTGGAACTCAAATTCAGTTCTTCATAAGGTAGAATGGGACCCGAAGTATTTGGATATTTTTCCGGCGCTTGAGGGTGTATACGAGCATTTTAAGGAGGCCGGCGCCCTAGAAACGTATCATGATGAACTCGAATGGTTCTTCATTTGGAATCTGTTGATTGATTCGGCGGGAGATTTTAAGAAATTTAAAGAAGGGCGAAAAGGTTTTAAGCGTTCGCGCAAAATGTTAAAGAAATATTTTCCAAATTGGCGAGACAATCGGTTTCTGAATCAAAAGAAAATGGGCATAAAATTCAAGATTCGTGTAATTTTAAGTTATTTCGGAATCGTTATTTAGCTTTTTCTTCAGCTTCGAGTTTCTTAAAGGCAACTTTGCCGACGAGAGTGGTCGGAAGCTTGTCGCGGAATTCATAGGCGGCCGGTAAAGCATAAATTGGGACATTACGCTCCAAGAGCTCACGGATTTCGCGTTCTATCTTCTTCCCCGCCTTATAACCAGGTTTCAAGACGATAAAGGCTTTTGGAACTTGACCCTTGTAATGGTGATCTATACCGATAACCGTTGAAGTTAAGACTGCTTCGTGAGAGTTAATGACAGATTCGAGATGGGTTGGATAAATGTTGTAACCAGAGGAAATAATAATGCGTTTTAACCTCTGCGCAAAATAGAAGAACCCGTCTTCGCCCAGATAACCTAAATCACCGGTATGAAGCCAGATTTTACCATCGTCGTGCACACGAAGGGTTTGAGCATTTTCGGCGTCGTCATTAAGATACCCCATCATGACGAGCGGGCCAGAAATACAGATTTCGCCCTCTTCGCCAACTGGCAATTCTTTAAAGGTATCATTCTTGATGATTTTAAAGGTCATGTCCGGTAATGGTGCACCAATAATACCGTCAGCAAAAGCATTCTCTGGGGATAAACAGGTTGCCCCGGTCGCTTCGGTTAAACCATAGCCTACGCGAATCTTAGCGTTTGAGCCATGTGCTTTCAAATAATTATTTACTTTGTCTCGTAAAGTTTGATTCAAGGCGTCGCCACCACAAATAACCGAAGTTACCGATTCAAGATCGTGTGGGCCGAGTTTCGTATTAATTAAGGCTTCGTAGAGTGTAGGCACACCAGCGATAAAATTAGGTTCATTTTTCTTAATAATATCGGCGAATTGTTTATGAGAAAAGGCCGGAATTAAGATACAGCCCATTCCCTTACAGAGAGGCGTATGAATACAAACGCCAAGCCCGAAACCATGGAAAAGTGGCAAAATTGATAGAACTGTTGCTCCTGGTACGGCTTGTTTAATTACAGTTGTACATTGTACGCCTAAAGTATTAAAGTTCGCGTTTGATAAGAGTACGCCTTTAGGGGCACCAGTAGTACCACCAGAATAAAGGATGACCGCAGGGTCATTACCATTACGTTCTTCATAGAAACTTCCCTGATAAAAATAGGAGTTCGCAATAAAATCTTCCCATAACACTACTCGGCTATCGTTAGACGGCAATCTGACTTTCTTAATATGAAGCGTGTTGTAGAGTTTTTTCTTCAAAAAGCCAAGACCATCTGAAGGACGAACAACAATAATGCGTTCGAGTTGAGCCGTATCGCGGAGACGATAAATCTTATCAAACACTGCGTCGATAGTTAAAACGTATTTCGATTCAGCAACTTTAATGTAGTATTCAAGCTCCTTTTCAGACGATAATGGATGGACCATATTACAAATTGCGCCGACCATATTAACGGCATAAACCATCGCGATGCCCTCAGGGGTGTTTGGCATACAAATCGTAACACGATCGCCTTCTTTTACGCCGTAGTTTTTGAGTGCGCGAGCCGTTTTTTCAATCTTTTTAACAAAGTTTTTATAGGTAACTTTATGCCCGTAATAGGTGTATGCAATATTATCTGGCCATTTCTCGGCGGACTGGATAATCATGTCAACCATTGAACAATCCGGATATTCAATATGAGTCGGGATTCCTTCCTCATCATAGAATTCTAACCAAGGTGATTCTTTATATTCATTTTTCTTACTCACAAAATAACTCCTTTGATATATTATATCATAAGCGGGAAATAATTAAAAGATGCTTGATAATTTAGGCAGCTTGGGGTACTTCTGGAGACGCTTCTTGCTGTTTTTGAATCCAGGTGACTAGTTTTCGATATAACGGCAACGAGATATTTGATATACGATTTCTAGTATCATTATCAAGAGCATTCCACCAAGTTAGGATACGCTCTTTATTGTCATCATTTGGTGTTTCTTCACCCGTGATGTACTTCAAACCTTCATCACCAATTGCATTCCAGTAATTGTAATCTCTCTTAAGATATTCAGCGCGTTCCTCTAAACGTTTAGCGCTAGCTTCTTCTTCTCTAAAGTAATCGCCGGTATCTTCTGGGATTAGTTTCTTCTTCTGGAGGAAAACGCGGAGAGGTTTGCCAATTTTGTATTTAAAATCTTTAGTGATAGTCTCCTTCGTTTTATCTTCAAGAGAGTCCCACCATTCCGTGATTGCTTTCTCTCTATCTTCTGTCATATTTCCAGTCGCAGTCATGATGTCTATTCCCTTTTCGCCAATCGAAGTCCAGAAATGGTAATCATCTTTGTCGTAATCTGCAGCACCCTTAAAATACTCTAGCGGATCTATATCGAAATCGGTATTCGAGTCGATCGCTTTACTAGTATCTTCGAAGGCATCATCGAAAGTTGCTTCTTTTGTTGGGCCTTCAGCCGATAACTCAACTGGCTTTACAGTTTTTTTACGATTTTTACCGATACGGCTTGAGAGCCAGGCGAGAAGACCGAAGCTCGGACGTTTTTTCTTCTTAACATCTTCGATGGCCGCATCTACTACAGCTATTTCTGCATCAATCGCAGCAATTTTTGCTTCAATGGCAGCTTTTTCAGCTTCTTTTGCGACGATTTTTTCTGATTCGTTTTCGATTTTCTTTTCAAACTTATGTCGGCGAATTGTACTTTCTAACTCTTCGATTTCTTGAGCTAGGGACTCAATTTCTCCAATTAGCTGGCCTTTAGCTTCTGCTTCGTTGTTTTCTTTTTCAGCTGCCTCCGTGTGGCCTTCTTCTGTGCTTGTAGCTGTTTCAGCTTCCCCGGCAGCCGCTTTTTCTTCCTCGATGGCAGCTTGACGTTCTTCTTCGAGGGCTTCTCGACGTTCTTTCTCGATAGCCTCTTGGCGTTCTCTTTCTATGGCTTCTTGTTTTGCGCCCGCCCTAGCTCTCAATTCTTCTTCAACTGATGCTTTGCGTTCATCGGAATAGTTTTTCTTTTCAGCCCATTCGTCTAAGTCTTTTAATTCTTCGTTAAGCCAATATTGGACTTCGGGGTCTAGGTTAGGCGCCGGTTTTTCTTCGGCTACTTCCTCGACCGCCTCTTCGACGTTTTCTTCAGCGTTCGGGACTTCTTCGGACGTTTCTTCCAGTGTTTCTTCGACCGGAGTTAGCTCTTCAGCCTTTTCTCTCTTTTGAAGATTTCTCTGATTCTCAGCATCGCGACCTTTAAGCCACTTTTCATAGGCGGCCTGTTCTTCAGGTGTGCCAACAGATTTACTATCTTCGTAATCTTGGCGGTAACCTTCTATCTCGTCAACTGAGCGTTCGAGCTGACGTTCTAAAAGAGCTTTGCCATGTTCGGCGCTCATACGGCCTTCAGCGATAGCCTTTTCGACTTTTTCAGTCAGGCGGTCAAACTTTTCTTCTTCGGCGAGTTCCTTTTTACCGTGTTCAGAAGAAAGGTATTCGTTAGGACGAGAATCATTCGAACTAGCTTCTTCGGCGGCTTTTTGCTCCGCTTCGTACTCAGCGGTTTTTTGGTTCATGAATTTTAATCTAGCGCCATATTGTTCGTTGGTTTCCCCTTTTAGTTTTGGGTAAAGATCCCATTGGACGAAGGTACGCTCTTTGCCAGTTTTGTCATTGATATTACGCTCACCTTCGAAATCGTGGTTTTGCTCTTTAATAAAGTTTTCTGTGCTTAAACTTTCCCATCCGGTCTTTGAGTCGACGGCGTCATTATTTGTGTTTGATTCGGGATTTTTCATGTTTGTCTAACCTTTCGTTTAAGCGCTTTCCTGGATTATAGCGCTAAAGGTTATTTTTGTCAACTTTTATCAATCAAAAAAACGAGCTAAATCGCTCGCTTTTTTGAATTAGGTTATTTTTTCGCGACGGAAAGCGAAATTTTGCGACCTTCTTTATCGATGTCTAGAACCTTAAAACTCTTTCTTTCGTTTAATGTAAAGATTTTTTCCGGATCAACATCGGAACCTTCGCCGAGCTCAGAAACATGAACTAAAGCTTCGACAGCTGGAGAGATTTGGACGAAGGCACCAAACGGGGTAATCCTCGTAACAGTTCCTTCAACCTTCGAGCCTTTCTTTAGATTTTCAACTTCGGAAATCCATGGATCCTCGACGAGCTGTTTCATCGAGAGCGAGAGGCGCTCTTTATCGATAGCAATGATTTTAGCCTCGATAATATCGCCAACCTTAACATAGTCAGATGGATTATTAACACGTTCCCAAGAAATCTCGGAAATATGGACTAAACCTTCGATACCGTCAACATTAACGAAGACACCGAAGTCAACAACACCAGTCACGACGCCTTTAATCACATCGCCAACCTTAAGCTCAGCAAAGCGCTCAGCGAGCCCATCTTTAATCGCTTCTTTTTCAGAGAAAATAAGTTTATTCTCTTTCTTATTTGCGTCTAAAATTCGAACCTTAATCCCCTTGCCAACAAGAGAGTTCAAGCGTTGCAATATTTCATCTTTATCAGATGAACCAACACGCGGATAATGCTCAGCGGAAAGCTGTGAAACTGGAAGAAATCCACGGATTCCTTCGTATTCAACAAGAAGTCCACCACGGTTAGCATCAAACGGCGTAACTTCAACTGTTTCGCCATTATCGAGCTTAGCGGTGATTTCATCCCAACCTTTATCCTTAACAGCTTTACGGAGCGAAAGAAGAACGTATCCATCGTCCATTTCCGCTTCAACGACTGAGGCAGTTACCTCATCGCCGACATTTAAGTTGCGTGCGAATGAAGCTTCGCGGCGCGGAACGAGACCGACGCCTTGGGAACCGAGATCGATCAAAATCTCATGCTTCTTAACAGATAAGACTTTCCCTTCTATTGTGTCCCCCGCTACAACTTTTTTGAATGAATCTTCATTTTTCTCGAGAAGTTCATCCATAGTAACTTTTTTGGCATTTGCCATAACTTTAATATTTTCCTTCCTCTTTCTCAGCTTAAGCCAAGAAAACTTGTAATATTATAGCATACTTCATGCTATAATAAAAGTATGTATCTAGGGATTGACATCGGAGGAACAAAAACTTTAATCGCCCTGTTTTCTAGACGGGGATTCATTCTCAGAAAGGTAAAATTTAGAACTGCTCAGGGTTCGAAAACCTTTTTAGATAATCTAAGCGAGCATTTAAATGCGTTTAAAAAATATAAGGTTCGTTCGATTGCCGTAGCGATTCCGGGTCTTGTACAAAAAAATTATACAGTCAAATTTGGAAATCGCGATTGGAAGAATATTGACATTTTTTCCTCTATAAAAGAAGTGTTCGATTGTCCAATTTATTTTGAGAATGATGCGAATTTGGGCGCGCTTTATGAAGGTTATCGACTTCCTGGGCGGACAGTTTTCTTGACTTTTTCGACCGGGATTGGTGGGGGTATAGTTGAAAAAAATCACATACTACCGGAGTCTAGTGAGTTTGAGCCTGGACATTGGATTTACGAATATAATGATAAAACTCTCGAATGGGAGGACATTGCGGCGGCTAGTGCACTTGAAAACGTTTATCATGTTGATTATGCGACCGATCTAAGGAAGAAGGTACAGTTAGAAGAGATTGCAAAGAGAGTTTATCTTGGACTTCCTGATGTAATAAAAAAATGTCACCCCGATACAATCATTTTAGGTGGGCCTATGGGGAAGGTTTTTCGTTTATACGTGAAGTATTTGCCTAGTGATTTAGGCGTAAAACTAAAGAGGCCGAAACGCCCGACGGAGTCGGTAATTTACGGTTGTTATATCTATGCGAAGCAAAAGGAGCGGGAGTAATTCCCTTTAAGATGGGGCCTTTAGTAGAAAAACTCAAGGTGGACTATCCAGAGTTTAGATTCATCGTTGGGAAGAAATTTCTGTTTAAATATCCAAAAACTATCGTAATTGGTCCGAATGAGCCAAACTCGGAGCTTTTGCTTCTACACGAACTGGGACACGCGATTCTAGGTCATCAGGACTATAAAACAGATGTAATGAGATTAAAAATGGAAGCGGAGGCCTGGGAGGAGGCGCGGAAGTTGAGTGAGAAATATAAAATAGAGTTCGATAACGATTCGGTACAGGACGAACTAGATACTTATAGAGATTGGTTACACAAAAAATCGCGTTGCCCGAAGTGCGGGCTAACGCGATTTCAGAGTGCGGACGGAGTTTATCACTGTCCGCGTTGCGAAAATTTTTAAGCCTTTTTCGCAGGGCCACGACGAGAGATACGTCCGCCCTTTGCTCCGGCGATACGAGCTAACGCAGGGTTAGCAGCAAAACCGCCAGTGTGACCATTTTGGCCACCTTTTTTACCAATACGAGCATAGAATTCTTTACCGTATTTGGCTTTGTTAGTAGCAGCGGCTTTCATGCCGCCAGCTTTGGTTCCAGCCATTCTAGAACTCCTTCTGCCCACCATATTAAAAATTAATCACCACCCTTTTCGAGTGTATGTCGTTATTATAGCATAGTGCTTTCGGTTTGTCAATATGCTTTTTCTTAAAAATATGTCTTAATTATGAATTAAAATCCGAACAAAAAGGTACTAATTTTTTACACAAATTGTGGAAAAAAAGTATTGACATTATTCATTTTGTGATATAAACTGAGATTAGTTTTAAGTAGATTAAACTGCGAGGCTACTTAAATCTATGTATGACCTAGGAAACCGCTCTAAAATGAGCGGTTTCTGCTATAATGGGTGTATGAAATTTGAAGATGTTGAGAAAAAACGAGAAGCTTATAAAGAGGTTTTAGTTAAAAGGTTTAGTATAACATATGGAATTATTTTCGGAGTCTTTTTGCTGTTCTTAGTGATAAATATAGTAAATTCTTCTTCTATGTTTTCCCTCTTCCTTGCTTTTTGGCTTTTGTTGTTTTTCGGGATATTTGCTCTTGTAATTATCCTTATTACGGTCAAAAATGAGCGAACAGCCTACCATCAAGCTTATAAGGGTTACTTCGTCCATCAGAGCCTTTCAAAAACTTTTTCTAAGCTAGTGTATAATCGCGAACAAGGGATTGGTAAGGAATATCTGCGCGCTACTGGAATGATTAATACTGGCGATCGTTACTCGACTAATGATTATGTGCATGGCGAGTATAAGGATGTGGCTTTTACCCAGGCCGATGTACATATTGAGGTTGAACATACTGATTCTGATGGGGATACAACTTATGTCACGATTTTTAAGGGTAGATTTATGGACTTTGAGTTCCCGAAGAAGTTTAGTTTCCGGGTTGAGGTTGCCGAGAAAGGTTTTGGAGCTAATCGGGTCCCTGGAGGAAAAAACCAGAATGGTAGGAGTTTTGAGAAGATAGAGTTAGAGTCGAGCGAGTTTAATAAGATGTTTAGAACCTACGCCGAAGATGGGTTTGAGGCTTTTTACATTCTAGATCCTGCAATGATGAATAATATTCTTACGCTCGGAGAAAAACATAAGGGTAAGATTCTGTTATGCTTTATTGATAGCCATTTGCTTGTAGGCTTAAACGACGGGAAAGATGCTTTCGAACCGCCGAGTGTTTTTAAACCAATTGATGAACAGGCCGAAGTAAAAAAGGTGACCGAAGAAATAAACTTAATCACTGGTTTTGTTGACGAGCTAAAACTCAATCGTAAAATCTTTAAATAAAAAAATAGCCCTCAGGCTTTGTGGTGGGAGCGAATTGGGCAGGCATTAACAATCTACAGAGATGAAATAAAAAACAAGCAAGTCAATCTATAAACTAATATTTAGAATACGTCAAGTATTATTAATTGAGGTGTCTATTTGGTTTTGTCGATTCTATTTCGACAAAAATTGCTGTATTTTGCCTCTGACACTATTCTTTTATTGCTATAATATTGACAAAAATAAGCATATGTGCTATAATGTAATTATAGTCGGTAAAGCTCAAAGACTAACTAAGTACATTAAATGATTAGTTGTCAGTAAAAGCCTTTTGCATATCTGTGACCCGTTTTGATTATCTATATGGTAGTTAAAACGGGTTGCAGAGCAGTCTAGCGACCTAATAAATCGTCGCGAGACGTTAAAGCGCAAAAGGAGAATTATGAAGATTAATCACAACTCTGAAATATTTATCGACGCAACCTTCCTCGGCGGTACCTGTGCTACCAGCACCTGGCGCAGCCAGCTGATCCCGATGCTCGACACCACCGTCCCTTATTTCGATCCCCAGTTGGGTCCCGGAGAATGGAACGACGAGGCCGCCGCACTCGAGGATGCCTGCAAGGACGAGGCAAAGGTCATGGTTTTCGTGATCAGCCCTGAGGGTCTAGGCACCTACTCTGGGTGGGAGATCCACGAGACCGCGGTGACCGCGCCCGAGCGCATGATCTTCGCCGCCATCGGTGACCTGGGAGACCAGGCCAAGGGTGTCGGTAAGATCGCCAAGGGCCTTCGCGCCATGGGCGCCACCGTCTGCGAAAGCCTCGAGGAGGTCGCCGCAGCGGTTAACGCTCGCTACAACTAATCAACCCAAACCCCCGACTTCCACACAGCCAGTGTGGGTAGAGCCGGGGGCTCTCTTTTTTTGAAAAAAATTAGACCAAATTGTTTAGGGTATTAACAGGCGATTTAACAGGAGTAAAAACTGTATTTTTGATAGTTTTTTGTTGTAAAAATGCTCCAAAAATGAATACTATTGCTACAAGGTACTTAACAGAAATCTACCACTAAAAAATCGGCCAAAATGCCGAGTTATATATAATCTGGTGGGGTTATGTGGACTTGAACCACAGACCTCGTCATTATCAGTGACGCGCTCTAACCAGCTGAGCTATAACCCCTGGTTATGGTGGAGTAACAGGGACTCAAACCCTGGACCTCTGCCTTGCAAAGGCAGCGCTCTAATCAACTGAGCTATTACCCCTTGTCCATATATTTTATCTAAAAACAAAGAAAAGTCAACCCCTTATAAACATATGTGGTATAATAAGGTTATGGATTTCGAATTTAGTGTCGGCTGGATGATGGTAGGGATAGTAATAACAATTGCTGGTGGGGCGATTGTCTTCTTTTATCGTCAGATTGCCGAAAATTTGGCCAACGGGGTTTCCTCGTATGAGCACGTAAAACTATTTGGTATCATTACGGCGATTGTTGGATTGCTCGTGACGGCCAATCTTCATATTTTCGTGTTAACCCTATTTGTGAAATTAATATTCAGAAACTAAGGTCGGAAGTTGTAATAGCCTTCCCCTGCTGATAGTTTGATTTTGCGAATTCTAGCAAGTTCGGAAATGGTAGTAAATTCATAGCCGCGTTCGCGCAAAGCGTCAATAATATTCGGTACCGCTTCTACGGAAGTTGGATGAATGTCATGTAGTAAAATAATCGCCCCGTCATGGACTTGGCTTAATGTGATGTTTAAAATGGTCTCCGGATTGCGATTTTGCCAGTCGAGCGTATCGACGGACCATAAAATGAGCGGAGTATTAGCGATGGAGCTAACCACATCATTATAGTTCCCGTAAGGCGGGCGAGTGAGCGTCGGAGCATGTTTAATAATGCTAGAAAAAACCGCTCTTGAAGCATTGACGTCGGACTGGATTTCTTCTGGGGAAAGCCAAACTAAATTTTGATGATACATGGTATGATTGGCTATTTCATGCCCTTCCCTTTCAATACGCCTGACGATATCAGGGCTATTTTCGGCCATACTTCCGAGCATGAAAAAAGTTGCAAGGGTATTTTTTTTGCTTAAAATATCCAGGAGCGCTGGGGTGGTCGAAGGTGATGGTCCGTCATCAAACGTTAACGCAACAAGCATTTTCCCCTCTAGAACCCTATCGGTCGCCTTAACATGTTTAGCCATCGGCGTTCTCGGAAAGCTTTGATCGAGGTTGGTGATTTTAGATATTGTCAGATCTAATAAGTCTAGGGTAGCTACCGTACCAATAAAGATGACGAGATATAGTTTCAGCCACGGGAAACGAATATTTAAGCGTTGGAATAAGTTCGAGCTTTTATGGTTCTCAGAAGACGATTTGGCGGACGTACTCATACATCGCTATTCCCGCGGCAACGCCGACATTAACTGAACGAGTTGAACCAAAGCTTTCGATAAATCGTACATCGTCGGCTTTGTCTAATAATTCTTTCGTAATACCATTATTCTCGGAGCCGAAAATTAGGGTGGTGTTTTGCTCGAATTTTTTATCGTTTAGAGGTTTAGCGCGAGGAGTGTTGTTTTCGATGGCGACTAGTTCCCTGTTTTCTTGGGTTTTTAGAAAATCCTCTATAGTCGCGTGGTGAACAATTTTAAGATATTTGTCAGTACACATAGCGCCGCGGCGGTTATATTTTTTCTTACCAATTATATGGACTATCGAGACATTAAAAGAATTCGCCGTACGGACAATGGAGCCAATATTAAAATCATGTTCAACGTTTTCGATGGCAATTTCGAGGGGAGTGCGGGATTTTTCGAGCGCAGAAAAAACTTGTTCATTTTCGAGACCTTTGTATTCGTCGATAAGATTCCGCGTGTCCTCCATGCTGTAATTATACCACTGTGATATAATTATTTTAACAGATAAGGAGGTTTATGGAATTTGATGAGTATCAAAAGAAGGTGGCAAAATATGATTTGTCCAAAGCTACTTTAAATCTAAAAGAAGCTGGGTTTATTGAGAAAGTGCTAGGGCTCGTAGGTGAAGCTGGCGAAACGGCTGATAAGATTAAGAAGATTATTCGCGATAAGGATGGAGTCATATCGGAAGAAGATAAAGAATTGGTAACCAAAGAGCTTGGGGATACTTTGTGGTATATTGCTTCAATCGCGCGATATCTAGAGGTGCCATTATCTGAAATTGCTAATGAAAATATCGACAAATTAGAAAGTCGTTACCAGAGGGATAAGCTCCACGGCGAGGGGGATGAGCGGTGAGAATCTTACAATTAAACGTTTAGACTGGCAGAATCAAGGAGACACTGATTGATTTTATAAAAAACGGTAATTTCGACGTAATATGTATACTGCGACCACATATTGGTTAATGATTTAATTAAAGTGTCCGATTTTAAGGTGCTAGACACCCTGGTTTCGGACCATAAAGCACTAGTTTTAGAGGCAGATTTTTAGGTATTAGAAAGGCCCGAGCTTAGCTCGGGCCATGTGCGATGGGAAGATGGGGGATTA
>JAGCNM010000041.1 GCA_017645955.1 Candidatus Saccharimonadota bacterium
ACCGGATATTAATAGCGTCTATAACGTGCCTTTTAACGTGTTAAAATCTGGAGTTCTGGAAATTTTAAATGAGTTTGTTGGAGACAAAAGAGAGCCAGACATGTCTGGATGGAAGGAATTCTCAAAGCGATGTGAGCGCCGTCATGCAAAAACGGTAACAGTTGGGTTAGTTGCGAAATATGTAGGTAATGATGACACTTATATCTGTGTGACTGAAGCTTTGAAGGCCGCAGCAGCTTGGAATAATGTTAATCTGAACTTAAGATGGATTAAAGCTGAAGATGCTGATGATGGTACAGATGAATTATTTAAGGAATGCGATGGTTTAGTGGTTCCAGGTGGTTTTGGTGTAAGAGGAACAGAGGGGAAGATTAAGGCAGCCGAATATGCTTTAGCAAATGACATTCCTTATTTAGGACTTTGCCTTGGTATGCAGGTAGCTTGCATTGCTGCAGCGAGAAGGGCGGGTATTAAAAACGCTAATTCGGAAGAATTTGGTGCAAAAGAAAAGGATAACAATAATGTTATTTATATTATGGAGGACCAAAAGGGCAAAGAGTCTACTGGCGGGACTATGCGACTTGGCGATTATAAGGCAATCTTAGAAGGTAAATCAAAAACTAAGAAAATATATGAAAAATATGGTTGGGGAGAAATTAAAGATGGGAAGTTCGAAGTCGTAGAGCGTCATCGACATCGTTATGAGGTAAATCAAAAATTCTTACCGGAAATGGAAAAAGGTGGGATTAGGGTATCGGGAACTTCGCCGGATGGAACATTGATTGAATTCGTTGAGGCGCCAAAATCTAGGTTTTTCGTAGCGACTCAGGCTCACCCAGAGTTTAAGTCGCGACCGCTTAATACTCACCCTTTATTTATGGAGTTTATTAGGAGTTTGAAGAAAAATCATAGATAGCATTTTTTCAATTAACTCAAAAAATGCGAAAGGCTCGCCGAAGCGAGCCTTCTTTGAAAATGATTAGCATTTGTAAGCTTCAGCTTCTTCCTTCGTCAAGAAGAAGTGAAAACCTTTAGCGAAAGTATCAACTGAAAAGTCAAAGTCGTGGACTACGATTTTGTCACCAACGCGATACTTGGTCTTTTTGTCGTACGTGGAAATACCAATAGCATCACCATAAAAATTACCAATGATGCCAACAATTTCAGCCTTGTTAGAACGATACTGTCTATCGTAATTGCGACCACGAATTTCTGCATCATCGGGGATTCTAGCAACAACAATAACGCCATTTAAACATTTTTTGAAAACCTCGCCTCTGATTTCAACAGTCCGATATGGCTGAAATCCCGATCGGTGCGCCGCAAAGCGAGCCGCAGTGGCGATATCTTTAGCAGCAGTAAAACCTTCCGTAATCCATCTGTCCGGTACATCTTTGCGACCAGCCGAAGCATACATAGCAGCTAAACGCTTAGAAAACTTATCTGAGCACGAGTATTCCAAAATGGTATTAAGCCCAACGTTCTTGCCGACAAATGCTTTGGCGGCTTCCTGTTGAGTCTTCCAATTATAGCTGGCTAACCCTTTTTTGATAAGGGCTACATTACCGCTTCTTGCGGCAGCAATTTTCATAAGCAACGGGCCAGCGTATTTGCAATCATTGTCGCTGTTGTTGTACCATATCTCAAGCACGTAGCTACACGGATAAGGAAACTGCTTAAAAGACTTAAATACAGCATCCGCTCCAACCGGATCATTCATGATTGTAAACGCCCATTCACGTTCAGAATCTCTGAGCAGTTGTGGGCGGTCAGCTGGCAGTTTTTTACCAATAGTAGCGTAAATGGCCGCTATCTTGGACGCCAAGCAGTCAAAGCTTTGCCATTTTTTAATGGTTTCCTCAGGAATAGTTTTACCTTCACACCACCTAGCGGCGGCGAGAGCAATTTCGGAATTATGGCTAAGCAGGAGTTCCTCGATAATATCGATAGGTATAGCTTTGAAATTTTCCAAGATGGTAGTGGCATACTTCGGTGAATGTACCAGAGCTCGAAAAGTTTCAATATCAATATCCTCGATACCACCTTGCAGGATATATGCGATAACCCCCCACACATAGCCAGAATTTTTCCACTTCTCTAGAGTCTTTTTGCCAACCTGATACTGGACAGAATCTTCTACCGCTATTTTAGCTGTATCTTCGCTGATTGCATCAGGACTATACTGTCCTACGGTCAAAATATCCTTAATTGTCTCTAGCTTCAGATGATTCCGAGTGAGCAAATGCGTCATCTCCTTCATTTTCAATTTTAAGGTACTGTTAGTATTATATTTTACCATTTTTTTACCAAAAATGCTCGAAAACCAGAACTCGGTTCTCGTTTCGGTCGAAGCGAGTCCTACTTCCAGCTATTGTCTTATTCCTGGTGTGCCGTCAAGTTTTTGTTGATTCATCCAGACTTTCATTACTAACGAATGTGGTAATATTTTCGTTAGCGCTCTTTGGCCTCTATTAATAAACCCATATATAGAAATATCTTTATTAGTATATAGATCTTTAATGGCGAGTTTCATTACTTCGGCTGGGTCATACATTGCATTGTAGTTAATTACTACTTTTTTCTTCTCGTCGTCTACTGCTCTGTCGAAAAACTCGGTCTTAGTCCAATATGGCGTAACAGCCAGTACATGTATGTTTTTATACTTTAATTCTTTATTTAATGCTCTTGAATAAGATAGCAAAAATGATTTAGTGGCAGCATAGTCGTTTATATATGGTATAGGTTGGAAACCGGCGCAAGAAGCGATATTCATAATCTTAGACCCCTTTTGCATATAAGGTAAGCTATAGTCAATCATTGCAACCGGCGCTTTAACGTTTAGATTGATCATGTTTAATTTAGTTTCAGTATCTATATTTTCCGTATGTTCAAATATTCCAAATCCAGCACAATTAGCTAAAATGACAATTCTCGGCTTTTCTTTTTCTAGTTTATCTTTGTATTTTTTTAATTCACTTTCTTTGCTTAAATCAATTTTTAGTGGGACTATTTTTTCGCTGAATTTTTTCTTTAGTTCGTTTAACCTGTCTTCTCTTCTTGCTATTGCCCAAATTTCATCAATATTTGTCTCTTTTTTAAGGATTTGAAGTAAAAATTCTTTTCCCATTCCTGAAGAAGCGCCAGTTACAACTATTATTTTTTTCATGATTCGTTACCTCCTAAATGATATGCTGCTTACTAATATAATATCATTTTTAGAACACCTGTTTCACAAAAAGTGCCCCAAGGTTGAGCCTTGGGGCTGAGGGAATACTTAATTGAAGCACCATTTATAATAAAGCTTATGTTATAATACTAATGATGGACAATGAAGTTTTAGTATTTATTTTAGGTCAAGCATTTGGAATTATAGCGCTCATTTGTACTGTCGTTAGTATGCAGCTAAAGAAAAAGCGACCTTTAATGATTCTCCAGACGGCTTCGGAAGCATTTATTGTTGCGCAGTATCTTGTCAAGGGCGCTATAACTGGTTCATTTATGGCCATGGTCAGTTTTATACGCGATGTCATTTTTACTAAACATCATAAAAAGCGCACTCCAGTCTGGGTTTTGATTATCCTTTATGTCATTATGACTGTCCTTACAATTTTAAGTTGGGCTGGACCGCTTTCGATTTTGCCTTATGTCGGTTCTTTAATCTATGCCTTTACGTTATGGTATGGTAAGGTAAAGTGGATTAAACTCGGTAATGCGGTCGGGAATACGCCGTATTTGTTTTATACATTATTAACAGGGAATTATGCGTTATTTGTTATGACTTTGCTTGAAGTGATTTCTTCCGCGATTGGTTTTATTAGACATGATTATCAAACAAAGAAGAAAAAGGCTAAAAAATCATAGATTGTGATATAATAAATTCAGTGACGCCGCGATAGCTCAGTTGGTAGAGCGCATCCATGGTAAGGATGAGGTCACCGGTTCAAACCCGGTTCGCGGCTCCATTTTTTAGTCACATAGTACTTTGCTTAAGTATTCGAGACAATCGCCGCTGCCCGATTTATAGTTAGCTTGATAGGTCAATCTAAGCATTTCGTATAGTTCGTTGAATTCGGTATAGACTTGTTCTGTGCCTTCAGAATGTAGCGATGCTAGCTTATCGTAATCTGGCGCGTTTTTAGTTAACCAATTTTCGAATTCCTTTCTTTTTTCGTCGTATTCCTTCGACCTTTCGGAGTTTTCTTGTAAGATGGAAGATTGATTTGTGCGATAAAAATCTGAAAGCTCTATTAGTTTTTCTTGCCATTCTTTGCCGAATTTTACTAGTTTTTTGTTTTCTGTATTAATTAAATAGGATGCCGCTCTCGTGATTTCTTCTTCGGTTGATTCGTCACTTAATCTACTGACTAAGATAGTATAGTTATGTGCTGCTTTTAATATTGCGAGTTTTTCTTGAAACTTTTCGGGTTTTCCGTTTCCGAGCGCATTAAAATTAGTCTCGAATTTGACGAACTGAGCATTGACGTATCTATTTCTTCTCACACCCTCAGTTTCTTTTAATTGTTCGACTAGCTCGCCCATCGTTTCGTTGTAACTCTTTTTACAGTTTTCGACGTAAGCGTTGTAGGTTTTTGGTTCAACTTCTACTGATAAAGTGTAGGTTTCGACTTTACTACAATCGTCGTCTTCATAGATAGCTTCGATCATTGGTCTTAGTTCTTTAGTTGTAATGTAGGCTTCTCTGTAATCGACTCGTAAGATGATTGGGATAATAATCAATGTGGTGACGCCAAGAGCTACAACGCCACAACTAACTAGGGCCCACATAACGATAGTTTGTTTAATGTTAAGATTCATGCTCTGTTTAAATCGCTGCAATTTTGGTTTGTTTGGTTGATTATCTATGTCGTTATCCATAAGCCCTTCTAATTTTGATTGTTTTGAATATTAGGGTTATTTACTTGGTTGTTTTGCTGCAAACTGTTTAGACTATTTATTTGCTGCGGTGTGTAGTTTTGTTGTACCGGGCGTGGCATAACTTGATAGCCTCTCTTAGATAGGCCGGCATCGCCTTGTGATAACAGAATAATTGATTCTATCAGTGCCCATACTATATTGCCGATTGCTACTGAATAGCCAATTAATAGTATGATTGTAATAACGCTTTCCATACTAAGTAGAGTATAGATATCTAATGTAGCCGGGAGAATTACATTAATGATGGCTATGATGATGAAGCTAATTGCTGCTAGGCATGAATGTGCTATGCCTTTAGAATTTTCACCTAAATACCAGTTATGGGCGCCAATTATGCCTAGAATGATACCTAGAATACCCGCTAAATTTGCTGATTTAGGATTTTGATCCATTTTTCCTCCATAAAAGATTATACATAAGCTACTTTTTTTTAATTATAACATAAGAATTACAGAAAGTTCGATTTATGTTCAATAATGCTCATTCTTGACTTTATAGCTTATATGTGATATAATTAATTGAAGGGGGTGAGTATTTTAATATTTTAAGAAATAGTACCTATTGCTTTCTGGATCTCAAGGGGGTTATGTCATTTTGGTTAGAAAAGCAGAGACTCTAAAGTCTTTAAACGGGTTAGATTTGCCTAGAAAGACGCGCCTTCATTTACTAAGGTCTGAATTATCACTTTTAGAGTTGGTAGAAGCTGGTAGGGCGTTTGCTTTCTATTCTGACGCAAATCCAAAGGCTTTTGCCGCTAAACCTCAATGGAAGATTGATTTAGTTGCTGCACTAGATAAAGCCGGTTATATTCGTCACGATTTTTATCCTAAAACATATCGTGCGATTAATTTACTGCGCACCGTTAAGGGAATAGAGAACCATCCTCTTCTCGTGAACAAAAACTACGAATCGTTTAGAGCAATGACTGACGAAGAATATGATGCGCTTATTGAGGCATTACATTCTAGGTTGTCCGAGCTTGAGTATGATATTGTCAATAATTGGTTTGGACTAGATGGCGGATTAAGATTAGGCTTCACTGCAATTTCGGAGCGTTATGGGATTTCGCACGAACAGGTTCGTTTGACACTTGCGAAGGCGTTAAGGAAATTAAAGTACAGCAATACTATTCCACCGCTTCTCGATACTCTTTCTTAAAATATAAAAAGTCTCCGGCGTTCGTCGGAGCTTTTTATTTATCTTTGCCGCAATGGTCGTGATCTTTGTTTGATTCGAGATGATGATGGTGATGGTGAAAGAGGTGCGGGAAGATGAATTCGAGGCCTGTCTTAATAATGATTAATGAAATAAATATGCTCGCATATGATTCGATATCTAGTTTGAAGATTAAATTAATAATAATTGAGACTAAAACTACAATTGAAATCCAGGTGTCATTTAAGGTTTCCGCTCCAGATGCGAATAAAACATCGGATTTAACTTCTTTACCTTTGTCTTTTAGGTATTTTGCAAGGAGAAACTTTGTTGTTATAGAAGCGATTAAGACGATGATTGTCCCGACTGAGTAATTAACTTCTTCTGGCGAATAAATGTTTTTGATTGAACTAATGATGAGCTCTAGGCCTAATAGTATAATAGTTGTAGCAATGATAATAGTTGTTATGCGTTCTATTTTGATGCGATAATCTGAGAGCTTGCGGTGGTTAGCGAGTTTTTCGCTGATAATGATAAGAAAACCGGAAATTGAATCGGTCAAACTATGAATTGCGTCTGATGCTATGGCTAGTGAATTCGCTAAAATGCCGATTAGAATGTTGAAAACTGCAAGGAAGAAATTTACAGCAATAAAAAAATATCCGGATTTTAGGATTATATCTGAACGCGTTTTCGCCATGGTTTTATTTTAGCACATTTGCTATAATTGAAAGAAAGAAAGGAGTGTATGTTTAATTTAAAAGGTAAAGTTGCTGTTGTTTCTGGCGCTTCTTCGGGGCTTGGACAACAAATGGCTTTAGCTTTCGCTCGTCAAGGAGCTTCGTTGGCTATTCTAGCGAGGCGCGTTGAGAGATTGGAAGATTTTAAGCCTAAACTATTAGAAGCAGGCGCGGCGAAAGTTGTTGCTTATAAGTGCGACGTGACGGATTCGGACAATATTAATGAAGTAGCGAAAAAAGTCGAGAAAGATTTTAAGAAAGTAGATATACTTTTGAACTGTGCTGGTTCCTCGAAGGATAAAGGCGTGCTCGAGATGACGGATGATGAATGGGATTTTACAATTGCGACTGATGAAACGAGCGTCTTTAAGATGACTAGAGCTTTCGCAAATATTATGAAAAAGAAGCACTATGGACGCATTATTAATATTGCTTCAATGTATGGTTTAGTGGGGAATACTGAAATACATACTGTGGCTTATCATGCTTCAAAAGGTGCAGTTGTGAATTTCACAAGAGCTGTTGCAGCCGAACTAGCGCTTGAGGGAATAACTTGTAATGCAATATGCCCGGGATATTTTGAAACTGAGCTTACTAAAGCTGTTTTGGATACGCCGCGATTTCAGGAGTTTGCTAAGACTCATGTTCCGATGCAAAGGTATGGTAAACCAGGCGAGTTGGATGCCGCTGCCGTATTTCTAGCTAGTGAAGAAGCTTCGTATGTGACGGGCTTAATCATGCCAGTCGACGGCGGTTACACTGCTATTTAATAAAAAAGGAGTTTTGATGGATTCAAAATATAAGGGTACTAAGACTGAAGAAAACTTAAAGGCTGCTTTTGCGGGGGAAAGTCAAGCTCGCAATAAGTACGATTATTTTGCTTCACAAGCAAAGAAGGATGGTTATGAACAAATTGCGGCGATTTTTGCAGAAACTGCATTGAACGAAAAAGAGCACGCAAAGATGTGGTTTAAGGAATTGAATGGTGGTTCGGTTGAACCAACTGATAAGAATTTAGAAGCTGCTGCTGATGGCGAGAATTATGAGTGGACTGATATGTATAAGGGTTTTGCTAAAACGGCGCGTGAGGAAGGATTCGATGAGCTCGCGGAAAAATTCGAAGGTGTAGCAAAGATTGAAAAATCGCATGAAGAACGCTATCGCAAACTGCTTAAAAATATTAATGATAAGAAGGTCTTTTCGAAAGATGGAGACGCGATCTGGGTTTGTCGAAACTGTGGACACATTGTTGTCGGGAAAGAAGCGCCTGAGGTTTGTCCGGTCTGCAGTCACCCGCAGTCATATTTCGAAATAAAATCTGAAAATTATTAAAAACAATTAGTATGTGGTATAATATACTGCATACTAGGTGCCGACTTAGCTCAGCTGGTAGAGCAACGGTTTTGTAAACCGTAGGTCGTCAGTTCAAACCTGACAGTCGGCTCCACGAGTGAAAAGAAAATCGGACGCTTGCGTCCGTTTTTTGTTTTCCGAGTGGAACAGGCTGTACGAAGTACAGTCGGCTCCACTTTTTTTTTGCAAAAAAGCACTTGCGCAATGGTTTTTCGTGTTATAATGGTTATGTAGAAAAATTGAGTGTGGAGGACGTTTAAACGGTGACGTTTGGTTCAGGCTATTGTATTTGGTCTAGAAATTGTAAACGATACTTCGGTTTTTGTCTGTTTTTTGCCTTTGTCTTTATAGAATTTACAGTTCTTCTTTTTGGTTCCCATGCTACTTATGCGATTGCAAAAGAAAGTACGCTTTCTCTTAGTATTAGTAGTCATTCATTTTCAATGGAGTTTTTGCCATCTCCGGGTGGGACATTTAGTAATACTACTACTGCAACAATTACAATTAATACTGATAATTACACAGGTTATTCTTTTTCCTTATATGCGAGCGATAATAATGGTCTAAAAAGCGAGAATGATGACGTAATACCTCCTCTCCAATCTGAAATTTCTGAGTCGACTTTTAGAGATAACGCTTCGTATAACAATAGGTGGGGTTATAAACCTAGCCAGTATGTTTCTAGCGTTAATAGTGTGAATACGGTTGTGAGCAATAATAATTATCTTCCTCCGCCAACAACAAATGGTAGTCTGATCGACATTACTGATAGCGCAAATTCTAGTGACAATACATATAGTTTATCCTTCGGAGCTCGAGTTGACTCAAGTCAGCCACCTGGAACTTATATATATACCTATGAAGCTCGCGTCATTGCAAACACGATAACCTACAACGTCACTTACAACCAAAATACAAACGAAACGGTAACTAATATGCCAAGTCCAAACCCGCAAGCACTTCAGATTGATGGTGGCACGCCGACAGCTGAAAGTTATGCGACGCTTAGTGACGCCGTGCCGACAATGACAACTGATGACATGTCGTTTGGTGGGTGGTGTACTGTTGCTACAACTATAGATTCGACGACTGGGAACTATGAATGTTCCGGTACTACTTATCAGGCTGGAGATGATTATCCGATTGATCAAACTTCTAGTGCGACTAATATTATGCTTTATGCAATTTGGCTTAATGATAC
The DNA here is from genome assembly GCA_017645955.1 of Candidatus Saccharimonadota bacterium. Taxonomy (GTDB): domain Bacteria; phylum Patescibacteriota; class Saccharimonadia; order Saccharimonadales; family Saccharimonadaceae; genus Nanosyncoccus. The sequence continues at coordinate 9,385 of JAGCNM010000041.1, forward strand.
GTTTCCAGTTAAATGGAGTCAAATGGGTAAATGTGTCTTTAATAATGGCACTATTAGTGGTTCGGAATGTCAAGATTATGTAAATGACGACTTCATTGATACTGGTATTGCTTTGTATAGCAACGACAATTATCAAAAAGATTATGAAGTTCATTTTACGATTGATACTTATAATCCAAATTCCCAAACGGATAGTCAAGCGACTATATTTAATGATAAATTATCGTCTTCAGTTACTGGTTCGCCTTATGGTGGTAAGTCTCCTGGTATCATAGTACGTAATACTAGTAGCAAGACATTTGAAATCAAATCGACCTATGGCGCACCGACAGATAATGTAGAGACTCGAACTGTTACCAAGACTCCGTATGCGACTGCGTATGCGGGTACGGATGTACGTATATTCAGGATTGATGGCCATATTTACACCAGTATTGACAACGGTCCACTTGTTTTACTTCAAGATTACACATCTTTTAATCAACAATTTGGGCTAACGGCTTGGTTTGGTGCTTATCCTGATAATGTTGACTGTTCTGAAAACTGTTCGGCAGCGAAACGCTATTTTACGGGTGAACTTAGTAATATGTATATCAAATTAGGTGATATGCCGTCGGATGGTGTTCTTGATATCACATTTAATGCGAATGGCGGTTCGCCAAGTACTACTGTTCATAAAATACTAAATGGCAATGCGCTAAGTGAGTTCCCTGAAGTGACTAATAGCGGATGGTTGTTTGACGGTTGGTGGACGGCATCAAGTGGCGGGCAGCAGGTTTCAACTTCGACGGTTCCTACTGCGGCAACTACTTATTATGCGCATTGGTATAAATCTGTGAATGATGCTCAAATTACTAATTCAAGTATTTCTCTTTCTGTGAATGGTACGGAAACCATTAGTATTACTAATGCGGCGGATATTGAGCCTTATACTTTGGTTTCGAGTGATACTTCTGTGGCTACAGTTAGCTCTGCCGGCGTGATTACAGCCGTCGGTAGCGGTAATGCTACGATTACTTTAACTGGAACAAAGACTGGTGATACGCGCACGATTTCTGTGGCGGTTGGAAGTATTATCACTGTGAATTTTTATTCACAAGGTGGCTCTCCTTCTACATTTACAGAACCGATAGCTAGCGGTAATTCATTTAGTTCGTTGCCAGAACCTTCGAAACCTGGCTATAAGTTTGAAGGATGGTATACTGGCGCTAATGGTACTGGTACACAATTGACTACCTCTACTATATTTAATGCAAATACGCCGACTCAATATTATGCTAACTGGGAAGAGCTTGTTTATGTTTGTAAAATTGCTACCGAGCTTCATGAGGAAGCATGCAACCAGACTGATAGTAATGGTTGTAAAGGAACTAGTTTCCCTAATAACACTATTACCTATGGTTCGCTCGTCAATAATACAACTTTAACCGCTGGCAATGCATTTAACTGTGACATTGACTATGATGGTGCTTTTGATGAAGAGACCGAAAGGTTTTATTACTTTGGTACCGAAAATGGTAACGCTAAGTTTGTATATTATAAGAGCATGCAAGAAACCAGTGCTATTTACACTGATGCTCTTGCGCTTCTTCCAACTTCTTCGGACCCGGGCTGGGATAATCCGAATCTTGTGACCTTTAGCGGTGATTATAATGGCTCGGTGGCACGCTTCATGACTTATCCGGAGGCGCTCGCATTATGTGATAACGCTACTTCAAATCTTGGTATAAATGGACGATGCCTCTACTTACTGGAAAAGTCAGCCTTCGCTAATACTACTATTACAGATGGTATTTGGCTTGAGAAACAACCGAGCTATAATAATAGAATTCAGACTAGGAGTCGTGGTCTTACTCATGGTAACACCACATCTAATGCACCAAGGCCGACTATCGAAGTACCGGTTGAATACGTTGAACCATATGTTGAGCCGGTTGCAACTTATGACATTACCTTTGATCCGCACAATGGAGGTAGTAACACTACCGAGACTGTCACTGCAGGTACTGCGCTAGGTAATAAATATCCATCTCCTGATCCGACCTATACTGATCATATCTTCCAGGGTTGGTATACGGCAGTAAGTGGTGGTACTTTGGTAACCGACCAGACGATACCAGATGGCGATTGGACTTATCACGCGCAGTGGGAGGGTTCGGTTGCATTGGCGCAGGTTGACCATAGTAGTATTACATTGGTTGAGGGAAATACTGTTACCATCCAAGTATCTAATGCGGCTGATATCGAGGCGTTTACTTGTTCGTCAAGCGATAATACTATCGCGACGGTGGATGCTTCAACTTGTGTGGTATCTGGCGTTGGTCTTGGAACTGCAACGATTTCAATTACTGGTGCGGAGTCCCATACGATAAATAGTAATATTGTGACTATAGACGTAGTGGATGCATCTTCTGCATATAGGGTGACTTTTGATCCGCGAAATGGTGATAGTACTTCCTTTGCTGATATTGCGATTGGCCATCCAATCGATGGGTTTATGCCTCCGAACCCGACCTATACTAATCATGTCTTCCAGAGATGGTATGATACATCAAATAATAATACCGTGACTAGTGCGACTGAAGTGTATTCTGCTATGACTGTTTATGCTGAATGGAAGTTGGATGTAACACAGGCGGTAATTTCGAACGCTGATTTAACGCTCTCGGCGGGTGATCAACTAGCAATCTTAGTTAATAATTCAGCACAACTTGAATCTTATGTATTTAGCTCGGCTGATTCTTCAATTGCTACGGTCAATGCGAATACTGGCGTGATTACGGGCGTAAGTGCAGGCACTGTAAATATTATTATGACTGGTACGCAATCTAATCTTACCAAGTTTATAGAAGTAGCAGTAACACCTGCGCCAGTTATAAAACGAACAGTTACCTTTAATGCAAATGGTGGTTCTACGCCTACTCCTGCTGCTTCGTTCCAAGTAGATGATGGTGATCCGGTAGGTAATTTACCGACTACATCACGCAGCAACTATGAGTTCTTTGGGTGGTATACTGATGATGGGACTTTCTATGAAGAAGTGACTCCTGAAACGACCGTTGATGCTGATGTGACTTATTATGCTAAATGGGTAGAAGACACTTCTAGTTTCCCGATTATATGGTCGGAAGTGAATGCTTGTACATTTAGTGGGAATCGTAATGTGTCCGGAACCTATTGTTCGGCAGACAATAAGACTAAAAAATATATTGATACTGCTATACAATTATTCACTCAAGCAAATTACTACAAAGACTTTGAAGTAGGATTTACGGTTGTGGATTATGATCCGGCTAGTAACAATAACCAAGCAACCTTTGTAAACTCTAAACAAGAAAATAGTGCTAATAACTATCCTGGCTTTGTGGTGCGTCGCTATACTTCCACTAATAATATTGAAGTGACAGAGAAGTGGAAAGATAATGGTGATGGCGTCTCGCAACAATTTTTGGCGTCTTCGGTACATACAGTAAAAGTCGCACGTCGAATAGAAGAAATTAATGGTACCGATCATATAATAATGTATTACTCAATTAATAATGGTGCTTTAACGCCACTTCAGGATATTACGGACGTGACGCATATATTCTTTGATACGGCTGTATGGTTTGGCGCTTCCGCTACTTCAGATAATACTATGCAAAGACCGTTCGTTGGCACATTAACTGATATGTATATTAAACTTGGTGAGCAAACTGACTATTTGATTTACTTTAATCCTGGTAATGGTAGCTTTACTAATGCAAGTGATAGTAATCGAACTATTCCAATAGATGATCCACTAGGTTCTTTACCAGTGCCGAATCCACCTTCCAATAATCATACCTTTATTGGTTGGTTTGATGAATCGACTTCACCGGCCACACAAGTTACTGCTTCGACTGTTCCGAGTAGTAATATGACTTATGTCGCTCATTATAGTTACCAATCTTCTGATACTCCTGCCTTGTTTGATGTTTCTAATAATGCCACAAGAGGATATCAAAACTTAATTGACGGTTGGGTAGAAAGTCCAGTTAATATTACAACCTTTAACAAAGCTACTCCAATTAATGATTCGACTTGGGGCGATACTAGTGAACTTCCTGAATTAGAATTCTGGCAGGGAATTAGAAGTAATTTCGTTGATAATCATTGTATGATACCTTCTTATAGTGATGCAGCGAAACCTCTATCTTCATTGTCGGATTGGACAAATGGTTCAGTAGATTGTTCGAAACCAGATGCTTATGATACCGATATTGGTGCCGCCCTTACTGTACGTTTGAATAATGCTCAAGGTGCTGTAGTAACCTATGCAAAAGCTGATAATGGCGTTATCCATAATATGATTCCAGGCCAAACTTATTATTGGGAAAAGTCTGATGACAGCTCGGTGTATGGTTATGTAACTGCCATATCAAATAAGGGTACGCGTTGGGTAGATACGGGCACAATTCGTAATGTACGCGATCTTGGCGGTCTTCCAGTGACTTATACCGATGGCAATAATCAAACCGTAACTGGTACCGTAGCTTATGGTAGATTGTTCCGTGGAGAGAAATTGAATAGCGCTCCTGCGACGGAATTAACTAATCTTGGTATTACTACGGAATATAATGTAGGCGATGAATACTCTGGTGATACACATTTAACAGATTATCATCTCAACCAAGTAATTCATTATGATTTTGATTACCATTCCGGTGATGAAAGTAATCCTAATAGTAATTATATGAAGGCTTGGACGGCTGTCACGAATATCATGATGGATATTACCGACACTAACACGACAAAAAATGTTTATTTCCATTGTCGTGTGGGTGCCGACCGTACTGGCACGGTAGCATATCTTCTAGAAGGTCTCCTTGGCGTACCTGACGAAATGAGATATGAAGAATACGCTCTTACTAATGTATCCGGTTTATATGATAGGACGAGGTATTACAAGAAGAAGGCCGATGATAATGCTAATAAATTTGTGTACATGATGGGCTATGTAAAAACTAATCAAGATATTTACGATTGGTATATGCAAAATTCAAATGCGAGCACTAGTCTAATTCAATCGTTTAGGGCAGCCATGACTGTTCCTACGTCTGGTGGGAATCAACAGAATAATGTTAATGTAAATAATACTCGCACTAGGTTACTGAGTAATGACAGTGACGATAATAATTCTTCTTCTGTTGAAACAAATACCAATGATGGCCATAGTTCACCCTTGGGTGTTTCCGAAACTGTTTATGAAGAAGAAAATATTGATACAATTTCCGATACGGATGTTCTCGTTGTGGCCGCAACTGCTATTGGGTCTGGTTTAGCTATCTCGTATGCACTTACAAAGAAGCTTGAAGACGACGAAACGGAGTCTAATTAGTATTATTCTTATGATATAATCGTCTTATGGATATATTAATTTTGATTATTGGGATAATTATTGTTGTTTTGCTCGCAATTGTGATTGTTCTATTAATAAAAAGGAATTCAAATAAAAATGAGCTCGCTAATTATAAGGCAATGGAAGAGCGATTAATTCGTATGGAAGGAGAAGTTTCAAAAATAAATCCTTCAATTGACCGAAATTTTCGGGAAAATCGAAAGGAGATTGCGGATAATTTAGAAAGACTTCAAACTGGGAACGAGAAAAAGCTTGAAGAGATGCGAGAGACGGTTGATGAAAAATTAAAAGCGAGTGTCGAAAAACGTTTTAATGAAAGTTTTAAATCAATTTCAACTCAGCTTACTCAAGTCTATCAAGGTTTGGGTGAAATGAAAAATTTAGCAACTGGGGTTGGTGATTTGAAAAAGGTAATGGAAGGCGTGAAGACGCGCGGTATTTATGGCGAGGTACAACTTGGTGCAATAATTGAGGATATTTTAAATAAATCGCAATATGAAGAAAATATTATTACTAAAAAAGGGAGTGCGGATCGGGTTGAGTTCGCAATCAAAATGCCTGGGAAAGATACGGATAGTTTAGTCTATCTTCCGATTGATAGTAAGTTTCCGGTCGAAAACTATTCTAGGTTGATTGCTGCTTACGATAATGGCGATAAAGCTGAAATCGAAAAAAACGCTAAGGCTTTAGCCATTGATGTAAAAGAGCAAGCAAAAAAGATTTCAACTAAATATTTAGATCCTCCGATGACTACGGATTTTGGGATTATGTTTGTGCCGACCGAGTCTTTATATGCTGAAATCCTACGTATTCCGGGTCTATCAGATGAAGTTCGACAGAAGTACCATGTTTCGATTACTAGTCCTTCGACTTTGCCGGTTGCTTTAAATGGGCTTTTAATGGGTTTTAAAACAGTTGCGATCGAAAAACGTTCGGCTGAAGTTTGGCAGACGCTCGGCGCTGTTAAAACTCAATTTGGAAAGTTTTCTGAATTACTTGAAGGTGTACAAAAGAAATTACAAGAATCGGCCAATAAAATTGAATCAGCTAAAACAACTTCGCGTTCTATTGAACGTAAATTAAAAGATGTTGAAGAGTTACCTGAATCTGATTCGGTTAAATTAATTGGTGAAGTTTAGAATAATCTAATTTTATCAAGAGGAAATAGTCTTAATACAACTGGGCCTATGATGCGACAATAAGGAATTGTACCTAGCCCATTTCTTGAATCCCACGAATGAGACCCTTCACGATTATCTCCAGAAACGAATAATTCGCCTTCCGGAACTATAGTGTCAACTTCACCCGAGGTATGTTCTTTAGGGCCATCGTTTTCAGAGACTCGCCAATTTTCGTCATAAACGAAACCGTCAGGATGTTCTTCATTGTAGATTGTCATAGTACCATCTTTAACCACTACGCGTTCACCAGGAAAGGCGATTACGCGTTTAATAATATATTGGTCGCTAATGTTTGACGGAATTGAACAGGTCATAGGATTAGCTACGCCTTCTTCTTTATATTTTTTGACAGCCTCTGCATCTTCGTTTAAAAAGACTATGATTTGACCCCTTTCTGGGGTATATTCTTGGCCGATAAAATGTGACCACGATACAGCGGCTCGATTTACAATCACACGATCATCTTCGTGTAAGGTGTTTTCCATACTGCCACCAACAACATTGTAAGAGCGATATATAAAAGTATTTAAAAACAATGTACCGAGAATAATAAGCGTAATAAAACTCGCTAGGCTAAGTAAGTCTTTAAGTAAAGGATGTTTTTGAAAGAATGTTGGTTTCATGTCGCTCATTATATCATTTTTAAGTTTATTTTAAAATATTTGTTATAATGTAAGAATATGGCAGATTATGTATTGGCTAGAAAATCCCGCAACATCGCTTCTTCGATGGTCCATGTTTTTTTAAATATATTGCTTGGGGTTGGTGTTGTGCTTATTACTGTGCTTTCGGGTAGTCCGTTAATTGGAATTATTTTGGTTTTAGTTTCAAAGTGGCGAATATTTGCAGTGCGCTCTCGCTATTTTTTCTTAAACCTTAAAGCAAATTTAGTTGATATTATTGTCGGAATTAGTGTTGTCTTACTTGCTTATAGTGGGGGTCCGTCTTTTCTGATTAGTGATATTATTTTAATGGTATTTTATCCGATTTGGCTTTTGTTCATTAAGCCTCTTTCTTCAGAAACTGCAACTTTAGTGCAGTCCTTGATTGCCGTGTTTTTAGGTATTTCGGCGGCAACTACTATTTCGGTCGGGACTAATTCAATTCTTCTAGTTTTCTTAGCTTTTCTAGTTGGGTATGCGGCAAGCCGTCATGTTTTAATTCAAAGTAACGACAAGGATTTTACTTTGACTACTTTAGTTTGTGGTTTGGTTTTTGCCGAGATTGCTTGGTTATCTAATTCATGGTCAATTGTTTATACTTATGAAAACCTCGGTTTATCCGGTGTGATGATTCCTCAGCTGGCTATAATTCTGACAATTTTTGCTTTTGTTTATAACTATGCCAGACAGGCTGTAATAAAATTTCAGGATGATTTCAGGTTTGTACATATAATTGGTCCTGTGGTATTTGGATTAATGCTAATTGGAGTGATCGTATTTTTCTTTAGCGATCCGCGTTTTACGATTTTAATAAAATAATTAGGAGGCAAAAATGGAAGAAACAAAACAAGATAATATTACTGTGATTGACAATACTGAGCGTAGCTCAAAAAATTCACTGATTGTAGCGTTATTAGTACTCGCTTTAGTGTTTGGTGGCACTGGACTATGTTTCGGTATATTGGCTTATAATAAAGTTTCTACTCCAATAACGTTTTTAAATTCTGGATCGGATGGGAATTCTGCTAACTTTGTTGAGGGTTCAATTGCCGATATCGCTGATAAGGTTTCTGAAAGTGTCGTGTCGATTGTTAGTTCTACTAAAATGAGAGACTTTTTCGGCCAAAGTTATAGTTCTTCGGCTGCTGGGACTGGAGTAATTGTATCTTCTGATGGATATATATTAACTAATAAACATGTTATTGCTGATGCAACTAGTGTTTATGTAGTTTTAGATGATGGAACTATTTATGAAAGCGTTGAGATTGTGGCAACCGATCCTCTGAATGATATTGCATTTCTTAAAATAAAAGACGCTAAAGATTTAAAGGCGGCTACGCTTGGCGATTCAAAGACGCTTAATGTTGGCCAACAAGTTATTGCAATCGGGAATGCTCTTGGGCAATACCAAAATACAGTTACTTCCGGCATTATTTCTGGATTGGGTCGTTCAATTGAGGCTTCTGATGGTTCGGGATATAATACTGAAACTCTTTCGGACATGATACAAACTGATGCTGCGATTAATTCTGGAAATTCTGGCGGGCCACTAGTAAATGCGGCTGGCGAGGTAATTGGGATTAATACTGCTACTTCTACTTCAGCAGAAAATATGGGTTTTGCGATTCCAATTTCGAGCGTAAAGGGAATGTTGAAACAACTTATTGAAAACGGTGAAGCCTCTCGCGCTTATCTCGGTGTTTATTCGGTTGAGATTACTCCTGAAGTGGCTAAGGCTTATAATTTACCAGTCAGCTCAGGTGCTTATTTATATAATTCTTCGGCTTATAATGCTGTGATTTCTGGAAGTCCTGCAAGTAAAGCTGGATTAAAGGACAAAGATATTGTGACTGCAGTTAATGGCGTAAAAGTTGGTACGGCTGGTACTTTGTCGGATTTGATTGGCGAATATAAGCCGGGCGATACGGTTCAGTTGACTGTTGTTCGCGAGGGAAATGAGACGGCGATTAATGTAACTTTAGAGGGTTATAAAAACTTATAAAATTGTTGTCATTGTATTGTCCTTATGCTAATATAGTAGTATGGATAGGGATAGGGTAAAAGGTTATTTTAGTGGTTCTAACTATGATAATCGTAATTCTTCAACAAATGGATTTCAACAACCAATAAGTCAAAGCCCCACGATGAGCTTTACTCCGCCGATGGTTTCTAGCCAGAGTGACGTTCCGATTTCTTCTCCTGTTCAGAAAAAGAGTAAAGCTCCGTTTATTCTGATTGGTTTAGTTTTGTTATTCGTTGTCGGATTTGTGGCGTATTTTCTTTTAAATGGCGGCGGTTCTTCCATAGGTGGGGGCGGTAAAGTTGATGAAGAAGTTTTAACTTTAAGCAAAGATTCTTATGTGGAGATAAGCGCTCTACAAAGTGATTTAATAAAGGCAAAAAGGGGAGATGTTGAGGCATTTTACTTTTTCTCTGAAGACAACAAAAATGCCATGAATACCTTTTTACAAAAATTTACTGACTTTAATGACAAGATTAAAAAATATAACCCTTCTTCGATTTCTAATGAAACCGCTCGCGAAAGCTTCATTTCTTTAAGGACTGCGATTAATAATGATATTGAAAAGTACAAAGAATTAGTTGATTTATATAATTTGTTCTATGATTATGTAAGTAATGATTATGGTGACTCATATAAAGAAGCTATAAAAAACACTAATAACGAGGGCGCAATTAAAGCTTTAAATAATTTAGATGCTGTTGTTAATGAGTATGGTTCTTATGAAGCCGGAACGATTGTTTACGATCTCTTCAACGCTGCGCTTGGTGAAAATTACCCTGAGGTTTATTATTACGAATTAGTTGGCAATATTATTGGAGGTTTAGATAATGAAGAGGAAGAGTAGTTTATTCTCCAGTGTTAAGTGCCTTATAGTCGCTTTGATTTTGGTGATTGAAATAACTTCAACACCTTTTAAAGCCTTTGCTTTTGATGAAAAGGCGATTAAACTTGATATTGATACTACTTCTATTGAAGTTAAGAATGCTTGGCAACAGATTAAAAATGCTGCCGTAATTCATCTTGTGGCGCAAAAAATGCAAGTTTGTGTTCATATTGGTCAAGTAATTTTGAACGCCGATGACACGGGAGGTGTTATTGGAACCATTTTTGGTGGTACTGTTTGGCCTAGTCATACTGGAAAGTTTATCGGTATGGAACTTCCAATAAAAGGCGTCCTAGACAAAGGTAATGTTTTTAAAACTGCGGCAATACTTAGTGGCGATTCTAATACTAATATTGGCGTTGGCCCTTGGATGAGTAGCTTATTTAAAGGACAAGATGATGGCATTATTGAATGCAACGATCGAACTGGTAGTGGCGGTGGTTTATTTGATATGTTTGTCTATATATTGAAGAATTATCGTTCAGGAATGAATATATCCGATCTTGAAAATGCTTCAGTTACTGAATCCGATAGATTAGCTGTGGTTTGTAGCAAGGATTCAAATGGTGATTATACTCAGCCTGGCCTTTTAATTCCTTCGAATGATTCTGGTAGACCAAACTCGCTTGCTTGTAATAGCCCAAGTGTGAAGTATTACACTGGCGTGAGTATACCTCAACAAGAAGCCTATATTAAACAACTTTATGAAGAAATGCGCGCTGCATCTGGGAATAGTTATATACTTCCTTGGGATAGTTTAGGGTATTATGACGAAGTTGATGGTTATTATTTATATAGTAATGATTTTAGTAAACAATGTGGTAGCGCAGATTTTTCCACTACGAAAGGCAATGGAGATAATTATATAAAAGGTTATAAAATTAGTAACAGCGGTAAAGTCACTGAGGGTTATTATAAGATAAATAGTTCTTCTGATATATCGAGACAAAGCTTTGTAAGCAGGTCTTATACTTGTTCTCAATTATTAAACCGTATGAATGAAGTGATTGGCCCTTATATTAAAAAGGTTAATTATGAAGTTTATAAGACATGCAAGACTGGGGTTGATGAAGCTATAGATGGAAAACGAAATGAAATTAATGAGAAGTATATTAATAATGATTCTGCGAGTGCTGAAGAAGTTGATGATGCTAATAAGGTTCTCGCGGAGTATAGTAGGATACAGTCAAATCGAGAATATGTTGCCACAAAAGACGATGACGGTAATGAAGTGATTCAGCATGTATATGTTCCACTAGAAAGCGAAATGCCTACTGACCATATCTATACCTGTCGTTCTCATTTGCCTTTCATTGATGTCGTTGTTCAAGAGGAAGCTGATTTGTCTCAAGCGCTTGAAGACGAGTTCTATGATGCGTGCTATGACACGGTCGATTTGGCTTGGGTAATTTGCCCGATCATCAATGGATTGACTGGCATAACTGATACGTTAAATAATATGGTTGAGGATTTCTTCTAGAATGGGTGGTTTGACTGGGATTTTTAGGCTTGACGCTGGTCTGTTCGAAAGTGGAACGAGTGCGGCTTATTTAATTTGGCAGAATATGATGGTTTTTGCCAATGTTGGTATGATTATTATTTTGCTTTTGATAATCTTTTCCCAGATAACTGGATACGGGATTGATAATTATGGCATTAAAAAGATGCTGCCTAAGTTGATAATTTCTGCAGTTTTGATTAATCTTTCGTTTTTTGCCTGTCAAATTGCGGTTGATTTATCAAATATTGTTGGGCGCGGAATGGTTGATTTATCGAAAAACATTTATTCTAATGTTATGGCGCAGTCTAATATTACAGCAGGTGATTGGATCGAAAGAGGCTTCGGTTTCTTGTTCACTCAAATTTTCTTGGCTGGCGCGGGAGCTGCTGCAGCTGGAGGCGTAATAATTACGGCGATTTCGCTGGGTCCACTTTGGTTCATTCCACTACTATTTGTCGTTCTCATTGGATTGATTGCATTTATTATCTTTTTCTTACTACTAGCAACAAGACAATTACTTGCCGTAATCTTAGTCGCTGTTTCTCCGTTAGCAATGCTTTGTTATATACTCCCCAATACTCAGAAGCTTTGGAAAAAATGGTTGGATTTATTTAAGAGCGTCTTAATTATTTATCCAGTATGCGGGGCCTTATATGGAATCTCTAAGTTGATGAAATTAGTCGCATACTCTGCCGATGGGACACATATTTTAATGGTGATGGTTGCTATGCTCATGACCTTTGTTCCATTGATTGCTGCTCCTTCTTTAATTAAGAAATCCTTAGCTGCCTTCGGTGAGGTTGGTGGCATGATTCAGAGAATGGGTGATAAAATGAAAGGCGGGGTAAGGACTGCTGAAGGTTTTGTACGAGATTCGGCTATTTATAAGAATGCACAGCGCGATACGATGCTAGGTCGTGCACAGAAAAACATCGATGCTTATAAAGCCGTACAAAGTGGAAATGCAACTCGTAGACAAAAAATGCGTAGCATCTTAGCAGGTGGCGAGCGTGGTTTTGCTAGAAATGCAGCACTTGTTGAAAGAGGGAAGGCTGAAGATATCGATGCAACTCGAATGGCGATTCGCGACGAAACTGGTAATTACAATGTCGATATTATGGGTGAACAATTACATGCTTTGCTAGATACGGCTGATCAACGTGATTTGACGAAATCTGAGAAGAATAAAGTTCAGGCTCTTTCTTCTCAATTAGCCGTAACGGCGGGCGGGGCGCGTATGATTGCTAAGGCTACAGAAGGTAAGACGGGCCGCTCCGCTCAGATTATGGGTGAGTATATGGCGCAGAATAATTCAGTAAAGAATTCACTTAGTAGTAAGAGTCAACGCACCTCGTCTCGTCTTAGTGATATTGCGGCAGGTGCAATTAAAGCTGATACTACTCAGGCTCAATACGATTCTATGAACAATGAATATCTTGAGTATCGTAGAAAGACAGCTGCCAAAGCAATGCAAACTGGAACATCTGCAACTTTTCTATCTGAAGACGATTGGAAAGCTGCCAATCCTAGTCACTCAAATCAGACCGTTGTTCAAGCTATTGCTAATGACCTTCTCGATAAAGATAAAGACCTCGTTACCCAGAGAAGCTCTGAGGTTCAGGAATTGCTTAAACACGTCGATCAAGATCGTGTTGATCGAATGGCGAGTAATCCTAATCTCTTTAGCTATGGTGACGTTGCTGAGGGTGCACAAAAGGCTGTTTCGGCACGAGCGTCTACTGCGTATGTTAATCCTACTTCTGGGGAAGAAATTAGGGTTCGGTCGAATGTTGATGAAAATGGCGCCGTCCAAAGCTATTCAGTCAACGATGGGTCCGGTTGGCAAGAGAAACAAACTAGTGATTTTGACATTAGCCAATATACCTTAAAATCTGAATACGAAAAACAGCAAAAGAACCAACCAAAGGTGACTGGAACAAGGACCCTAACACACAATGATTCAGGACAGGCTGTACGAGTAAAAGATATGAGTGACGGTTCGGTGATTGATATAGATAGTGGCCAAGAGGTTGATATTAGAAATTATCATCAAAATACACCTCCTTCCGTTACCAGAACTAGAGTGCTTTCGCATAACATAACTGACCAGAAAATTCGCGTACGCGAAATGAGCAATGGTAAAGTTTATGATATTGATTCTGGTAATGAAATTGATATTAGGAATTATAATGATTCTTATGCTCGAAGAGATCAACGATCCGCTCGCCCTCCTCAGAGTCCTGTTCAAAACGGCGGTTTAATAATTCCTCATAATAGCGGTGGTAGCCCAAGAAGGAACAGCTAGTGAGTCAAGAAGTAAAGAAACAGAGTGCAAAAGAAAGTATTACGCCTAATTTTTTGCAAAAAAAAGAAGAAGATAAAGAGTCCCAGGGTTTTTTAAAAAAAGCTGAGCAAAATGCTTTAGATAGTATGTCTAATCTCGGCGGTCAGAATAATTTTTTGAATAGCGTTGCTGGTAAAGCATTAAATAAGAGAGGGGCTAAATCGGCTTCAGGCAACAATAAATCTTCTAAAAAACTTTTAGCAGCTGGTGGTGCAACTGCAGCTATTCTGGTTCTTTTAATATTCGCTGTTTTTGCGATAATCTTTGCTGTCCCCGTAGTTGTACTTGCGACAATTGATTATGGTCTTCAAGCTTCTTTGGGCTATGATGATACAACAGCTATTCTCGAAGAACAAGCTGAACATGTCGCTGTTGCGCAATTAAAACGTGGCAAGTTTAATTCAAATTATGCTGAAGGCTTGGCTAATAATAAAATTGAGATTGGTCAGGTCACGCTCGCGGGAGACTTTGTTAAGACTAATACTTATTTAGCAAATCTTGATGATTCTGAAATGGTTGCGTCGCTTAACGATGATTATTCTAATAATGAGACTAGCGAACTGGCTATTAGGTTTGAGGGTGAAGTGATTTCTGCAGGTGATTTAGTCGAAAAGCTTGAATCTAATCCAAGACTCTATGCTGCGTTTGCTAGAGGTACGGATATTTCGGCGCGCTATTATTATTCGGATGAAGTCGAAAGGGTATACAAAGATTTCGGTTTAACACGCAATAATTTCGCGAATTATAAACAGACAAGCGATATTGAAAAGAATAATAAACAATTTGAAGATATTTTCAATAAAGTTATTGAGAAAGTTGCGAGAGTCGGGCTAAATGGCTATGACACTGTTTGTCCTGAGACAATCTATGATGAAAATGGAAATATAATATGCCTCAGCCGAACTTTTACTGACATAAATGAACAGCATAGTGTAGGAGAGAGTTTGGCACAATCTATATCTTCTCAGGTTTATGAAGATAATCAACCAAAATCTACGAGAAGGGCTGTTTCCTTGTTAAATGCCGCGGTTTCCGCCAATGAACCATACATTGCTGCTGGGACCTTCCTGGCGACCGAAGAAGCGCTAAATAGAGCCCGTATAGATGGTGATGGCCCGGTTGACCCGTTACTTAATGCATTTTCTGAAGTGAATAACGTTAAGGTAACAAATGTCGAGACGGGAAAAGACGAAGTAGTTAAGGAATCGATTTTCGGTACACGTAATTTTCTCGCTGCGGTTGAAGATGAACATTATGAGGTTGATGATGCGAGAGGTTACTCGAGGGATCGTATTATGAATATGACCCGCCAAAGTGTTGATTCGGATACTCGACTAGGATTAAAGGATGCAAAACAGGTCGGTATTGTAGTTGAGGTTAGAGATGGAGTTAATGCGGATATGGGTAACATCCGTAAATCTAGTAATAGTTTAACGACTACCTTCTATGATGATGTCTATAAAACTACAAAGACTTCTATTGGTGGGAATCGTATAGTGATGGGTGGTTCGTTCCTCTCGAACAGTATTAATCTTCATGTACTTGGTTCGATGCCCTCCGACAAACAAACAATAGTAGCTTATAAAAAGGAGGTCGACGAGGTAATTGCGAGGAGAGCGGAAGCTGAACGCGCCACTTTAAGTCCATTCGATGTTAGCTCAAAGTATACATTCCTTGGTAGTATTGTGAGAAAAATGGGAAATTTTGCTGTAAAAAATATGGCGTCTAATTCTTCTACTGGTAGTTATTTAACTTCTTCTATTTCTAGTTTGTTTAACGACTCATTTAATACTCTGGTTTCTAGCGTGGCTTATGCTGATGATGAAGAAAAAGAATCTTTCTTGACGACTCATGGAGATTGCCCGACGGCTAATAGCGCCGCAAGCGTCGAAGGTGATTTATATTGTTCGACGCATAATACAACTGATACAACAAGGATGGAATGGACTTTGCAGGATTATATTAACGCGCTTAGAGGCTCTTTGGATGAGAATGGAAATATTATCGAAAAAAGCCCTCTTGCTTATTATGTTATTTATGGAATGGGTAGAGGAAGTACCGTTGGTGTAAAAGACATTGGCATTTGTGAAACATATAAAGAGAATCTATCTTGGTGGAAAAAACTATGGATTAAGCTCAAAGCTTCTATTACTAGTCCAAAGAGCCTATATGACCCGTGCACATATGCAGATCCTACTGTAGCTGACGGATCAAAATATACACTTAGTAGTCAGAACCCTAATAGCGGTGCGGTAAGTCTTTACACAAGTTTTGTTTTGTATGACACTGTATCGTCTCTGCTCGATGATAAAATGGGTAGCGTTGCTAGTTTTAAAGAAAAATATTATTCTGAGCATCCATTAGATAATTCAGACGCTGGTATCGTTGCTAGACGAAGTGGGATGAGCAAGGAAGACGCACAAATCGCTTTAAACTATGCAGCTTACCTTGATTATATTGCAAAATATCAACCCGGAGAGAGATATGCATTTTCTAAACCTCTCTTTGATATCCATAGCAAAATGCCGGCAATAATTGTAGATGATAAAGAGCTTCAGGAAGAACTTGCGATTGTTGCGCGCAAAACATTGTTTAAAGATTTAAGAACTATTTCAACTACGAGTATTTAATAGTTTTAGTGTTAGAATGTATCCTCGTTTGTCGATTAATTTGTATTTATTTTTTGTGTAGTTTATGATCGAATCGTGTTGGCTTGGGTCGGCTTCGAGAACTAGATAATTAATACGTCGCTTTAAGGTCTCATCTAAAAGCCTTTTGATGATTTCAAGGCCCCCGTCTTCTGCATATAATGCGAGACTTGGTTCATGCGACAACGATTCTTTATCCAGCCAATCCCAATTTATATCAACATAGGGGAGATTAGCGACAATTACATCAGGGGTAAACTTGACATTTTCAAGTAAATTTGATATAATAAAGATATGGGGGTCGACGCCGTGTTTCAGGGCGTTTTTTTGTGCCACTTTGATTGCGGGTTCTGATATATCGGCACCAATCACTTCGGCGTCTTTTAATTTGATTTTTAGGGTTATAGCGATACAGCCGGAACCTGTTCCGACGTCTAATATTTTCGGTTTTTTCGGCAAAACGCTAGGCGCCGGTTTGACACCGGGTAGATATGGTTTACCGGCTAGATTTAGCACGGAGTCTATGATTTGTTCTGTTTCAGGGCGAGGAATTAAGACGTCTGGCGTGACGATGAAGTCACGACCATAAAAATCCTGAACCCCTTCGATGTATGCTCTGGGCGGATCATGCTTAGCAATTTTATTCTGCAAGGCTACGTTCATGTTTTGTTAGTTCAGTAATAATATCATCGATATCGCCATCCATGACTGCCGGAATGTTCGAACGGGAATAATGGATGCGATGGTCAGTCACGCGGTCTTGAGGAAAGTTATAAGTACGGATTTTTTCAGAACGATCGCCAGTTCCGATTAACGATTTACGGGCTTCTGAAGCCGATTTTTGCTCCTCTTCTTTCTTCTTTTCGAGTAATCTTGAACGGAGGATGTTCATCGCTTTAATGCGGTTTTGTTGTTGGGAACGTTCGTCTTGCATGGCAACTACTATTCCAGTCGGAAGGTGAGTGATGCGGACGGCTGAATCTGTCGTATTTACGCCTTGACCGCCATGTCCGCCGGAGCGATAAATATCGATTCGTAGGTCTTCGGGGTTAATTTCGAGATCTTGTTCTGAGGCCTCGGGAAGGACAGCTACAGTTGCAGTCGAAGTATGAATGCGCCCTTGAGATTCGGTAACTGGAATGCGCTGAACTCGATGAACGCCACCTTCAAACTTTAATTGACCATAGGCGTTATCTCCAGAAACTTTAAAGATAACTTCTTTTGTTCCGCCGGCTTCGTTGAGATTTTCTGAAATAGGTTCAAACTTTAGGCCATGTTTTTCAGCGTATTTAAGATATAACCTATAAAGTTCGCCGGCGAACAGACTCGCCTCGTCGCCACCTGCTCCGGCGCGAATTTCAATGATT
Source organism: Candidatus Saccharimonadota bacterium (assembly GCA_017645955.1). Classification (GTDB taxonomy): domain Bacteria; phylum Patescibacteriota; class Saccharimonadia; order Saccharimonadales; family Saccharimonadaceae; genus Nanosyncoccus. The sequence continues at coordinate 27,374 of JAGCNM010000041.1, forward strand.
GCTGGTTTATCGTCTTCTGGGTTTCTCGGAATGAGCAATTCTTCTAGTTTTATTTTAGAATCGGCGATGAACTTTGTTAGGTTTGAGACGTCCTCCTCAGCTATTTCGCTAAGTTCAGGGTCATTTAGCATCGACTTTGCTTCTTCTAAGTTCTTTTCAGATTTCTTGATGCTTTCGTCGAGCTCGATGATTTCTCGAATGATTGCGGCACGTTTACCTTTTGCGGCAAAATTCGGGTCGCTATAAGCTTCGGGATTGCTTAAGAAACTTTCTATCTCTTTTAGTTCATTTTTAATTTCATCTAAATTCATGTTATAATTATACCATAATTTGGGGTTTTAGCTCAGCTGGCTAGAGCGCACGATTCACATTCGTGAGGTCACAGGTTCAAGCCCTGTAAACCCCACCATATATTGATGTTAAAACTGATTGATATAGATTTTGAAGTAAAAAAGGGTAGGTCTAGGTTAAAAATCCTGGACCATCTTTCTCTTGAGATACTTCCGAATACTTTGACGGTGATTACTGGGCCAAATGGTTCGGGAAAATCTACGCTAGCGGAAATAGTTATGGGTATTAAAACGCCTACTAATGGGCGAATAATACTTAATAATATTGATATCACTGATAAAAGTATTACAGAGAGGGCGAAGCTTGGAATCGCGTTCTCTTTTCAGCAGCCTGTAAAATTTAATGGTATCAATGTCTATGATTTATTGAATATTGCAAATGGTGAACTGATTTCAAAAGAAGAAGCTAGTAAACTCCTTAAGTCTGTTGGTTTGGACTCTGAGAAATATCTCTTAAGAGAAGTCAACGGGAAATTGTCTGGTGGCGAATTGAAGCGGATTGAAATTGCTTCTATATTAGCAAGAAACGCCGAACTACTGATTTTTGATGAACCGGAAGCCGGGATTGATTTATGGAGTTTTGAAGATTTAACGAGACTATTTAGAAAACTCAAAGCCATGAAAAAAACTTTGTTAATCATCTCGCATCAAGAGAGAATACTTAAATTAGCTGACAAAATAATTGTTCTAGAGGAGGGCTCTATAAAAGATCAAGGTAAGCCAGCCGATGTTTTAGCGAAGATTAAGGAAGAAAAGCGATGAACTGGACTAATGAAGAGAAACAAATATTCTGCGAAGTGGCTGATGTTTTCGAGATCCCGGAGGGAGCTTATAATTTTCGAGTAAATGGTAAATCAGTTGGTCGAAAGTCAACGGAAAACATTAATATAGAGCCAAAAACCGATGTTAGCGGGTTAGATATTCATATTAAACCGGGGACGAAAAATGAGACCGTTCATATCCCAGTCGCGATAAGTGTAACTGGACTTTCGGAGGCGGTTTACAATGATTTCCATGTCGGAAAGGGTGCAGATGTCACAATTATTGCAGGATGCGGGATTTATAACTGCGGCCCAACCGATTCTACACATAACGGAATTCACCGCTTCTTTATCGAAAAAGGAGCTAAGGTGCGTTATATCGAACGACATTATGGCTTCGGTGGTGGTAGAGGTGGGAAGATTCTAAATCCTGTTACTGAATTATATATGGAAGATGACACTGAGGCTCTTCTTGAAATGGAACAGATAAAAGGTGTTGATTCGACAATTCGGGAAACGAAAGCTAAGCTAGGAGATAGAGCAAAATTAGTAGTAAAAGAACGCTTAATGACACATGGACGACAAAAAGCCGAAAGTAGTTATAATGTCATTTTGGATGGTGTAGATTCGACGGCAGATGTTGTTTCAAGAGCAATTGCCCAGGATGTTTCACGACAAAACTTGAAGCTTACTATTGTTGGTAATAATAAATGTCGGGGGCATTCTGAGTGTAATGCTATTTTAATGGACGACGCAAAAGTGATTGCTACTCCGTCACTCGAGGCGGCAAATATTAATGCGGAATTAATTCACGAAGCGGCGATTGGAAAAATTGCGGGCGATCAATTAACTAAATTAATGACTCTAGGATTAACAAAAAAAGAAGCTGAATCGAAAATCATTAATGGTTTTTTGAAATAGACCTGTTATTGTTGTAATTTTTACATTTTAGCATAAAAAGTATTGTAATTCCATATATAGTGTTATATACTACTTCTAAGACGCTAAATGTAGGGTCGAAACCGAAATAGCATTACCGATACGGTCCGCATTCTACAGAAGGTCATATCAAAAAACAAATAAAATACGTGAAGGAGGTATTTTTATGTTTAAACGGATTGTCAAGAGAGATGGTAAGATAGTTAAGTTCGATCCGGAGAAAATTGTTGAAGCTATCACTAAGGCGGGTCTTGCTACTGAGGAATTTAAGGCCGAGCGCGCCAAGGCTTTAGCTGAAAAAGTTTTACAACGTGCTGAAGAAAAAATTACAGCTAGGACTCCAAATGTCGAGCAAATTCAGGATATTGTCGAAGAAGTATTGATGGAGTCTAGTTTTAAGAAGACCGCTCGGGCTTACATTCGTTATCGCCAGGAGCGTTCTAGGGTTCGTGATGCTAAATCTGACTTAATGATGATTTATCGTACGATTTCACATGCCGACGCCTCGGATGATTCCGATATTAAGCGTTCAAATGCGAACGTTGATGGCGACTCAGCAATGGGCAAGATGCTACAATTCGGAGCTGAAGGTTCAAAAGTATTTGCAAAATCATTACTACTTAGACCTGATATCGCTGCCGCTCATGATAATGGCGATATCCATATTCATGATTTGGATTTCTACGCTACTGGTACTCTTACATGTTGTCAGTCTGATCCATTTGTCTTATTTGAAAATGGCGGGTTTAATACTGGACATGGTCATCTCCGAACTCCAAATTCAATTAGTTCTTATACTGCTCTTGCGGCTATCCTCCTTCAAGCCAACCAAAATGAACAGCATGGCGGTCAATCAATTCCTAATTTCGACTATGCTATGGCGCCTGGTGTAAATAAATCATTTAGAAAAGCTTTGAAGCGAAATCTCAGTAAATACAATAAGTTTACTGGAAAGAAAATCGACCTAGAAATTAAAGACAACTATGAATATGGTGATGATAAAAAGTTAGAGAAGGCAAAGTGGCCGAAAGAAGTCATCGAGGCTTCAAATGATGACGTAGAGAGAGAAACTTTACAAGCGATGGAAGGTTTTGTGCATAATTTAAACACAATGCATTCTCGCGCGGGCGCTCAGGTGCCATTTACTTCAATTAACTTTGGTACTGATACTACGCCGGCTGGTCGTCTAGTTTCGTTAAATCTCTTACAAGCTACAGAAAATGGTTTAGGGAAAGGCGAAACGCCAATCTTCCCAATTTCAATTCTTAAAGTTAAAGAGGGAATTAACTATAATCCGGAAGATCCAAATTACGACATCTTTAAGCGTTCAATGGAAGTTTCTGCAAAACGTTTATTCCCGAATTTCTGCTTTGTAGATGCGCCATACAACCTCAAATATTATAAAAAAGGCGATTATCGCACAGAAATTGCGACGATGGGTTGCCGTACCCGCGTTTTCGCTTCTGTATTCCCGGAATCTGATGGAATTGTAACGGGACGAGGTAATCTTTCTTTTACGACAGTTAACTTAGTCCGCATTGGAATTAAACACGGTATTTGTCTTGGTGAAAGAAAGGAAGCAGATTGGGATGGTTTCTATAAAGAACTTGACGAGAAGATGGATTTGGTTAGAGATGAGTTACTTGAACGTTTTGATTTCCAAGCTAACCAACATGTGCGCAACTTCCCGTTCTTAATGGGCCAGGGCAACTGGTTTGGGAGTGAAAAGTTAGGTCCGAATGATACTTTG